>NZ_SMKU01000248.1 GCF_004349215.1 Actinomadura rubrisoli | reverse complement strand
GGGGAGGGGGCGTGTCGTCCCAATCGGCCTTGATGCCGGAGAAGACGGGTTCGGGGAACGCTTCCGCGGGCAGGTCGCGGGTGACCTTCTCCATGAACCACCGCCATACCGAGGACGGGAGGTTCTCCCCGGCGACGCGTCCGGGGAAGCCGGGCAGGTCCTTGAGCGGCGCGGGCCGGGTGTTGGCCATCACCACGGCCGCCGACAGCCGCGGCACGTATCCGACGAACCAGGCCGCGCGGTTGTTGTCGGTCGTCCCCGTCTTGCCGGCCACATCGCGGTCGGGCAGGGCCGCGCGCCGACCCGTCCCCTCGGTGACGGTCGCGCGCAGGGCGTACGTCACCTGCGCCGCCCGCTCGCCGTTGATAACGCGGCGGCCCGGCCGGTGCCACGGGAGCGGGACGTCCTTGCCGCGCGCGTCCACGATCCTGGTGATCAGGTGCGGCGTGACCGCGGTGCCGCCGTTGGCGAGCGCCGCGTACCCGGCCGCCTGGTGGACCGCCGCGACGTCGGCGGTCCCGAGCGCGATCCCGGCCTGCCCCTTGAACGGCTTGAGCGCGGACGCCGGGACCCCGAAGTCCAGCGCGGTCCTCAGCACGTTCGCCACCCCGGCCTCGAAGGCCAGCTTCACATAGCCGGTGTTCACCGACAGGGCGGTCGCCTTGACCAGGTCCATCGCGCCGAGCGAGCCGATCTTCCCGTCGTTGTCGACCCGGTAGCCGGGCGCGGTCATCGGCGTCTCGCTGCCGTCCGGCGCGAACTTGCGCGGCGACTTGCCGCTCACCCGCGACCGGACGCTGAACCCGCGGCGCAGGGCGGCGGCCAGCACGTAGGGCTTGAACGTGGACCCGGCCTGCGCCACCGGGTTGAAGACCGAGTCGAACTGGCTGCGCTTCGGGTCGCCGCCGTAGAACGCTTTGACGGCGCCGTCCGCCGGGTCCACGGCGATGAGGCCGCCGCGCACGTGCCCCGGCCAGCGCGGCTCTTGAGCCCGCTTCATGGCCTGCTCCGCGTACCCCATCCAGCGCGGGTCGAGCCCGGTGTAGATCCTCAGCCGGCCGTTCATGACGCTCTCGACGGGGATGCGCAGGGCGCGCAGCTCGTCCAGGACCCGCTGCCTGACCAGCAGGCTCTGGCCCGACAGCTCCACCCCGCGCCACTCGTCCCGCGTGGCGGGGAAGCGCTGCCGGTCGGCGTCGGCCCGGCTGAGCCTGCCCATCGCGACCATGCCGTCCAGCACGTACCTCCAGCGGGCCCGCAGGGCGCGGGCGGGCCCGTCGTCACCCCGCGTCCGGAAGTACGCCGGACGCTGGATCATCGCGGCGAGCAGCGCGCACTCGGCGACGTTCAGCTGCCAGACGTCCTTGTCGAAGTAGGCGCGGGCCGCGGCCTGCGCGCCCGAGGTCTGGCGGCCGAAGAAGATCGTGTTGAGGTAGAGGTCGAGGATCTCGTCCTTGTCCCGGTGCCGGGCGAGCTTGACCGCGACGAAGATCTCCTTGAACTTGCGCCCGGCGGTCCGGTCCCGGCTGAGCCCCTTGAAGTAGTTGCGGGCGAGCTGCTGGGTGATGGTGGAGCCGCCCTGCGTGGCACCGCCGGACGCGTTGTTCCACAGGGCGCGGACCGTCCCGGCGGGGGAGACGCCGTGGTCGCCGTAGAAGCCGCGGTCCTCGGCGGCCAGCACCGCCCAGCGCAGCCGGTCGGGGATCTGGTCGTGCCGGACGATGTCCCGGTTGGCGCCGAGCCGGAACAGCGGCGTCCGGCCGTCGGCGTAGTAGACGGTGGAGCCCTCGTCGGTGACCCCCGGCTGCGGCTCGGTCGGCAGCGGCGTGCGGAGGTAGGCGACCATGACGGCGCTGACGATCACGCTCAGCACCGTGACAATGCTCACATAGAGACGGCGTCTGCGGGTCCGGCCCGCTCGGCGCCTGCGGTGAGGCCGGGAAAGCGGGGGGCGGACGGCGCGTGCGAGGCGGGCGAGGGCAGGGCGAAGACGCCCCGACCTGGGGAGGGAGTGCATGCGACCTCGTTCGACGTGGTGACGGAGTTGGCCGTCGTCCGGGGTCGCGAGAGCGCACCGAGCGGGCGGTGCCGCCCGACGGGACGGGAGGCCGCTCGAACGGCGCCCTCAGCGGGCCTGCCCAGGCGAGGGCAGGGCCGGGCGCACACGGACGACGCTGCGAAAGAACGCAGCCAAATCGGTACGAGCCACGTCTGTGGCCGGTGGTCCCACCGGTAGCGGACTCAACGCGACCGCTCCGGCGGATCTGTGTCCACCGTGGTCACAACTCAATCACGATGGACCCCGCGCCCGCAGGCGATTGCGGATCTTGTGGGGTCCATCGCGATGAGGCGGACGGCCGGGGCGCCGTCCTCGTCCTCGCACCGGGAGCCGGCCCGGCGGGTGCGGCTCAGCCGGGAAGGGGGTGGCCGAGGCGGCGCAGTGCCAGCCCGGCCGCGCCGACCGCCCCGTCGCCCGCGCTCCGGGGCGCCTCGGCGAACCGGTCGCGCAGCCCGGTGCGGACCGCCTCGGCGACCGGGCCCGAGCGCAGCACCGAGCCGTGCATGACGACCGGCGCGCAGGGGTCGGAGAGGGCCGGGCGCACCGCGTCGACGTCGCGGAGCAGCCACTCGGCGGCCTCCTGCGTGATGCGCCTCGCCACCGGATCACCGGCGGCCGCGGCGGCGGCGACCACGGGGCCGAGGCGGCCCAGGGCGGCGGGCGGGCGGCCGTACACCTCCTTGATGATGGCCTGGGCGAGCTGCGGGTTCGGCGGCGTCCCGGCCATCTCGGGGTGCCCGGGCCCGTCCGGTTGCCCCCGCGCGTCGGGCGTCCCGTCACCGGGCTGCGGATACGGGGAATCGGAGATCAGCACGGCGGTTCCCGTGCCGCCCCCGGAGGACAGGGAGGTGGCGTGGGACAGGGCGGGGGCGCCCGGCGGCGGGGCGGCCTGCGCCGGGGCGCCGGCCAAGGCCAGCGCCCGGTGCTGCCGGACCCGCCGCCGTGCCGAGTCGATCTCCGCGACCACGGTGGCGCCGAGCAGCGCCCGGGGGACCGAATCGGTGAGCAGCGTCGGGGAGCCCCGGCCGTCGTAGGCGGCGAGGGCCGCCCTGACCGCCTCCTTCCCGAGCCAGACCGCGGAACCCTCGTCCCCGACCAGCCAGCCGTAGCCGTCGGCGCGCTGCACGATCGTGCCGTCGCTGATGACCGCCGCCCCGGCACCGGTGCCGGAGAACACCACGATGCCCTTGGGCTCGTTGGTGCCGGCGGCGAACGCCACCGCGATATCGGTCACCACGGCGGGCGCGCCGCGCAGGCCGAAGGACTGCCATGCCTGCCGCGCCGCCGCGACGGCGGCGGGCCGGCCGGCGGAGCCGGCACCGGCGATCCCGAAGACGCCGGTGAGGATGTGGGTGCGGTCCAGGTCCCCGAGCGCCTCCCGCAGGGCGGTGGTCAGCGCCCCCGCGGTGTCGCCTCCGGAGTTGGGGTTGGCCCCGGGGCCGGTGCCGGAACCGGCCAGAGCTCCCCCGAGCGTCAGTACGACACAGCGGGTCTTCGTGCCACCCGCGTCTATACCGACCACGTACGGACCGGCCAAATGGGTCAACACATGGCGACCGTAGCCTTTTCTACCGTTGACGTGACATCCTGCAAGTAAGAAAATTCCTTACATGAGGAAACCGATCGGCCCCGAGCCGGGAAGCGCGGGGGAGCCCGGAGTGCCCAGGGACGAGGCGGCGTCCAAGGATCAGACGCCGCTGAGCACCGTGGTGCGGGTGCGCTCACTCCTGCCCTCGCTGCCCCCCGCCGAGCGAAGAGTCGCTCAACGCGTCATCGACGACCCCGAGGGGGTCGCCAACTCCACCATCACCGAACTCGCCCAGACCTGTGGCACCTCTGAGACCACGGTCATCAGGTTCTGCCGGGCGATCGGGTTTCATGGTTATCCAGAGCTCCGACTGACCCTCGCCACCGAGGCGGGACGGGCCCAGAGCGCCTCCGGCGGCCGGGTCATCGGCAGCGACATCAGTCCCGACGACTCCCTCGAACAGATCGTGGAGAAGGTGACCTTCGCCGACGCGCGTGCCGTGGAGGAGACCGCCGCCCAGCTCGACATCAAGATGCTCGAGCAGGTCGTGGACGCGGTCGTCGCCGCCGACCGCGTGGACGTCTACGGCGTGGGAGCGAGCGCCTTCGTCGCGGCCGACTTCCAGCAGAAGCTCCACCGTATCGGAAGGGTCTGCTCGGCGTGGTCGGACGCCCACATCATGCTCACCAGCGCCGCGGTGCTGGGCAGCGGGGACGTGGCGATCGGGATCTCGCACACGGGCGCGACGGTGGAGACCATCGACGCGCTGGAGGTCGCCAAGAGCAACGGAGTGAAGACCGTGGCGCTGACCAATTTCCCGAAGTCCCCGATCGCGGAGGTGGCCGACCTGATCCTGACGACCGCGGCGCGGGAGACGACCTTCCGCTCCGGCGCCACCGCCAGCAGGCTTGCGCAGCTCACCGTTGTCGACTGCGTCTTCGTCGGTGTGGCGCAGCGCACCTACGGGCCGACCCGCAAGGCCCTGGAAGCCACATTCGAGGCGGTCCGCGGCCGGACCGTGCGACCCGACCGGAGGCGTCGGTGATCGACTGCGAGCTCCCCACCGAGGGCCGGAACCCCCGGACCCTCGACGTCGACACGCTGCCGACCCTGGAGGTGCTGCGACTGATCAACACAGAGGACGCGACCGTGCCGATGGTCGTCGCGTCCGTCCTGCCCGAGGTCGCCCGGCTGGTCGACCTCGCCGTCGAGTCACTGCGCGCGGGCGGGCGCGTCCACTACTTCGGCGCCGGCACGTCCGGACGGCTCGCGGTGATCGACGCCGCCGAGCTGCCCCCGACGTTCGGCATCTGGGGACGCGTCGTCGCCCACCAGGCCGGCGGCCCCGGCGCGCTCTCCCAGGCGGTCTCCGACGTCGAGGACGACGTCGAACTCGGCATCCGGGACGCGCAGGAGGTCCAGGACGGCGACATCGCCATCGGCATCGCCGCGAGCGGCCGCACACCCTACGTGGTGGGCGCGCTGCGCGCGGCGGCCGGCGCCGGGGCGCGCACCGCCCTGATCAGCTGCAACCCGCACACGCCCTACGGCGACGAAGTTGAGGTGCACATCGGCCTCGCCACCGGCCCCGAGGTGATCAGCGGCTCGACCCGCATGAAGGCCGGCACCGCGACCAAGCTGGTGCTCAACTCCTTCTCCACCACGCTGATGGTGCGCCTCGGGCGCACCTACTCCAACCTGATGGTCAGCGTGAACGCGCTGAACTCCAAGCTGCGCGCCCGCTTGGTGCGGATCCTCACCGAGGCGACGGGCATGGACGCCCGCACCTGCGAGAACGCGCTGTCCGAAGCGGGAGGCAACACCCGCGTCGCGCTCGTGTCACTGCTCGGCGAGGTCCCCGCCGCGCGCGCGACCCTGGTCCTACAAGAGACCGACGGCGGCGTCAGGGAGGCGCTGCAACGCCTGAGATCGGCGTAGTTTATTGCATTGCCCTTGGCGTCGGGCCTTGGCGGCCCTCCTTCGGCGGGCAATGCGGCGATCGCTGCATCGCTTCGTCTCGCCTGGCGGCTCGCTGCGCGATCAGTTGCTCGCAAGCTCGCAACTGGCTTCGCACGCGATCGCAACGTTTGGGGTTGTCGCGCCCTCAGGCAACTACCACCTACCTACTGCAGTGCGCCCAGCGGCAGGCGCCAACACGCCCCTCGTCCAACGGGTACTGCGCGCGATCGGTGCAGTGAGCGCAGCGGGCTGTGGGAGAGGTGATGGTGGGGGAGGTGTGCGGCCAGGCTGGCAGAACGGGGTTCGGTATTGGGGTGGGGATCACTTACCATCGGGCCGTGAGCGTCAAAGGTGTGATCACTGACTGGGGCGGTGTCCTCACGTCCCCGCTGAGCGATGCGGTCGGCGCCTGGTTGGCCGCCGACCGCATCGACGCGGAGCGTTATCGCGTGGTGATGCGTGCCTGGGTGAAGCAGGCTTACGACGGGGACGGGATCAACCCCATCCATGGGCTGGAGGACGGCTCGCTTGCCCCCGAGGAGTTCGAGCGGCTCCTGGCGGCCGAGTTGCTGACCGTGGACGGCGGTCCGGTCGCCGCCGCCGGCCTGATCGCCCGTATGTTCGGCGCGTTCGCTCCGGTTGAGCCCATGTACGAGGCGCTGCGCGTGGCCCGTGCCGCCGGGATCCGCACGGCGCTGCTGTCCAACTCGTGGGGCAACCACTACCCGCGCGAGCTGTTCGCCGACCTGTTCGACGCCGTGGTCATCTCGTGCGAGGTCGGGATGCGCAAGCCCGACGAGGGGATCTTCCGGCACGCCGTCGAGCGGCTCGGGCTGGCCCCCGGCGAGTGCGTGTTCATCGACGACATCGAGCACAACGTCACCGCCGCCGAGGCCCTGGGCATCCGGGGCATCCTGCACACCGGCGCCGACACCACCATCGCCGAGTTGCGCGGGTTGGGGGTCCTGCCGTGACGGTCTGGCAGACTGTCTGACCTCATGCGCGTCTACCTGCCGTCCACACTGACGCTCCTCGCCGCCGCCCGCGCCGCGCGCGAGGTCGGTCCTGCTCCGCTCGTCGCGTTCGCGGTGACGCCCGCGCTGCGCGAGTGGTACGCGGACGGTGACCTGGAGGAGCTGGAGTACGCGGCGCTGACCGCGGCGGCCCGCGCGTCGCTGCGCCTGCTGGCCGCCGACCCCGCCGCCCCGCGCCGCCGGGTCGTCCTGGCCGCCGAGGTGCCCGACCAGGCGGTCGCGTGGGGCCGCGGCGACCGCGCCAGGGTCGAGGTGTCGGACGCCGTCCCCTGGACGAAGATCGCGTCCGGCCATGTGGACGACGCGGACGCGTCCGCCGACATCGGCGCCGCCGCGGCCGCCCTGGCCGCCGCCGACGCGGGCGACGACGACGCCCGGTTCGCCGTGGACGGCGCCGACGGCCACGAGCTCCTCTGGTACGCCACCCAGGAACTCGCCCACCTCCCGTAACCTTCCCAGCTCTGCACGCATCGGGGCCGCGCGGACGGGTAGGGACACCAAGGGCACTGCAATAAGCACGCAACAACGCATTAAGCCCCGGCGTCGACGGCCTCGGCGTTGCGATCGCGTGCGAAGCCAGGTTCGAGCGAAGCGAGAACCTGATCGCGAAGCGAGCCGCTAGGCGAGACGGAGCGATGCAGCGATCGCCGCATTGTCCGTTGAAGGAAGGCGTGCAACGCCTGACGCCGAGGGCAATGCAAGGAGACACGAATGGACGCCGTCACTGTTGTTCCGGTACCGGTGAATGAGCCGGTCAAGGGGTATGCGCCGGGGAGCGCCGAGCGGGCTGCGCTTGAAGCCAAGATCAAGGAGTTTGGCGGCGCGGAGACCGAGCTGACGATGACGATCGGGGGCGAGCGGCGTATGGGCGCGGGGGCGCCGATCGACGTCGTGGAGCCTCACAACCGCGGTCATGTCCTCGGCCGGCTGGGCAATGCCGTTGACGCCGATGTGGCCGAGGCCGTCGCCGCCGCGCGTGAGGCGGCGCCCGCCTGGCGGGCCATGGCGGCGGACGACCGTGCCGCGATCTTCCTGCGGGCCGCCGAGCTGCTGGCAGGGCCGTGGCGGGCCACGCTGAACGCCGCCACGATCCTCGGCCAGTCCAAGTCGGTGCAGCAGGCCGAGATCGACGCGGCCTGCGAGCTGATCGACTTCTGGCGGTTCAACGTCGGCTACGCGCGGCAGATCCGCGAGCAGCAGCCGAACTCCTCGCCGGGCGTGTGGAACCGGATGGAGTACCGGCCGCTGGAGGGGTTCGTCCTCGCCATCACCCCGTTCAACTTCAGTGCGATCGCCGGGAACCTGCCCACGGCCCCGGCGCTGATGGGCAACGTGGTGGTCTGGAAGCCGTCCCCGACGCAGCAGCTCGCCGCGCACCACACGATGCGGCTGCTGGAGGCCGCCGGGCTGCCGCCCGGCGTGATCAACCTGGTGACCGGGGACGGGGAGGCCGTCTCGAACGTCGCGCTGCGCCATCCTGAGCTGGCCGGCATCCACTTCACCGGTTCGACCCGCACCTTCCAGCATCTGTGGCGGACGGTCGGCGAGAACATCGGCGGCTACAAGGGCTATCCGCGCATGGTCGGCGAGACCGGCGGCAAGGACTTCGTCGTCGCGCACCCGTCCGCCGATCCGGCCGTGCTGAAGACCGCGCTGATCCGCGGCGCCTTCGAGTACCAGGGGCAGAAGTGCTCCGCCGCGTCCCGCGCGTACATCCCCCGCTCGGTCTGGGACGGGATGCGCGACGAGTTCTGCGCCGAGGTCGACGGGCTGACCATGGGCAACGTCGCCGCGGACCTGTCGGCGTTCATGGGCGCGGTGATCGACGAGCGGGCCTTCGCCAAGCACCGCGCGGCGATCGAGCGGGCCCGGGGGATCTCCTCGATGCGGGTCCTGGCCGGCGGCGGGCTCGACGACTCCGAGGGCTGGTTCGTCCGGCCGACGGTCCTGGAGTCCTCCGATCCCACCGACGAGATCTTCACCACCGAGTACTTCGGCCCGATCCTCGGCGTCCACGTCTACGACGACCGCGACTACGACTCCGTCCTGCACCAGATGGAGGGCATCGCGGAGTACGGGCTGACCGGCGCGATCGTGGCGCGGGACCGGGCGGCGATCGCGGCCGCCACCGACTCCCTCCGCTTCGCCGCGGGCAACTTCTACATCAACGACAAGCCGACCGGCGCGGTCGTCGGCCAGCAGCCGTTCGGCGGCGCGCGCGCCAGCGGCACCAACGACAAGGCCGGGTCGGTGTTCAACCTGCTCCGGTGGGTGAACGTCCGGTCGATCAAGGAGACGTTCGTGCCGGCGACCGACTACCGCTACCCGCATATGGGCCCCTGACGGCGCCCGGTTGCGGTGAGCGCCCGATAAGCTCGCTCCACGCCGCGGGCGCCGGTCCCGGCGCCCGCCGACGCGCATGGGAACGGGATGTCGACGCTCAACCGTCTGGTGCTGTGGAACATCGACCACACCCTGGTCGACGTCGGGCGGATCACCCGGGACGCCTACGCCGAGGCGTTCCAGCGGACGGTCGGGCGCCCCCTCCTGCGGCTCGCGCCCACCCCCGGCCGCACCGAGTCGGAGATCATCTTCGAGACGCTGGCGTTCAACGACGTCGTCACGACCGACGACCACCTGCACGCGTTCATGGCCGCGCTCGCCGAGGCGTTCGCGACCCGCCGCGCCGACCTGCGCGCCCACGGCCGGGTGCTGGCCGGGGCCCGCGAGGCCGTCGAGGCCCTCTCGCACGTTCCCGGCGTCGTCCAGTCCGTCCTGACCGGGTCGGTGCGGCCCAACGCGGTGCTCAAGGTGACCGAGCTGGGCCTTGCCCCGCACCTCGATCTGGACTCCGGCGGCTACGAGAACGGCGTCTACAGCAAGGCCGCGCTGCTGGAGCTGGCCCGCACGCGCGCCGGGGAGCGGCACGGCACCGGCTACCCCGAGTCCGCGACCGTCTACATCGCCGACTCGCCCCGCGACGTCCAGGCCGCGCGCATCGCCGGCTCCCCGATGATCGCGGTCGCCACCGGCAGTGCCACCGAGGCCGAGCTGCGATCGGCCGGCGCCGGGCGGGTCCTGGCGACGCTCGCCGACACCCACGCGGTGGTGAGCGCGGTCGCCGAGCTCACCCGTCTCTGACCGCGCAAGATCGGGGAAGTTGCGCGGGCCGTGCGGCGGGACCGATATTGGGGATGGTCCGCGTAGTGCGGCGCGGCGGAAGGGGAGAGAGATGTCCCGTGACCATGAGGTCTCCGAGGGCTCGGCCCTGTGGGAGCCGTCGGAGCAGGTCGTCGCGAACGCGCGGGTGACCCGCTTCGTCCACTGGCTCTGGGACCGGGGCGTGCGCGCCGAGTCCTACGACGACCTGTGGCGCTGGTCGGTCACGGAGGTCGACGCGTTCTGGGACGCGGTCTGGAGCCACTTCGAGGTCGTCGGCACGCGCGGCGACGGCCCGGTCCGCGCGGGCGGCCCCATGCCGGTGGACGGGCTGCGCTGGTTCCCCGGCGCGACGCTCAACTACGCCGCCAACGCGCTGCGGAGGGCCTCCGAGGCCCCAGACGAGACCGCCGTGGTCTTCCGGTCCGAGGCCGGCGGGCACCGCGTCCTGCCCTACCGCGAGCTGGCCCTGCACGTGGCCGAGGTCCGCGCGGGCCTGGCCGACCTGGGCGTCGGCAAGGGCGACCGGGTGGCGGCCTACCTGCCCAACATCCCCGAGGCGCTGATCTGCTTCCTGGCGACGGCCTCGCTCGGCGCGATCTGGTCGTCCTGCTCCCCGGACTTCGGATCGTCCTCGGTGATCGACCGGTTCGCGCAGATCGAGCCGAAGGTCCTCATCGCCGTGGACGGCTACGCCTACAACGGCAAGCGGTTCGACCGCCGCGACGTCGTCGCCGAGATCGAGGCCGCGCTGCCCACCCTCGCCGCCACCGTCCTGATCCCCTACCTGGACCCGGCCGCCTCCCCGGACGGGCTGCGGCTGGGCGTGCCCTACCGCGACCTGCCCCGCCGCGGCCACGACACCCTGGAGTTCGAGGACGTCCCGTTCGACCACCCGCTGTGGGTCGTCTACTCGTCCGGGACGACCGGGCTGCCCAAGCCGATCGTCCACGGGCACGGCGGCGTCGTCCTGGAACACCTCAAGGCCCTGTCGTTCCACCAGGACCTCGGCCCCGGGGACGTGTTCTTCTGGTACACCACCACCGGCTGGATGATGTGGAACTACCTCATCGGCGGCCTGCTGGTGGGCTCCACCGTCGTCATGTACGACGGTGCCCCCCTCGACCTGTGGACGCTCGCCGCCGAGACCGGCGTCACCTACATGGGAGTCGGCGCGCCGTACATCATGGCGTCCGCCAAGGAGGGCCGCACCCCCGGACGCGACCTCGACCTGTCCGGCCTGCGCGGCATCGGCTCCACCGGCTCGCCGCTGCCGCCCGAGGGCTTCGCCTGGGTGTACGACGCGGTCGGCTCCGACCTGCTCCTCGGCTCGTTCTCCGGTGGCACCGACCTGTGCACCGGCTTCGTCGGCCCGTCCCCGCTGCTGCCGCTCCGCGCGGGCGTCATCCAGTGCCGCGGGCTGGGCGCGAAGGTCGAGGCGTTCGGCGACGATGGCGAGCCCGTCGTCGGCGAGGTCGGCGAGCTGGTCATCACCGAGCCGATGCCGTCCATGCCGGTCTCCTTCTGGAAGGACGAGGGCGGCGAGCGGTACCGCGACTCCTACTTCGGCATGTATCCGGGCGTGTGGCGGCACGGCGACTGGATCAAGATCCTGCCGGACGGCGGCTGCGTCATCTACGGCCGTTCCGACTCCACCCTGAACCGCGGCGGCGTCCGCATGGGCACCGCCGACTTCTACCGGGTCGTCGAGGCGTTCGAGGAGATCGCCGACAGCCTCGTCATCGACACCGGCCGCCTCGGCCAGGAGGGCCGCCTGCTCCTGTACGTCCAGCTCGCGCCGGGCGTGTCCCTCGCCGACGACCTGGTGGCGCGGCTCAAGCGCGAGATCCGCTCCGCATTGTCGCCCCGCCACGTCCCGGACGAGATCAACGCGGTCCCCGGCATCCCCCGCACCCTGTCGGGCAAGAAGCTGGAGGTCCCCGTCCGCAAGATCCTCCAGGGCACCCCGGTCGACCGGGCCGCCAACCGCGACTCCCTGGCCAACCCCGAGGTGCTGGTGCACTTCACGCCCTAAGCCTGCGTTCGCCGTAGGCCGCGATATCAGCGCGGCGGTACAGGCGCCGGACCCGGCCGCCGCCGAGCCGCTCGACGCGCGCCGGCTCCGGCCAGCCCGCAGGCGGGCGCTTGGGGTAGACGGTGACGCTCGTCTGCGCGAGGCCGAGGATCCGCGCGGCCTCGGCGAGCGTGACCAGGTCGTCGACCCCCGTCCCGCTCCCGGACGCGGCCTGCGGCGGACGGTCCCGGTGGGCCTCGTACCAGGCGGTCCACTCGGCCTCGTCCCAGTACAGGGCCTTGCCCGCGCGGTGCGCCGGCTCCGGGTGGCCGTTGGAGGCGCGGTCGGCCCAGAGCTGCTTGAGGCGGTGACGGCTGAGGCCGTGGCGCGCGGCCAGCTCGTCCCGGGAGACGGCGCCGGACGGGACGGCGGGCCCCCGCGCGGCGTACCAGTCGTCCCAGGCGGCCGCGTCCCAGACGAGCTGGGAGCCGATCGTCCCGGCCGGTTCGGGGTGGCCGGTGCGCTCGCGCTCGCGGTACCACTTCTCCAGCGTGCTTCGTCCGAGCCCGTATGCATCCATCAGTTCGGCGCGGGTATAGGCGCGGCGTCCGCCCAGTGTGGTCACCGGCACAGTCTTGCGGAGCGGAAGCGGTGTTCGCACGGCGTCAGGGCGGAGGTCGCGGCACTAGGGTGGTGCTGCGGCCCAAATGTGTCCGAACGGAAGCGGTGGGTCAGATCGCGCCGTATGGTCGCAGGGCCGGGTGAACTTCCCCGTGGTTTGGGGCGTCACATAAGGGGAGCGCCGGCCTGCGACGAACGGCCCGTGACCCGTTCGGTCCGTCGATTTGGGAGAGGGACGGTTCCACGCATGGAGGTTGGGGCGCTGCGGTCCGGTGATCCGGAACGGCTGGGTCCGTACGCCTTGATCGGACGGGTGGGGGAGGGCGGCCAGGGCACCGTCTTCCTCGGCACGGACGACGACGGCCGCCAGGTCGCGATCAAGCTGCTGCACTCCGAGCTGACCTCCGACGACAAGGCGCGCGCCCGGTTCCTGCGGGAGCTGGAGGTCGCCAAGCGCGTCGCGCCGTTCTGCACCGCCCAGGTGATCGACGCCGACGTGGACGGAGATCGGCCCTACATCGTCAGCGAGTACGTCCGGGGGCCCTCGCTCAACCAGCACGTCACCCAGGACGGCCCGCTCCGCGGCGCCGCCCTCGACCGGCTCGCCGTGGGCACCGCGACCGCCCTCGCCGCGATCCACCAGGCCGAGATCATCCACCGGGACTTCAAGCCCCACAACGTGCTGATCGGCCCGGACGGCCCGCGCGTCATCGACTTCGGCGTGGCCCGCGCCATCAGCGGCTCCACCACGCTCACCAGCCGGGTGATCGGCACCCCGTCCTACATGGCGCCCGAGCAGATCCGCGGCGACGAGGTCGGCACCGCCGCCGACGTGTTCTGCTGGGCGGTCACGCTCGCGTTCGCGGCCACCGGCGAGCCGCCGTTCGGCCAGGACACCATCCCCGCCGTCATCAACCGGATCCTGCACGAGGAGCCCGACCTCGGCGACCTCGACGGCCCGCTGCGCGACCTCGTCACCGACTGCCTGGACAAGGACGCCGAGCGGCGCCCGCCCGCGCGGCTGGTGCTGATGCGCCTGCTCGGGCACGAGGAGGCCGCCGCCCCGGTCGCCGAGAGCGCCCGACCGGCGGGCGACGCCGACGAGACGGCGATGCTCGCCGTCGGCAGTGTCCTGGCCGCCGAGACAGGCGACGACGCCGCGGACGGGCCGCTCGCCGCGGCCGGTGCCGCCGGTGCCGCCGGTGCCGCAGCGGCCGGGCGGGACGGCCGCGACGACCTCAGCGACCTGGGCCTGGGACGGGAAGCCGGTCAGGCCGGCCCGGACCAGACTCAGGTGGGCGGCGCGCCCGAGCGGCTGCCGACGCCCGCCGAGTGGGCTGCGGGCAACACCCTTCCGCGCGACCTCCCTGCGGCGCGGGGCGGGCACGGCCTGCGGAAAGTCGTCACCGGCCCGGGCCGCTCGGCCGTACTGGCCGGCGCCGCCGCGCTGATCGTCGCGATCGTGGCGGTCTCCGCGGCGCTCGTGTTCGGCTCGGGCGACAAGGGCAAGGCCGGGCAGAAGGTCAGCGACCCCAGCGAGCCGCCCGCGTCGAGCGAGACCGTCCCGAGCACGGGGCCGTCGACCCGGCGGCCGGTCGAGCAGCAGTCCGAGCGGCCCTCCAGCCCGTCGCCGTCCCCGAGCGTGTCGCCGACGCCCAGCCGGTCCCCGTCGCCCAGCCCGTCGCCCACCCC
>NZ_SMKU01000247.1 GCF_004349215.1 Actinomadura rubrisoli | reverse complement strand
GGGAAGGGGGACGCAAGGCGTCGGCGGGGGAGCCGCTCGTTTGCGGCGGGCCGAGGGCGCGCGGGGCACTGGTGACGGCGGCGAGGCCCGAGACCAGGCCGCCCCCTCCGCGCCGCATGGTGAGCACGCCGTCTTCGGTCAGGGAGAACGACACCGGGCCCCGGTTCGATGCCACCAGCACTTGGCTCATACGGGCAGGGTCTCAGTTGGGACCGATGCGCTTCAAAGTGACCCGGGTGATGGGGGTGGAGGCCGTCCCGCGACCGCCGGAAGTGCCTGGATTAGGGGCTTTGGCGGCGGGTACCGGGGCGGGATGAGCAGGTCCGAAACGAAGAAGACCGTGCTCGTCGCGGGAGCGGCGAACCTCATCCTCGCCATCACCAAGCTGATCGCCGGGGCCCTCGCGGGATCGAGCGCGATGCTCGCGGAGGGCGCCCACTCCGTGGCCGACACCCTCAACCAGGGGTTCCTGTTCGCCTCGCTGGGGCGCAGCGCCCGCCCGCCCGACCGGCGCCACCCGTTCGGGTACGGGAACGAGCGCTACTTCTGGTCCCTGCTGGCGGCGTTCGGGATCTTCGTGGCCGGGGCCGGCTTCTCGATCTTCGAGGGCGTGCTCGCGATCAGCGGCCACAGCGGCGAGGGCACGCACGTCTGGCTCGCCTACGCCGTCCTCGCGCTCGCGGCCGTCCTCGAAGGAACATCGTGGGTGCGGGCCTACACCCAGGCGCGCCGCGAGACCTCGGGCAACGGCCGCCGGCTCGTCGACCACGTCTGGCGCACACCGGACGTGACGTTCAAGGCCGCGCTCTTCGAGGACACCGCCGCCATGATCGGGCTCGCGATCGCCGCCGCCGGGCTGACGCTGCGCGAGATCACCGGGTCCGCGCTCTGGGACGGCCTCGCCTCGATCCTGATCGGCCTGCTGCTGGTCACCGTCGCGTTCGCCCTCGGCCGCGACAGCATGGGCCTGCTCATCGGCCGGGCCGCCGACCCCGACGCCCTGCGCGAGATCCGCGCCGAGATCGCCCGGGCGCCCGGGGTCACCGGCGTGGACGAGCTGCTGACCATGCACTTCGGCCCGGAGGAGCTCCTGGTGGCCGCCAAGGTCCACTTCTCGGACGAGATCAGCGCCGACGAGGCCGAGGACGTCGCGGGCGCGATCGACCGGCGGCTCAGGGAGCGGATCCCGATCGTCCGCCACGTGTTCCTCGACCCCACCCAGCGCGCGCCCGAGCCCCGGCCGCCGGCGGAGTCCGGACGCCGGGGACGCGGCCGCGTGATCAAGGACGCGTCCGGGTAACGTCTCAGGCGTTGGAACCCGCTGGCCTGGCATCCGGTCAGATCATGTAAAGTCACGCATACGAGCCAATAGCGCTCGTCACGACAACTGAATACCGCTCATCCAGAGGGGTGGAGGGACCGGCCCTGCGAAGCCCCGGCAACCACCCGGTACGAGTGCGCTCGCGATCCTGCGGGGCCGGCCGGGAGATGGTGCCAACTCCGGCCTGCGACCAAGGTGGCGCAGGGAAGATGGGAGAAAGGCCCTCGCCCTCATGGCACTCACGTCTGCCAACGCCGAGCTCACGCCCGCCGGCAACCTCGGACCCGCTACCGCCCTCGTCTGCCGCGAATGCGGCTCGCGCCGCGACCTCGGCCCGTTCTACGCCTGCGAGGAGTGTTTCGGCCCCCTGGAGATCGCCTACGACTTCGGCGGCATCACGCGCGCCGACATCGAGGCCGGGCCGCGCAACATCTGGCGCTACCGCGGGCTGCTGCCCGTCCCGTCCAATGTCGCCGAGACGCCCAACACCGAGCCGGGTCTGACCCGCCTCGTCCGCGCCGACAACCTCGCCGAGTCGCTCGGCCTCCAGCGGCTGTGGGTGAAGGACGACAGCGGCAACCCGACCCACTCGTTCAAGGACCGCGTCGTCGCGGTCGCCCTCGCCGCCGCGCGCGAGCTCGGCTTCAAGGTGCTGGCCTGCCCGTCCACCGGCAACCTCGCCAACGCGGTCGCCGCCGCCGCGGCCCGCGCCGGGATCCGCAGCGCGGTGTTCGTCCCGTCCGACCTGGAGTCCCAGAAGATCATCACGACGGCGGTCTACGGCGGGACGTTCGTCACGGTCGACGGCAACTACGACGACGTCAACCGGCTCGCCTCGGAGATCGCCGGGGAGCAGGAGGACTGGGCGTTCGTCAACGTCAACGTCCGCCCCTACTACGCCGAGGGCTCCAAGACCCTGGGGTATGAGATCGCCGAGCAGCTCGGCTGGCGGCTGCCGGACCAGATCGTCGTCCCGGTCGCCTCCGGCTCCCAGCTCACCAAGATCGACAAGGCGTTCCAGGAACTGATCAAGCTCGGCCTCGTGGAGGACCGGCCCTACCGCGTGTTCGGCGCGCAGGCCACCGGCTGCGACCCGGTGTCGGCCGCGTTCAAGGCCGGGCACGACGCCGTCCGTCCGGTGAAGCCCGACACCATCGCCAAGTCCCTCGCCATCGGCAACCCCGCCGACGGCCCGTACGTCCTGGACGTCGCCCGCCGCACCGGCGGCGCGGTCGAGGACGTCTCGGACGAGCAGGTCGTCGAGGGCATCCGGCTGCTCGCCCGCACCGAGGGCATCTTCGGCGAGACCGCCGGCGGCGTCACCGTCGCCACCCTCCGCAAGCTGGTCGAGGACGGGCGGCTCGACCCGTCCGCCGAGACCGTGATCATCAACTCCGGGGACGGCCTGAAGACCCTGGACGCCGTCGCCCCGGTCGTCGCGCCCAGCGCCAACATCGCCCCGTCCCTGGACGCGTTCCGCGCCGCGGGCCTCGCCTGAGAGAGAAGGAGCCAGCAATGAGCACCGTGTCCGTCCGCATCCCGACGATCCTGCGGACCTACACCGGCGGCGAGGCGGAGGTGAAGGCCGAGGGTGACACGCTGCGCGCCGTCGTCACCGACCTGGAGGCCAGCTACTCCGGCATCTCCGCCCGCATCCTGGACGACGCCGGCAAGATCCGCCGGTTCGTGAACGTCTACGTGGGCGACGAGGACGTCCGGTTCTCCAGCGGCCTGGACACCCCCACCCCGGCGGGCGCCCAGATCTCGATCATCCCCGCCGTCGCAGGCGGCTGACCGTCCCGGCCCCCTTCCCGGCGTCCCCGCGCCGGGAAGGGGGCTTTTCTCCTGCTAGACCGGGGTACAAGGCCCTCCATGGACATTGCGGAGGAGGTCGCGGACTCCGTCCGGGCGCATCCCACCGTGTGCCGGGTCGACCCCGTCGGCTCCCCGGCACGTGAGACCGGCGGCCGGCGCTACCGCGTCACCGCCGAGGACTTCGGACATCTGGCCTCCGACCTGCGAGAACTCCTACGTCCCCACGAACCGCTCGCCGCCCAGTGGGACCCCCTCTCCGAGTTCGCGACCTACCTGCTGATCCTCCCCGGCCCCTCCAAGGTCGACCTGCTCTTCCCGGACGTCCCCCGCAGCGCGAACCCGCCCTGGCGTGTCGGCCCCGACACCCTCGCCGCCATGGACGCGCACTTCTGGGACTGGATCCTGTGGCTGATCGGTAAGCGCCATATGGCCGACCGCGTCCGAGGCGAACTCCTCAAGCTGAGCCGCCACATCCTGGAACCCCTCGGCATTTCAGTCATTCCCCCCACACTGGAGGACGCGGCGACCCGCTACATCCGGGCCCGCAACCGCCTGGAGACCCGCTACGGACTCCACTTGTCCCGGCGCCTCGAACAGGAGATCCTCCCCCTCGTCCGGGACCACGACCGTGACCATTTCCGGCCGTCCGGACTTCCGTCATAACGTCCCCGCCGCCCTATAAGGTCGACCCCGATCACGCCGAGTCGACCCCGCCGCGGCCCGCAAGCCATGGAGACACGGGTGGTTCGCGGACCCGCGATCGAAGGGGCGGGGCCGAGACATCACCGTGGCAGGAACCCACGGTCGAGCGGCAGGTTCGGTATGACGCAAGGCACAGTCAAGTGGTTCAACGCCGACAAGGGCTACGGCTTCATCGCGGTCGAAGGCGAGCGCGACGTCTTCGTCCACTACTCGGCCATCCAGATGGACGGATTCCGCAGCCTCGAACAAGGCCAGCGAGTCGAATTCGAGATCACCCAAAGCGACCGAGGCCCCCAGGCCGACGCAGTAAGAGCCATCTGAGTCTTGAGGATCTCTAGATCGTTTCCGCTAGTCCGGTTGTGCTCTTCGCAATACTCGCCACCCCGTGTCGGCTCGGCGCATCTCGCTCCACCAGGCAAGATGGCGAGGCAGTTAGCAAGTTGCTCATCCGCGGACATGATTAGTGATTGCAACTACTCCAAGTAGTAAGTTGAATCGGCGACCATCGGGGCCATGCGCGCTGGCGCCGAACACCGCGCCTGGCACTCCGCGAGCCCCGTGGATGACCGTCGTCGTCTGCACGGAGTTCCTGGACCGGTAGCGGCCTGGTGCGGTTGAATGGCGCATGACTGTTGTTGTGCCGCTTGAGGTGTCGGAAGTCGACCTTGGCCAGTAACGCAGAGGATTCGGCCTCCGTCCTTCCGGAACCGTTGGAGCCGGTCACCGCCGACGACATCGTCCGCGCCTTCGTCGGCGCCGAACTGCCGCTTCGAACCGTCATCGTCTTCGACGAGGAGACCGACCCCAACGGTCGGATCGGACGGGACGGCGGCTACCTGTCGAAAGCCAGCTTCGCCGACGAGCGGATCTGGGAGGGGAAAGCCCCCCCGGGCGTCGACGACGGCGGCTCGGTCGAGGTGTTCGAAGACGCCGAGGGCGCCCGCGGGCGATCGGAGTACGTGCTCAGAGTCCTCAAGAGAGTGCCGTTCGTCTCTCCGGCCGGAGAGTTCCAATACCTCGCGGGCCCGATCCTCCTCCGCCTCGGAGGCCAACTGACCCGGAGGCAGCGGCAGGACTACGAACGAGTGCTGCGCACCTTGCTCCCTCCGACCATCCAGCCACCGCGCGGCCCGGTGGTACGCGTCAGCCGTTCCGGGCGGTCGATCGCGGTCAAGTGGACGGACGACCAGATCTGGTATCGGCTGGACGCCGACGATATGGCCGCTGGCCGTATCGGCGAACGACTCCAGACCGACGCACTGTTCAGCCCGGACGAAGAATGGGCGCCCCTGCCAGAGCAAACCACCCCCGGCAACGGTTGACTCGGAACAGGCGGCCCCCGCCGATGTCCAGTCGCGGACCCGCGCTCCCCGACCACCGGCCTACGGCCACCGTGGAGTGCGGCGACACGCGTCCGAGCAGGCTCGGCGAGGCTCCGGCCCAGGTGGGGATGAGTGCGGTGGGGTAGGTGAAGGTTGCTGCGAGGTGATGTCTCGTGCTTGCACTCGGCAGGGTAGAGTGCTAAACAAACGGTTGGCACTCTACTGTGGAGAGTGACAACTTCACAGTCTGGGTCGGGGCGATGAGGCCTCAGTCCGGCGACGGAATGGCAGTCGTCGGCGGGGGCCGTCCGTCGCGGGCGTCGGCTCGATCCTTTTAGCCACCTTGTTCCGGGAGGACTGGAGCCTATGGCTGCAAAGATGATCGCGTTCGACGAGGAGGCCCGCCGCGGTCTCGAGCGCGGCATGAACCAGCTCGCTGACGCCGTGAAGGTGACCCTTGGTCCCAAGGGGCGCAACGTCGTGCTGGAGAAGAAGTGGGGCGCACCCACCATCACCAACGACGGTGTGTCGATCGCCAAGGAGATCGAGCTTGAGGACCCTTGGGAGAAGATCGGCGCGGAGCTCGTCAAGGAAGTAGCCAAGAAGACCGACGACGTCGCCGGTGACGGCACCACCACCGCGACCGTGCTGGCCCAGGCGCTGGTGCGCGAGGGTCTGCGCAACGTGGCGGCCGGGGCGAACCCGATGTCCCTCAAGCGGGGCATCGAGGCCGCCGTCGAGCGGGTGAGCGAGGAGCTGTCCAAGCTCGCCAAGGACGTGGAGACCAAGGAGCAGATCGCTTCGACGGCCTCCATCTCCGCCGGCGACCCGCAGATCGGCGAGATGATCGCCGAGGCGATGGACAAGGTCGGCAAGGAAGGCGTCATCACGGTCGAGGAGAGCCAGACCTTCGGTCTGGAGCTCGAACTCACCGAGGGGATGCGCTTCGACAAGGGCTACATCTCGCACTACTTCGTGACCGACCCCGAGCGGATGGAGGCGGTCCTGGAGGACCCCTACCTCCTGATCGTTCAGGGCAAGGTGTCGGCCAACAAGGACCTGCTGCCCGTCCTTGAGGGTGTCATGCAGTCCGGCAAGCCGCTGCTGATCATCGCGGAGGACGTCGAGGCGGAGGCCCTGGCCACGCTGATCGTCAACAAGATCCGCGGGATCTTCAAGTCCGTCGCCGTGAAGGCCCCGGGCTTCGGCGACCGCCGCAAGGCCATGCTGAACGACATCGCCGTCCTCACCGGCGGCCAGGTCATCAGCGAGGACGTCGGCCTGAAGCTGGAGAACACCTCGATCGACATGCTCGGCCGGGCGCGCAAGATCGTCGTCGCCAAGGACGAGACCACGATCGTGGACGGTGCCGGTGACGCCAACGAGATCGCGGGCCGGGTCAACCAGATCCGCACCGAGATCGACAACACCGACTCCGACTACGACCGCGAGAAGCTCCAGGAGCGCCTGGCCAAGCTCGCGGGCGGTGTCGCGGTGATCAAGGCCGGCGCCGCGACCGAGGTGGAGCTCAAGGAGCGCAAGCACCGCATCGAGGACGCCGTCCGCAACGCCAAGGCCGCGGTCGAGGAGGGCATCGTCCCCGGTGGTGGCGTGGCGCTGCTGCAGGCCGGCACCAAGGCGTTCGACAAGCTGGAGCTCGCGGGCGACGAGGCCACTGGCGCCAACATCGTCAAGCGCGCTCTGGAGGAGCCGCTCAAGCAGATCGCCGTGAACGCCGGTCTTGAGGGCGGCGTCGTGGTGGAGAAGGTCCGCTCGCTCACCCCGGGCGAGGGCCTGAACGCCGCCACCGGCGACTACGTCAACATGTTCGAGTCGGGGATCCTCGACCCGGCCAAGGTGACCCGGTCCGCGCTGCAGAACGCCTCGTCGATCGCCGCGCTGTTCCTGACCACCGAGGCCGTCATCGCCGAGAAGCCCGAGAAGAACCCGGCACCGGCGGGCGGCATGCCCGACGCCGGAGGCATGGACTTCTGAGCTGGTCGATAGACCGTACGAATCTGTGCGGATGAGAGGGGCGGTCCTTCGGGACCGCCCCTCTTGATATCCGGCCGGACGCGTGGCCTGGGAAGCTGATCGCCATGGACGCACTCTTCGCCGCCGCGTCGCATGTCGAGCAGCCGCCTGGCGTCCCTTCGGCCAAGTCGCGATCCTCGCGTCCTGCTCGCGCGCGCTGTGGAGGAGCAGGTGCCGGAGCGCCGCCGTCCTCGGTCCGGCGCGGTGCTCTGGTTGGCGACTTCCGCCACGGTCGCTTCACCTACGCCTCCTCGCTACATGACGGCGCGGGCCGTCCAATGGGCACCCGTGCTCGGACGGCGTTTCGCGGCGGGCGACCAGGTGGCGCAGGCCGACAAGGAGTGGGCGGGCTTCAAGAAGGAAGCGCTCACGACCGCCGACCGCTACACGGTGGAGATCTGGTCTGACCTTCGGCTCGCGTCCGGCCCACACCTGTTCGCGGTACAGGCGTCGCTTCCGCCGGAGCCTGCGGTGTTCAGCCTGGGTGGCATGTGGATCGGCTGCTGGTGGGTGAGGTGGGCGCGTCCCGGCCCGTTGACCTGGCTTGGACGGGGTTGACCGGACGGCGCCTGGGGCTGCTGTTCGGCCGCTGCGCCGAGATCGCGGGGCCCTGTCGTTGGGTGATGGCCAGGTCGGCCTGCCGGCACGCTTCGTCGGGCACGGTCTCGTCCTTGAGAAGAGTGGTCGCCAATCTGGCGTCCGCAGTAGCGGGCCATGGGCTGGCGACCTCAACCGCGATTCTTTGCCTAGGCGGCCTTAGGGGTGGCGCGCATGCCGACGTATACGCATGGGGTGCCGTTGGTCAGGGTGGAGAAGACCACCGGGAGGTACTCGCCGTAAGGGCCGTCGAAGGCGAACACCGTTTGTGACACGGGCACAAGGTCCCCTTCCAGCGGCGGGGAAATGCCTTTCAGACCGTCGACGAACTCATATCGGATGTGCGCGCGGCCTTCGTCGTTCTGGGTGATCGTGGTGATGACGCCCGCCCGCTTATAGGTGCCCAGTAGGTGTGTCATGTCCACCCTGGGCGGGTTCGCCGGTGGGACGAAGAGAGGCGGCATGTCGGCCCCGGCCAGTTCGGCCAGCAGTTCGCGGACCAGATCGTCATATAGCCGGGCGAAGCCGCCGCCGTTGGCCAGCAGCACCACGGCCACCCCGGCGCGCGGAAAGACGCGCAGGTAGGAGTACTGGGAGACGGCGTTGCCGTCGTGACCGAAGCCGGTGGCCCCGTTCCAGTCGTGCAGCGCCCAGCCAAGGCCCCATCCAGCGGCCGACATCGACCAACGCTCCGGGGTGTCGACCTCGCGGCGCCGCATGGCGGCGACGGCGTCGGCGGACAGGATGCGGGTGCCGTCCGGGGCGAGGCCGCCGTCCAGGTGCATTTTGGCGAAACGGGCGACGTCGCCCGCGGAGACGATAACCCGGCCGTAGGGGCCCGCCGAGCGCGGCATCAGGTCCCAGGCGGGTGCTGGGGCGGGGTCTTGGCCGGGTTCGCCCAGGTGGCCCATCGCCGCGCGGAAGCGCAGGGCCTCCTCCGGCAGGGTCATCGAGTGTTCCAGCCCGAGCGGGGTGAAGAGCATGTCCTTGAGCGCCTGGTCCCAGGTCTTGCCGGTCAGTACCTCGACGATGCGGCCCAGGACGACGTATCCGAGGCTGCCGTAGGAGAACGCGGTACCGGGCGGGCAGTCCAGCGCCACGTCCCGCGCGGCCTCGACGTACTTGGCCAGGCAGTCATCGCCCCGGCCGGAGTCGTAGGTGAAGTCGTTGGTCACCCCGCCGGTATGCGATAGCAGCTGCCGGACGGTGATCGTCTTGGTGGCGTCCGGGTCGGGGGTGGCGAACTCCGGCAGCACGCTGACCACAGGCGCGTCCAGGTCGAGGACGCCGGAGTCGGCCAGCTGCATCACCAGCGTGGCGGTGTAGGGCTTGGCGAGCGAGCCGACCAGGAACACCGAGTCGGTCGTGGCCTCGACTCCCGTCTCCCGGTGCAGGACGCCGCTCGCCAGCTCATGGATTTTCCCGCCTGCCAGCACCGCCAAGGCGGCACCCGGCACGCGGTGGGCGGCGCGCAGCTCATCAAGCCTGGCCTGCCAGCGGTCGGCGTCGAAGTGCGATGACGGCATGAGGACGGCTCCTTTCGGCGGACGCGGACGTACGGCGTGCGGCACTCCGCACACTGTATGGATAGTGTGCGGTGTTCGCAACGCCGTACACTGTTCGGGACGGATCGTCGTGAAGGAGACCGCATGCCGGCCGACAAGCAGCCGTACCCGTCGGTGTGGACTCGTCCGCAACGGCCCAGGCGTGAGCAGCCGCCGCTGAGCCGGGGGCAGATCGTCTCCGCGGCGCTCGAACTGCTGGACGCCCAGGGCATCGACGCCCTCAGCATGCGCAAGCTCGGCACCCGCCTGAACGCCGGAGCCACCTCGATGTACACGCACGTGGCCAACAAGGACGAATTGATCGAGCTGGTCGTCGACAAGGTCTACGGCGAGGTCGAGGTGCCGTCCGCCGACGATCCGGCGGGCTGGCGCGCGGCCATCACGCGCTGCGCCCGCAGCATGCGGGCCACGCTCCTGCGCCATCCCTGGATCGTCTCCGTGCAGGGTGAGGTGGGCGTGGCCTACCTGGGGCCGAACGTGATGCGGCAGAACGAGGCCATCCTCGCCGTGTTCGAGCAGGGAGGCTTCACGCTGGAAGCGGCCGACCGGGCCCTGAACACGGTCGTGGCCTACGTCATCGGGGTATCGACGAGCGAGGCCGCATGGTTGACCACACTCGCCCGCAGCGGCAAAAGCGAGCAGGAATGGGCCGAAAGCCTATGGCCCACCGCCGAGAAGGCCGCACGGGACTACCCTCGGCTGGGAAAGCTGTACGCCGCCCAGCGAAACCAGAATATGAGCGCGACCCGCGACGCCGAGTTCGACAGCGGACTCGAATGCATCCTCGACGGCCTGGCCGCCCGCTTCGCCCCGCAGGAGGTTCGTCATAGCTCCTGAGCGCTAACCAACCTGGAGGTGGGAGCGGCCGACAGCAGGAAGCTCGACTCTGGAACCTGCGGTCGCCATTTGGTGGATCGATTCCGTGACGCGGTAGTGGCTCAATTGGTGGGTCTGGTGGGGTGCGGCTGCTGAGCGCGATGTCTGTGGGTGGTGGTGAGTGCGGGAACGTAGTTATGGCGTATTTGATCGGTGTCCTATGGGCATCCCGGGCCGCCTTTCGTGCGCTGATCAGCCTCCGAGGACGGTCGATCAGGACCGGCAAGCCTTTTGAACGAGCAGTCGGCGAGCGGCGTCTAAAAGGGTGTGGATAACGATGGGAAGCCGTTGCTGGCAGGCGATCCGCGAACCCTCGGCTCGTTCGAGGCGCGTGCCCGGCTGGGCGAGACCGCGGCGGGTGTCGTCTTCCTGGGGGAGTGGGCGGGTGATGTGCCCGCTGTGATGGCCGTCCTGCGTCCCGCCGCCGCGGCGGACGCGGCGGCGCTGGATCGGTTCGAGGCGGCGGTCGACGCGATGGCCGAGGACCGGGTGGTCCTCGGGGCCATGCCGCGGGGTCTGGTGGTCTGGGCCGTCGTCCCCGTCGAGGATCGCGATGAGGCGATCGCTCTCCTGCGGGCCGCTCAAATGGAGGCGGCGGCGGAGGTGCAAGCGGCGAAGACGGCGGAGGTCTCACCGAAGCCCACGGCTGACGACGACCCGCCCTGGTGGGACGTTGTCATCGGTTTGATCATAATGATCAGCTGGTCGGCCATGGTGACCTACCTGATCGTCCAGTGGTCTTCGTGATCTTCGCCCGGTCAGGACAGGACCAGCCCACCCTGTGAAACCGAGAAGGCGGTGTGCCGCAGGTGCGGGACGGTCTCGGCGCGGGCGCACGATCGTGGAGGCGACGCTGACCGTCCAGCCCAGGGGTGGCCGACCGCGCCGTCGTGGACCTGCACAGGTGTATTGACCTCAGCGTTGTTAACGCGGCTGGTGGGTGGTTGGTCGTCCAGTGCGGTGCGTTCGGTGTTGCTGGTGGAGGGGCGGCTATTGGTCCGGGGTGCGGTTGGAGTGTTCGGCCTTGCCGTTGGTCTGGGGTCGGTAGGCGCGGGTCGATCGGCCGGGTTGCCCGGTTCATGCAGGGTTTGCCGGACGGTAGATTTGGGGTGGGTCCGGGCGTCGTCGGTCAGTACCCGTTTGATCCGGGTGATGCCTGGCTCAGCGAAGGAGGCGGCCGTCCGGTGCAGGAAGGCGGCGCAGGTGGCGGCTTTGGTCGGAGTGGAGCTGGCTGTGGGCGATGCGGGTGTGGTCGTCGTCGGCCGAGTTGCTTGACGGCCGCGTGCATCAGTTCACTGGGCCGGTCACGCTCATAGCGGCGGATGATCTGGCCGGTCGGCCGGTCCAGGTGGGTCAGCCGTTGCAGGCCGCGTGGCGGGGGGCAGCACGCGGTGCACGGTCAAGGGGTGCCCTGCCCAGGATCGGACCAATGCGGCCTGGTCCGAGCTTGCGGGCACGCCGCAACGCGCACACCTGCTCTTCCAGATGGGCCGCGGTGGGGCGGGATGCGGCGGGGTTGGCTGGAGCGGTCGTGCAGCGCGGCCTCGGGCGCGACATGGGCGACCGGACGGTCGGCGCGGACCCGCTCGACCAGCAGACGCCGGCCATGGACGGTCAGCCGGGCATCGCGTCGTTCTGGACGGACTCCGCTGCTCACGAGCGCCATGGTTCGGTGATGCGCGACCGTCCATGGCCCGGGGCGTGCGCCTTCCCTGCGATCGATTGATACCGCCGGTCGGGTAGAAGGTACTTTCCAGATGGGGACAGTGATGAGTCCCCGTGCAGGTCAGACGGTTCTACGTCGATGGACGGGGTCGCGGTGGACGAGCCGGGGCTGGTAGGTGCTTCCCCTAGCCGGTCACGCTTGACAGGATCGCCGCTTGGACGACGATCCGCGCCGGACGACGTGGAGCGGCGTCGACAAGCGAACATGGAGGCGGCCCGTCAGGCGCCCGATGAGGCAGGAGAACACGTGAGCGAAGTGTTCAGCTCCCCGGTGCTGAAAGTCGAACAGCCTCGCAGGGGTCCGTTCGCCAAGTCGCGGTACAAGGTCCTCGACGGCGATGGAACCGTCCTCGCCATCGCCGCGGAGACGAGCGACAAGGGCCGTGCGGAGACGCTTCGAACCGTCTTCCCCGGCAAGTCGGACCTCGACGCGCGGGCCGTACTGCTGACCACGCCGGACGGGGAGCCGCTGCTGGTCGTGGACAAGCGCCAGGGCCGGGAGCTGACCGAAGTGCTCCAGCCGGGAGGAGAGACCCTTGGCTCGTTCGTCATGGAACGGGTCGGCCGCCGCTACCTGATCCAGGACGGCGCCGGCGACACGATCGGCGCGGTCGCCGTCGACCTGCCGCGGAACAACTTCGAGGTGATCGCCGCCAAGGGGGACAAGGTGGCCCACGTGCGCAAGAAGTGGGCGGGCCTCGCCACGCACCTGCTGACGACGGCCGACAAGTACAGCGTGGAGATCTTCGATCCCGTCCCTGAGCCCTTGCGGACGATGGCCGCCATGACGGCCATCGTCATGGACATGAACCTTCACGAGTCCAAAGAGATCACCTGACAACCGATGCTTGCCCCTTGAGGGGTTCCCGCGTCGCGGGTGGCGAGGTACGTTCCGTTCGTGCAGGCTATGCCCGGGCGCTCGAACGGCTGGTGGATATCACCGGCCATTCCGACGATCGCCAACGGCGTGCTGGCCCTTCTCTGGGCCTTCTCGGCCCTGGGCGGCTGGGGCGATGCCGCCTTCTGCGGTGACGACGACGCCCACGACCCCGGTTGCGCCGCCGACTTCGAGAACGCCGTCCTGCTCTCCATCCCCGTGGCGTTCATCGCCGCGACGCTCGCGATCACCGCGTGGGCGATGCCCGGCTTCAGGCACAACGCCGGACGGTTGGACGCCCTCCTCACGGTCGCGGCCATCGTCTGGGTGCTCGCCGAGGGCGTCCTCTTCGTCGGGGGATACCTGGCGCAACCGTGAGCGTCCCCTTCCCCTCCCGGATCGCGTGCATGACGGTGAGGCACCTCAGCTGGGCACTCCGAAGGACCCCGCCCACAAAAATGTTCGACGACTTGGATCGCGTAGAAGAAACAGGTTTGACGGGACGATTCTGGGGCCAAACCCAAGGTCGGATGGCTGGAGAGTAGTCCGTGGCGCCGGACCGACGGCGGCGCAGGCCCGCCGACACGCGCGAGCCGGTTTGACGCCGCACCCGCGTGGGCATACTGTTCTCTTCGCCCCACGGGGAGCGGGACGCCACCAGGCGGCCGGCCCGATGGGGAACCCACTACGAACCAGCCGACACGGTCTCGCCGTGTCTGCGGCGCCGTCGTGGGTCAGAAAAGGCCGGTTTTGACAATCGCGCTGGATCTGATGAAATAGCGACACCAGCCCGGAAGGCCGCGCGAGCGGATCGGAAAGGTTGGATCGGAAAAGCTCGGAAATTGACAAGCCGAGCGGATCTGATAAGTTAAATCGAGTCGCCCCGGAGCGGGAAACGCGAAAGCGGATCCAGCGCGGTGGGTGTCCGTTTCTTGAGAACTCAACAGCGTGTTAAAAGCCAGTGCCTTTATAGATCCGGCTGTTGGTTGGCCGGGTCTCCCCGTGGCCATCGTTCTGTTTGTTTGGTTCGGTGGTGGGGATTTCTTTGAGGCAATACGGCCCCTCTTGTTTTGTGGGGGGTTGTTTGCTGGGATTGTTTCCAAGGTTTGGCCACTGCGGTGTTTGTTGCTGTGGTGGTCGTGTGGCCTTAATGGAGAGTTTGATCCTGGCTCAGGACGAACGCTGGCGGCGTGCTTAACACATGCAAGTCGAGCGGAAAGGCCCCTTCGGGGGTACTCG
>NZ_SMKU01000246.1 GCF_004349215.1 Actinomadura rubrisoli | reverse complement strand
GGGTGGTGCGGCGGGACGGGGCGGAGGGGTCCGACACGTCCCACAGGATGATGGCGCCGTCGTCGCCCGCCGTGGCGAGGAGCGTGCCGTCCGGGCTGAAGGCGGCCGACCAGACGCGGCGGGTGTGGCCGGTGAGGGTGTGCAGGAGGCGGCCGTTGGCGGGGTCCCACAGGCGCACGACCATGTCGTCGCCCGCGCTGGCGAGCATGGAGCCGGACGGGTGGAACGCGGCCGTCCAGAGGCGGCCCGTGTGGGCGGTGAGGGTGTGCAGGACGGTGCCGGTGCCGGGATCCCACAGGCGGACGGTGCCGTCGTTGCTGGCGCTGGCGAGCACGTCGCCGGACGGGGCGAACGCCACCTGGTAGACGCGGTCGGCGTGGCCGCTCAGGGATGCCTGGAGCTCACCGGTGTGGGGGTGCCAGAGGCGGACGAGACCGTCGTCGCAGCCCGTCGCGACCAGGGGCTCGGCGGGGTGGAAGTCGATCGAGCGGACGCGGCCGCGGTGCCCGGCGAGGTTGACGATCTCGCGGCCCGTCGTCCAGTACCAGAGGCGGACGCTGTCGTCGTCGTTGGCGGTGGCGAGCACGTTCCCGGCGGGCGCGAACGCCTGCGCCCAGACGTGGTCGGTCTCCACGTTCAGCTCGCGCTCGAAGGTGCCGGTGCCGGCCTGCCACAGGTGGACGCCGCCGTCGTTGGTGGCGGTGGCGAGCTGGGAGTCGCGGGTGTTGAACGAGGCGGAGGTGAGGTTGTCGGCGACGCCGCGCAGCTCGCGGATCATCCGGCCGGTGCGCGGGTCCCAGAGGCGGACCAGGCCGTCGTTGCCGCTGCCGGCGAGCAGGCCGCCGTCGGGGCTGAACGCGACGCCGGTGACGCGGCGCCCGTGGCCGCGCAGGACGACCCGGCACTGGCCGGTCTCGGCGTCCCACAGCCGCGCGGTGCCGTCGTTGCTGCTGGTGGCGAGCTGGGCGCCGTCGGGGCGGAACGCGATCGGCCAGACCGCGCCGCGGTGCCCGGCGAGCTCTAGCCGCTGCCGTCCGGTGAGGGGGTCCCAGAGCCGGACGGACCCGGAGCTGTCGGCGGTCGCCAGGCTGCTGCCGTCCGGGCTGAACGTCGCCTGGTAGAGGCGGCCCTCGTGGCCGGACAGGGTGGCGCGGTGCCGGCCGTCCTCCCACAGCCGGACGGACCGCTCGGTGTCGCCGGTGACCAGGAGCCGCCCGTCCGGGTGGTAGGCGATGGCGAACACGCTGCCGGTGTGGCCGAGGAGCTCCTGCCGGATCTCGCCGCTGCGGATGTCCCAGAGCCGGACGACGCCCTGCTCGTCGCCGGCGGCGAGCAGCGAGCCGTCGGGGTGGAACACGGCGCGGAACACCGCGCCGCGGTGCCCGGTCAGCTCGCGGCGGAGCGCGCCCGTGGCGAGGTCCCAGACGCGCAGGGTGCCGCTCTTGTCGCCGGTGACCATGAGGGCTCCGGCGGGGTCGAACACGGCGGTGTAGACGGGCGCGGTGTGGCCGGGCAGCTCGTGCAGGAGGGCGCCGGACGCGGTGTCCCAGACGCGGATCGTCCCGTCGGCGGCGCCCGCGGCGACCAGATCGGCGCCGCCGGGGGAGCGGCCGCCGACCACCAGCGGCCACACGCCCTCGGGGTGGACGTCCAGCGTGTGCGCGCAGTGCCCGGTGGCGAGGTCCCAGAGCCGGACGGTGCCGTCGGCGGAGCCGCTGGCCAGGACGTTGCCGCCGGAGTCGAACGCCACCGCGTAGGCGCGGTCGCCGTGCCCCTGCAAGGTGCGCAGAGGGGTCCCGGTGACGGCGTCGCAGACCAGGACGCCGCCGTCCTCGCTGCCGACCGCCAGCACGGACCCGCCGGGGCTGTAGGCGAGCGGCTGGGGCAGGCGGCTGGTCTGGAAGTGGAAGCCGTAGGGGACGCCGACGGCGGCCGGGGCGACCTGGATGTCGATGGGACGGCCCGGGGCGATGGCCGCCTCCCGCAGCTCGGGCGCGGCGGCGATCCGGTCGGGCAGCGTCGCGTCCACCAGGGCCGCGCGCGTCCAGCGGCTGCCCTCGACGGCGACGTCGCGCAGATCGGCGCGGGCGAGGCGGGCGCGTGACAGGTCGGCGCCGCGCAGGTCGGCGCCGACGAGCCGCGCCTCGTCCAGGCGGGCCCCGGCGAGGGAGGCGTTGCGCAGGACGGCCCGCGACAGGTTGGCGCCCACCAGCTGCGCGTCGGTCAGGTCGGCGCCGGTCAGGTCGACCTCCTGAAGGTCGCGGTACGACAGGTCCTCGCCTTGCAGGTGCGCGCCGCGCAGGTCGGTGCGGGCGGGGGTGCGCAGCCGGGTGGTGATCCGGATGGCGTTGGCGCGGGCGACGTCGCCGGCGTCCGGGTCGGCGAGCACGCCCGCCGCCCACTCCTGGCAGGCGCGGGCGTCGGCGAGGTCGCACAGGAAGTCGACGGTCAGCTGCGTCAGCGCCCGCAGGGCGAGCGCCGCCGGCGCGGCGCCGCGCGCGAACTCGCGGGCGATGTGCCGGGCGACGAGCCACTCCATCACCGACGTGTGGATGAACCCGAACAGGCCCTCGGCGGTGCGGACGAGCAGGCTCCCCGCGCCCACGGCGTGCGTCACCTGGTGCGGCGACAGGCGCCCGTCGGCGAGGCCGGCGAGGGTGTCGGAGACGTCGGCGAGCTCGGCCAGCCGCAGGAACTGCTCGTTGCCCTCCCACAGCCGCAGCGCGAGCGTCCCCACCGCCTCCCACATGTCGTCCACCCGCAGCCCGGACGGGCCGCCCGCGTGCCGCACCCGGTCGGCCTCGTAGCCCAGCCAGGACGACAGGATCTCCTGGTACAGGTCGGCGGGGCTGACCGTGGTGCGGGCCTGCGCGACCGCGCGCAGCCGCTCCTCGGGCAGGTCGGCGATGAAGCTCAGCATCCGCGGGTTGGACGTGAGGGCCAGCAGCTCCTCGATGCCCGACAGCAGGCTCAGCCTGTCCTCGGCGGTCTTCTCGTCGCCGTACCGGTTGACCAGGTACGAGCGGACCTGGCGGGGCGTGAACTCCTCCAGCCCGAGGACGCGGCGGTGCGGCAGCACCCCGACCTTCTCGCCGAGCGCCGTCAGCACCTGCGCCTGCGACTTGAAGTGCTGGGTGCGGCTCGCGACCACGATCTTGGCCTTGTCCTGCGCGGCCTGGAGCAGCGTGTCGAGGTGGTCGGCGGCCTGGTCGTAGGTCACCCGGGTCACCAGCTCGTCGAACCCGTCGAACAGCAGGACGATCCGTCCCTGCCGGAGCATGTAGTGGAACGCCTTGAGGTCGATGAGCTCCTCGCCGTGGTTGGCCAGGTGCGCGGCGACCAGGCCGTCCACCGAGTGCGCCTTGTCCAGCGCCCGCAGCTCGATGAGGATCGGGATGACGTGCGGCAGCTCCTCGGGGATGCGGCGCGCCAGCTCCCGCAGCGCGAACGTCTTGCCGCGCCCGAAGTCGCCGAGCAGCAGCATGAACCGGCCGTGGTCGGCCGCCAGCAGGCGCAGCATCTCGGTGACCACGTCGTCGTGGACGTCGCCGCCGCGCTCGTCCTCCTCGCCGGACGGGGCGCTCGTGCGGAACCGGTCCAGCTCGCGGTACCGCTGCGGGACGTACAGCGCCGGCGGGTACAGCCCGCCCGCCGCGAGCCGCCCCGTCTGCGCGGTGACGTACTCCGACAGGTCGACCAGCCCCTGGAACTCGGTGAGGCTGCGCAGCCGGATGCCGCGCCGCAGCGCCTCGTCGCGCAGGGAGCGGACCGGTGCCGGACCCAGGTAGACCAGTTCGGAGCCGTGGTCGGCGCCGTCGGCGTGCACGTGCCGGACGAACGCGTCCACGTCCTCCTCGGTCACCTGCCCGACGTGCGCGCCGATCCGGTACTGCCGGACGAACCCGTCCTCCATGTGGGTGAGCAGCAGGTGCGGCGCGTCGCCGCGTCCGTCCGGACCCGGCACCGGGACGATGCGCCGGATCGTCGCGCGCTCGAACCGGGTCTCGCACGCCTCGGTCAGCCGGTCCAGTAGCCGCTCGGTGGGGTCGCTGACCGGGTCCGCGCCCGCGCGGGCCGCCCCGGGGCCGAGCTCCGGCACGGGGACGGCGGGTTGCGCCTCCTCACGCGAGGGCGGGAACGTTCCGTCGACCCGCGCCCAGGCCTGTTCGAGGCGCTCGGGGCCGCGCCGGGCGGCGTCCTCGGGGATCCACCGTTCCAGGCCGTCGCGCCGCAGGACGACGATCTGGTGCCGCCCGGGTCCCAGCGCCGGGACGGACGGGACGCCCGAGCCCAGCAGCGGCACCGCGCCGTACTCCGTCCGCCTGCCCTGGAACAGGACGTTCACGTGCCCGGACAGGAGCGTCTCCACCGTCTCCGGGTCGCGTAGGGCGTCCGGCTCGCCCGCGATTGGCGAGTGCTCCAGCGCGCCGAGCCGCAGCCAGCCCTCGTCCTCGAAGTGCCGCAGCCGCTCGTTGAACCACGCCGCCTGCGCCTGCCCGATCCGCCCGTACCGGTCCTCCTCGCGGTGGGACTGCGGCAGGGTCGAGTTGAGGCCCGCCACGACGACCTTCAGGTCCGGGACGGGGAACAGCGTCCACGGCTGGGCGCTGTCGAAGATCAGCGAGTCGAGGCCCTGGTAGAACTCCTTGAACAGCCCCGCGAAGTGCCGCCACTTCGGCCAGTACGGCGGCTGCGGCTCGATCTCGTCGGCCTCGCAGCCGGCGAAGTACGCCTGGCAGGCCGCCCGCGTGATGTCGTGCGTGCCCGGCACGACCACCACGCGCTGCGCCTCCAGCCCGAGCAGCGCCCGCAGGCTCGTCAGGAACGACAGGGCCTCGTTGAACTCCTTGCGGCTGCCCGAGTGGGTGAGGTTGCCGGCGACGACGAGCAGGTCCGGGCGCGGGACGCCGGAGTCGGCCAGCCGCATCACATCGCTCCAGATGCGGTCCTGGAGCTCGACGGCCGTGGTCGGCTCGCCCGGCTCGGCGAGCGTCCGGCCGAACCGGGGGCCCGACACGTGCAGGACGCTCAGCTGCTCGCGCGGCTCGTGGGACGCGCCGCTCCCGGCGGGGAACGCGGGCGCCGCCACGGGGGCGCGCCGTACGGGCCGCTCCCCGGTCGCGCCGGGCCCTCCTCCGCCTCCCGTGTCGTTGGTGGCGTGCTCGACGCGGCCCACGAGCGGCGCCTGGCCTCCGGGACGGGACGGGAGGCCGCCGGGGAAGCCCGGCCCGTCCAGGGGCCTCGCGTGCCCGGCCAGGGCCTCCCGGATGCGCCGCATCAGCAGGCCGCGCGCCTCGTCGGGGTCCTCGATCCCGACCAGGTCCACGTAGGTGATCGTGGACAGCAGGCCGTCGATCGGGCAGTCCTCGATGCGGACCGTCACCAGCTTGCGGGCCGGGTCGTCCGGGTCGGCCCGCAGCGCCGCCATCCACTCCATCCGCCCGTACCGCGACCGCAGGTAGTTGCGCGACAGCACCGCGACCACGGCCTTGGCCTCCGACAGGCCCCGGTCCATGAAGTCGATGAAGTTGGTGCCGGGCACGAAGTCCCACGCCTGCATCATCGTCCGGTGCCCGGCCGCTTCGAGCTGCCAGGCGATCCAGGACGCCCATCGCTCGTCCGCGGGCGAGTAGCTGATGAAGAAGTCGGTCGGGCGCTCCTGACCAGAGCCGTCGCCGGGGGGTGTCATGCCGCCAGTATCGCGCGCCGCGGCGGTGGATCCAGCGCATAGGACCGCCTATGGGATCATGTCGCGCGTGCCGTCCCCGACCGAGGCCCTCCGCCGTGCCGCCCGCTCGCTGGGCATCCTGGACTGGATCCGCATCGGCGTCCTCGCACTGGGGCTCCTCTTCGTCGCCACCGGGACGCTGCCCGCGGACACCGCGCGGTCGAGCGTCGAACGCATCGCGCCCCTGCTGCTGTTCCTGTTCAGCGTGATCGTGCTGGCGGAGCTGACCAAGGAGGCCGGGGTCTTCGACGCGCTGGCCCAGCGGATGGCGCGCGCGGGCCGCGGCAACTACGCCGCGCTGTTCCTGCTGTGCGTGGCGTTCGCGTCCGTCAACACCGTCTTCCTGAACCTCGACACGACGGCCGTGCTGCTCACACCGGTCATGCTGGCGCTGGCGGCGCGCGCGCGGATCGCCGCCTTGCCGCTCGCCATGACCACGGTGTGGCTGGCCAACACCGCCAGCCTGCTGCTGCCGGTGTCCAACCTGACCAACCTGCTCGCCGCCGAACGGGTGGCCCTGGAGACCCCCGCGTTCGCCGCCCGCATGTGGGCGCCGCAGCTCACCGTCCTGGCCGTCACCATGGCGCTGCTGTGGGTGTTCTTCTGGCGGCGGAGCATGCGCGGAGCCGACACCTACGATGTGCCCGACGTCGCGCCCGTCCGCGACCGCGTCCTGTTCTCCGCCACAGGCGCCGCCTGCCTGCTGTTCATCGCGGCCATCCTCGCCGGCGTGCACACCGGCGTCCAGCTCGGCATCGCCGCGACCATCGCCGCCGCCGTGGCCGTGGCCGCGTTCGCCGTCCGCGACCGGTCGGCGCTGCGCCCCGCGCTCATCCCCTGGCAGCTCATGGTGTTCGTGACCGGGCTGTTCCTGGTCGTCCCCACACTGGAGCGCTACGGGCTGGACGACGCGATGCGCTCACTGGTCGGCGGCGACGACGGCACGGCCGGAGCGATGCGCGCCGCGTTCGCCGGCGCCGGACTGTCGAACGTCCTGAACAACCTGCCCGCCTACGTCGCGGGAGAGTCGGCCGTGCCCGCGTCCAACAAGGAGCAGTTGCTCGCTCTCCTCATCGGCACGAACGTGGGCCCCGTCATCACCCCGTGGGGATCCCTAGCGACGCTCCTATGGTTCGAGTGGTGCCGCCGCTGGAACGTCCGGGTCCCGATCGGCAAGTTCCTCCTGACCGGAACAGCCCTCTCCATCCTCGGCTGCGCAGCTACCATCGCTGTGCTTATTGCAGTGCCCTAGGCGTCGGGCCTTGGCGGCCCTCCTTCGGCGGGCACTGCGGCGATCGCTGCATCGCTCCGTCTCGCCTAGCGGCTCGCTGCGCGATCAGTTGCTCGCAGGCTCGCAACTGGCTTCGCACGCGATCGCAACGTTTCGGTTGTCGGGGGCTTGGGTTCAAGCCTTCCGGGCCTGGTTACCAGGCTAGGTGGATGTGGGCGTCTTGGGTTAGGGAGTTCAGGGCCTTGTCTGTGGTTTCCAGGAGGCGGCCTAGGAGCTCCGGGCGTGCGGCGACGAAGCCCAGTTCGGACGGTGGGCGGTCGATCTCCAGGGTGTACGGGGCGCCGTCCAGGCGGCGCAGTTCGACGCCGGCCTCCGCCGCCAGGAGGGCTCCGGCGGGCAGGTCGACGATCTCGGGCAGGTAGCCGACGATGCCGTCGATGTCGCCGCGCGCCAGCATCGTCCACCCCACCAGCGGCGCCCACAACTGCAGCATCCGCGCGCAGCGGATCTCCAAGGCCGACCTCAGGGCGAAGGCCGCGGAATCGCCCGCCTGGACCTGGTGCCCCTGCGTCCATGCCAGGACGGGGTTCTTCTCGCGCCCCGGACGGGGGTGCTCTGCCAGCGTCAGGGGGGCTCCGTCCGGGCCCAGGGCGCCCTGTCCGCGCACGGCCGACCACGTCCGTCCCGTGACCGGGTCGTGGACGACGCCCAAGACCGGTTCGGCGCGCGCGCACAACGCCAGGCCAACCGCGTAGACCGGCATGCCGATCGCGACATTGTTGGTGCCGTCCAGGGGGTCGACCAGCCAGACCAGGTCCGCCGTGGAGCCGCCGTCTTCGGCGGCCAGGACGCCGGACTCCTCGGCGATGATCCGGTGGCCCGGGTAGACGGCCCGCAGACGCCCAAGGATCAGCTCCTCGGCGGCGGTGTCCAGCTCGGTCACCACGTCGCCGTCGGTGCCCTTGAGACGGACCTCCAGGGGCTCCTCCATCCTGGCCCGGAGCAGTGCCCCGGCCGCTTCGGCGGCCTCGACCGCGACACGGCGCGCCTCGGCGAGATCGACCGGAAGAGCCGGTGACGGGGAACTGGGTCTCATCGGGGCCTCTCCAGTCGGATCCGGCGGCCGGCCTACCGGCGCGCCGAGCGGTGGTGCCGTGCGTGCGGGACGGAAGGCGGATCGTCGGGCAGGGATCCCGGATGCGCGGCGGCGATCCTGAGCGCCGATCGCCGGAGCGCCCGCGCGCTGTCGCCGGGATCGGAGCGCAAGCGATGCACCCGGTGGGTGGTGGCGTCCAGAGGCCCGAGCGAAAGATCGCCGCTGACGGGCGTCTGGCGGCCCAGCGCGACGGTGGCCGCGTCCTGGCCGTCCTCGATGAGCGTGCTATGGAAGACCCCGGCGGGCAAGGAGTACGACTCGTCCGTCCGGTGCGTCGTGGAACGGCCGGGAGCGTATCGGACGGCGCGGCCGGTGGCCCTGAGCTCGTCCACGTCGCCCCGGCTGACGACCTCGAAGACCTGCTGCGTCGCCTTGCCCGGCGTCTCGTCGACGTCCATGCGGACGTTCCGCACCGTCCCGTACAGGACGAAGCTGAGCAGTTCCCAGCTGTGGCAGTGCACCGGCGACGTCGTGGACGGCGCCGGGGTCACCTCCGGCGTCCAGATGTGCAGGCACACGCCGAGGTCGCCGCTGCGCTCCACGGGCAGGCACAGGAAACCCAGGGGATGCCGGACGGCCGGGACCGGCGAGCGCCCGGCTGCGATGTCCTCCACGACCCGGCCCGCCCAGCCCGGCAGCGTCCGCGCCGCCGTCCCGGCGACGATCTCCCCGCGGATCTCCTCGTACCTCATCGGTCGCACAGCCTCATCGTCGCCACTCAGGTCGCGGTCACTCGTACGGGTCCTTGGCGCGCAGCGCCTTGCGGATGATCTCGATGACGTCCCGGTCGGTGTAGCCGGACGCCAGGTCGATGCCGATCACCTCGAAGAGCTTGCGGACCTCCTCGACCGTCGGCTCGTCGTCCAGCGGCGCCAGCCTGGCCTGCTCGACCGGGACACGGCGCGCCTGGTCCAAGCTGGTCAGCAGCTCCGCGCTCACCCAGCTGTAGTAGAACTTGGTGCTGTCGACCACCAGGGCCTCGCCCCGCGGGTCGTCGCGGGTGACCACGACGCGCGAGGCCGACAGGTCGTAGCGCAGCGTCGTCATCGTCCGCGCCAGGCCGATGTCGATGTCGAGCATCCCGAACCGCTGCTTGTGCCAGCAGGCCGCCAGGATCGTGGCGTACGCCTCCTTGCGGGTGCGCTCCAGCGTCCACGGCTCGCCGGTCGCGTCCGGCCCGTCCGACACCGAGCGGCGGTGCCGCGCGTACGCCTCGCAGACCTCCAGGTGCGTGGGATCGAGGATCTCCAGGCGGAACAGCAGCGTCCGGCGCTCCCTGCGCGCCGCCGCCACGGTCTCGGGCAGCGTCTTGGCGCGGATGTAGGTGCCCGTGCCGCCCTTGAAGAACCAGCGGTCGGTGTCGCGCCGCGCCTCCTGCAGGACCTGCGCCACCTGCGCCCCGCTGATGACCCGGACGACCGTGGTCTCGTCCAGCGCGCGCTTGGTGTCGGACAGGACGCCCTCGAACGCCTCGATGTGCGTCAGCTTTCCGCTCAGCTCCTCCAGCGTGGCCGTGGACGACCGCAGTGTGTCGCGGACCTCGGCCTCCACCGGAAGGCGGCGCCCCCGGTCGCGCAGCACCGACGTCGCGAGCAGCCCGACGACCGCGAGGATCGCGCTGTTGGTGATCTCGTCCTCGTGCGGCAGGGTCACCCCGACGCCGAGTACCGCGACGGTGACGGCCAGGACCAGCGCGATGAAGGCGTCGGCGTTCTTCCCGAGCCAGGTGGCGAAGCGGGTCATTGTATGCGGTTACCCCGTCCTTGTCGGCGCCGTCATCGTAACCACTGCGCGGGGAGGGCGGCCACCGCACCGGAAACCCCTGCAGGCGCGGCGGTTCCGGCGTACCGGACGAGTGCGCCGCAAGGCGGGCGGCCGTCCTGCCGCGCGGTCGTCCCCGTCACCTTCCTTCACCAGGACGACCTTGGTCCCGTTCCTGGCTATAGGCTCGGCGCATGCACCTGAGGGGCTGGTGGTCGGCGGCGTGGCCGACGCGGCGTTCACGTGCGCTGGACGTGACCCTGGCCGTCTGCCTGGCCGCGGCCGACGGTGCCTTCCTGATGTTCTCCCCCCAGGAATTCTGGCTGCCGCCGCCCGTCACGTCCATGTGCAGCGTCCTCCTGGGCCTGACGCTGATCGTCCGCCGCCGCCACCCGGTCGGCCTCGCCGTCTTCGCGATCATCATCAGCACGGCGGCCGGGGCGGGCGCGTTCACCGTGCTGGTCATCCTGTACTCGCTGGCCGCCTACACCCCGTCCCGCCGCACCGTGTGGATCCTCGCGGGGGTCGGGTACGCCGTGAACCTCGCCGTCCCCGGCCCGACCGAGAACGACGATCCGTTCATCGCACAGGTGATCTTCGGTGTGGCGTTCACGGCCGTCCCCGTCCTGCTCGGCCTCTACATGGGGGCGCGCAAACAGCTCCTGGCCTCCCTCCAGGAGCGCGCCGCGAGGCTGGAGCGCGAGCAGCACCTCCTGGCAGAGCGCGCGCGGGGCGAGGAACGGACCCGTATCGCCCGCGAGATGCACGACGTGGTCGCCAACCGGATCAGCGTCATGGTCGTCCACGCCGGGGCCCTCAAGGCGATCGCCGTCCGCGACCCCGGCCGCGCCGCCGAGACCGCCAGTGTGATCGGCGACATGGGACGGCAGGCGCTGGAGGAGCTCCGGCACGTCATCGGCGTCCTGCGGCAGGGCGAGGAGGCCCTCCCCCAGGAGGCCGTGACGCTCGCCCACGTCCGCGAGCTCGTCGACCAGTCCGGTGCCGCCGGGCTGCGCGTCGACCTGTCGATCCGCGGCGAGGAGCGGCCCATGCCCACCGCCGTCGGACGGACGGTCTACCGGCTCGTCCAGGAGGCGCTGACCAACGTCCACAAGCACGCGGGCGCCGCCGTCACCCGCGTCGAGCTCGGCCTGCTCCCCGAGGCCGTCGAGGTCGAGATCGCCAACGACGCCCCCACGGCCCCGCCCGACCACGACCTGCCGAGCGGCGGGAACGGCCTGGTCGGCCTGCGCGAGCGGGTCACCGCCCTCGGCGGCAGCTTCGAGGCCGGGCCCGGCGCCGCCGGTGGCTACGCCGTCCGCGCGAGACTGCCGCTGCCAACGTCCTGACCTGCGGAAACACCGGGACGTCCACGGTTGTCGTACACCCTGCATACAGTGGTGGGGAGCACTGGACCAGGGGAGGGCGACATGCGGCCGATCACGGACCTGCGGCGCCGCGTGGCGCCGTTCGAGGTCGTCACCGAGATGACGCCCGCGGGCGACCAGCCGCAGGCGATCAACGAGCTGTCGGAGCGCATCGCGCGCGGCGAGAAGGACAACGTGCTGCTCGGCGCCACCGGCACCGGCAAGACCGCCACCGTCGCGTGGCTGGTCGAGAAGCTCCAGCGGCCCGTCCTGGTCATGCAGCCCAACAAGACCCTCGCCGCCCAGTTCGCCAACGAGCTGCGCGAGATGATGCCGGGCAACGCCGTCGAGTACTTCGTCTCCTACTACGACTACTACCAGCCCGAGGCGTACATCCCGCAGACCGACACCTACATCGAGAAGGACTCCTCGATCAACGACGAGGTCGACCGGCTCCGCCACTCGGCGACCAACTCGCTGCTCACCCGCCGCGACACCATCGTCGTCGCGTCCGTCTCCTGCATCTACGGCCTCGGCACCCCGCAGGAGTACGTCGACCGCATGCTCCGCCTCCGCGTCGGCCAGGAGGTCGAGCGCGACGACCTGCTCCGCCGGCTCGTCGGCATGCAGTACTCCCGCAACGACCTGGCGTTCACCCGCGGCACCTTCCGCGTCCGCGGCGACACCGTCGAGATCATCCCGCAGTACGAGGAGCTCGCCGTCCGCATCGAGATGTTCGGCGACGAGATCGAGAAGCTCGCCACCCTGCACCCCCTCACCGGCGAGGTCATCACCGAGGACGACGAGCTGTACGTCTTCCCCGCCTCCCACTACGTCGCCGGCCCCGAGCGCATGGAGCGCGCCATCCGCGACATCGAGGCGGAGCTGGAGGAGACGCTCGCCGCGATGGAGCGCCAGGGCAAGCTGCTGGAGGCGCAGCGCCTGCGCATGCGCACCGCCTACGACATCGAGATGATGCGCCAGGTCGGCACCTGCTCCGGCATCGAGAACTATTCCCGCCACATCGACGGCCGCGGCGCGGGCACCGCCCCCAACACCCTCCTGGACTTCTTCCCCGAGGACTTCCTCCTGGTGATCGACGAGTCCCACCAGACCGTCCCGCAGATCGGCGCGATGTACGAGGGCGACGCCTCCCGCAAGAGGATGCTCGTCGAGCACGGCTTCCGGCTGCCCTCCGCGATGGACAACCGCCCCCTGAAGTGGGAGGAGTTCCTCGGCCGCATCGGCCAGACCGTCTACCTGTCGGCGACGCCCGGCACCTACGAGATGAACCGCGTCAAGGGCGACGTGGTCGAGCAGGTCATCCGCCCCACCGGCCTGATCGACCCCGAGATCGTCGTCAAGCCCACCAAGGGCCAGATCGACGACCTCATCCACGAGATCCGGCTGCGCACCGAGCGCAACGAGCGCGTCCTGGTCACCACCCTCACCAAGAAGATGTCCGAGGACCTCACCGACTACCTCCTCGAACTCGGCATCCAGGTCCGCTACCTGCACAGCGAGGTCGACACCCTGCGCCGCATCGAGCTGCTCCGCGAGCTGCGCGCCGGCGAGTTCGACGTCCTGGTCGGCATCAACCTGCTGCGCGAGGGCCTCGACCTGCCCGAGGTCTCCCTCGTCGCGATCCTGGACGCCGACAAGGAGGGCTTCCTGCGCTCCGAGACGTCCCTCATCCAGACGATCGGCCGCGCCGCCCGCAACGTCTCCGGCCAGGTCCACATGTACGCCGACACCGTCACCCCGTCCATGGAGCGCGCGATCGGGGAGACCAGCCGCCGCCGCGCCAAGCAGCGGGCCTACAACGAGGAGCGCGGCATCGAGCCGCAGGCCCTCCGCAAGCGCATCGCCGACATCCTCGACTCCCTCGTCCGCGAGGACGCCGACACCGAGACCCTCCTGGGCGGCGCCGGCCGCCAGCAGAGCCGCGGCAAGGCCCCCGTCCCCGGCCTCGCGTCCCGCACCCGGGACGTCGGCCGCCACGCCGCCGACCTCGTCGGCGAACGCCCCCGCGAGGAGCTGGAGGGCCTCATCGAGCAGATGACCGACCAGATGCACCAGGCCGCCACCGACCTGCAGTTCGAGCTGGCCGCCCGCCTCCGCGACGAGATCAAGGAGCTCAAGCGCGAACTCCGCGAGATGAAGGAGGCCGGCGTCCGGTAGGCGCCCGCCTCACCCCCGCGCGGCGGCCTCCCGCCGGCCGGGCCACTGCGACGCGAGTTCGCTGTAGTAGGCGCTGGTCTCCAGGAGCTCCTCATGGCTCCCGGAGGCGACGATCCTCCCCTGGTCGAGGACGATGACGCTCGCCGCCGCCCGCACGGTGGTGAACCGGTGCGCGATGACGAGCAGTGCGCACCGCCCGGCGGCCTCGTCGATCGCGCGGTGCAGCGCCAGCTCGCTCTCCAGGTCCAGGTGCGAGGTCGGCTCGTCCAGCAACAGCAGCCGGGGCCGCGCGATAAGGGCCCGCGCGATCGCCAGCCGCTGGCGCTCCCCACCGGACAACTCCCTCCCATGCTCGCCGACACGGGTGTCCAGCCCCCGAGGCAGCCGGGACACGAGCCCGCCCAGATTGGTCGTGTCGACCGCCCTGCGGACCTCCTCCTCCCCGGCCCCCGGGGTCGCGTACACCAGGTTGTCGCGCAGAGTGCCGTCCAAGACCGGGCAGTCCTGCTCGACCAACCCGATCCTCGCCCGATGCCCCTCACGGCTCAGCGCCCCGGCCGGCACCCCATCGACCAGCACCTCTCCGCGATCGGGATCGTAGAACCTCTCCACGAGCGCGAAGATCGTCGACTTCCCGGCCCCGGACCGTCCGATCAACGCCACATGCCCACCCGCCGGCACCCGGAACGACACCCCCCGCAACACCGGCCGCCCCCGTC
>NZ_SMKU01000245.1 GCF_004349215.1 Actinomadura rubrisoli | reverse complement strand
ATCGTGAAGGGCGCGGGATCGTGAAGGGCCGGGGAGTCCCCGGGAAGGAGGCGGATGGAGCCGGTCGCGGTGATCGGGGCGGGGCCCGTGGGGCTGACCGCCGCGCTGCTGCTCGCCAGGTGGGGCGTGCCGGCGCTCGTCCTGGAGCGCCGCCCGGCCCGCGAGGCGATCGGGTCCCGGTCGATCTGCCAGCAGCGCGACGTCCTGGACATCTGGGCGGCGGCCGGGGCGGGCGCCATCGCCGACGAGGGGCTGGCGTGGACGACCGCCCGCACCTACTACCGCGATACCGAACTGTTCTCCTGGCGGTTCGCCGACGCCGGGACGCTGCCGCCGTGCGTGAACATCTCGCAGTCGCGCACCGAGGAGATCCTGGAGGAGCGCGCCGCCACCGAGCCGCTCGTGGAGATCCGCTGGGGCTGCGAGGTGACGGGCCTGGACCAGGACGCGGACGGCGTCACCCTGCGCTGCGCGGACGGCCCGTCCGTCCGCGCCCCGTACGTGATCGCATGCTCCGGGGGGCGGCCGGGCGTCCGCGAGGCGCTCGGCGTCGGCTTCCCCGGCGAGAGCTTCGGCGACCGCTTCCTCATCGTGGACCTGCGGGCCGACCTCCCCGGCTGGGAGCACGAGCGCCGCTTCTACTTCGACCCGCCGTGGAATCCGGGGCGGCAGGTGCTCATCCACCCGTGCCCGGAGTCCCGATACCGGATCGACTGGCAGGTCCCGCCGGGCTTCTCCCTCGCCGACGAGATGGGCGGCGGCCTGGACCGCCGCGTCCGGCAGATCATCGGCGCCCGCCCGTACGAGGTGATGTGGGCGTCGGTCTACACCTTCCACTCGCGTGTCGCCGACCGGATGCGCGTCGGGCGCGTCCTGCTGGCCGGGGACTGCGCCCACCAGTTCGCGCCCTTCGGCGCCCGCGGCCTGAACTCCGGCGTCCCCGACGCCGAGAACGCCGCCTGGAAGATCGCCTTCACGGTGCGCGGCTGGGCCCCGCCCGCCCTGGTCGCCACCTTCGACGCCGAGCGCCGCGCCGCGGCGCAGGAGAACCTCGACGTCACCTCGGCGACCATGCGCTTCCTCGTCCCGCAGACCGACGAGGGCTGGACGGCGCGCAGGCGCGCCCTGGAACGGGCCGCCGCCGACCCCGCGACGGCGGCCTCGATCGACTCGGGCCGGTTCGCCGAGCCGTTCTGGTACACCGCGTCGCCGCTGACCACGCCGGAGCCGACGCGCCCGCCGACCGGACGGCCGCCGAAGGGCGCCGTCCAGCCGCCCGCGCCCGGCGTGATCGTCCCCGACGCGCCGCTCCGCGGCGGCCGGGCGGCCCGCCTGCGCGAGCTGCTGCGCGACGGCTTCACCCTGCTGACCGCCGCCGACGTGGGCGCGGACGCGGGCATCGAGGCCGGCTTCGAGGACGTGGCGCCCGGCCTGCCCGTCCGGGTGCTGCGCCCCGCGGACCTGGACCCCACGGGCGGGCTCGCCACCGCGCTCGGCCTGCGGCCCGGCGAGGTCTGGCTCGTCCGCCCGGACGCGCACCTGGCCGCGATCCTCCCGCGCCCCTCGCGCACCAACATCACCGCTGCTGTGTTGACTGCAATCTCGGCCCAAGGCCACTCGCCTAGCGGCTCGCGGCCTTGACCGTGATTGTGCGAGCGCGAATCGCTTCGCGATCTTCCCGGGGATGCTCGCCTTCGGCTTCGCATCCCCGGTCAGGACGCGCGCTCGCGCGGTGGCTGAGGTCGTTCGAAACCCGGATCTGCGGGCGGTTGAGCGGATGGCTCTTTGGGCGGTGGAGAGCATGGCTCAGTGGGCCGTGAGGAGTTGGCTCAGTGCGCTGTCAGGAGGATGGCGCCGGCCGCGACTACGCAGGCGGCGGCTATGCGGCGGGGGCCTAGCCGTTCGGAGAAGAACACCGCCCCTATGACCGCGCCGGAGACCACGCCGGTCTCGCGGAGCGCCGCCACGGTCGCGAGGGTGCCGCGCGTCTGCGCCCACAGCACGATCCCGTACGCGGCCATCGAGATCAGCCCGCCGGTGAGGCCCGCCGCCTGCTGCCGCCGGTCCAGCCGGGTGACCGTCCCGGTGCCGCGCAGCGCCAAGATGATCATGACGGTCAGCGGGGCCTCGATGCCGAACAGCCACACCGCGTACGGCACCGTCCCCTCCGCCGCGCGCACCCCGACCCCGTCCACCAGCGTGTAGGACGCGATGGACGCGCCGGTCAGCAGCGCCGCCACCACCGCGCGCGGCTCCCGCGCCGGGCCCTCACCGCCCGGCCCGCCGGCCCGCTCGGCGGTGCCGCAGCCGGTGAACGCCAGCACCGAGAGGCCGCCGCAGATGACGACCACCCCGGCGACCTGGATCCAGGACGGCCGCTCGTGGAGCGCGAGCGCCGCCACCAGCGCCACGAGCAATGGAGCGCTCCCCCGGGCGAGCGGGTACATCTGGCCGAAGTCGCCCAGCTGGTACGACTTCAGCAGCAGCCCCAGGTAGACGACATGCACGGCGACCGACAGCCCCAGCCACGGCCACGCGGCGGCCGCGGGTGGGCCGGTGACCGCCATCAGCGGCACGACCACCAGCATCTGGCCGAGGCCGATGAAGGCGAACGAGGCCCAGTGGTCGGCCGCGCCCTTCGCGATGGCGTTCCACGTGGCGTGCAGGACTCCGGCGAAGATCACTGCGAGGGCGATGGTCATGGGCACACACTCCACCCCGGACGGGCCGCCGCGTGCAGCAATTTAGGACATGGCTAAGAGGTCGCCCTTGCCGCAGGAGAATGGACAGTCCACCTGATGTTCGCCGAATGTGCGAATCTCGTGACAATCTGGGAGGTGACCTGGCTCCGTGCTATCACGGGATCACCGGAGACCAGGTGAAGTAGGTCCCCGAAAACGATGGGGAGTGCGATGAACGACGAGTGCCGTCCCCGTCCGGTCTTCGACCCCGGCATTCCCGAGGCCGACCGCGCGCTGCTCGCCGCGGCCCCAGAGCGCCTGGTCCCGGCCGGCAAGCCCGCGCCGCCGCGCCCGCGCGTCCGCGCCACCACCCTCGCCGCCCGGCTGGTGTGGATCCCCGCGTTCGCGGTCTTCTACGGCGTGCTGCCCGGCGGCTGGCTGCGGGTGTTCTTCCTCGCCTCGCTCGACCAGGACGACCTGATGGGCGCCGCGATCCGGTGGGGCAGGCTGCCCGTCGCCGCGATGATGCTCACCCCGGCCCTGCAGATCCTGCTGATCTTGCTCGGGCAGCCGGAGGCCGCCGCCGCGCTCGCGGCGGCCAGCTTCGCCGGGTGGGTCGTCGGCGCGGTCCGGCACGTCCGCGAGCCGGCCGCCGCCCGCGCGGCCCGCGAGTACCACGGCTCCTACCTGCTGCCCGGGGACTTCGACCGGTCCGCCGCGCGGCTCCTCGTCCGCGCCCAGCACGCGATCGACGGCGTCCTCGGCTCGCAGTCCCACGGCGCCGGGCTGCTCGACGACGTCAACAACAAGATCGTCCTGCCCCGGCAGGAGTGGGCGATCGCCGGGGCGCTCGCCGAGCACACGCGGCTGCGCCGGGAGCGCCGCGCCCAGCAGCCCGAGCGGCTGTCGGCCGGCGTCCGCGCCCTCCTCGAACCGCAGGACCGGGCGCTGGAGCTGTCGGTCCAGTCGATCACCCGGCGGATCGAGGCCCTGGAGTCCTACGCCCTGCGTGCCGGCGAGGCCGACGACGCCTACCACGAGTCGCGGGTGCTGCAGAGCCTCCCCGAGCAGAACGCCCGCTACCGGGACCTGCTCGCCAGCACCGCCGGCGACGCTATGGCCGGCGCCGAGATCGAGGCCATGGCGCAGGACGCGCGCCGCGCCGAGACGGCGCTTCGCGAGCGCGTCACCAGTGCCCTGCGCGCCGGGCAGGAACTCGTGCTTCCCGCCGACGACGCCCGCACCCTCAACTGACCGCCCGCCTGTCCCGGCCCGCCCCCGCGTTCGCGCTCGCGGGGACAGGCCGGCGCGCGCACCGGGTCAGCCCGTCCGGCGGGTGGTGCGCGCGATGATCCAGTCGGCCGTGCGCTGCGTCCGGACGATCCGGCGCCGCAGCCTTGGCCGCCCGCCCTCACGGGGACGTGGGACGGCCGCGCCCGTCTCCTTCGCCAGTCGGACGCCCGCCTCCGCCAGCTCGGCCAGGAGGCGGCGCTCCGCACGCGGGTCGGTCTCCTCCAGAGCACACGCGTACAGGGCTTCGATCTCCGCTATCCGTGCTCCCAGCAGCATCATCTGATCGCCCACAATGATCACCCCGTGACTCAATTGTGAGCGATGGACGGCACGTTCCGCACGCGTATTTTCGCGCTCGGTGCCCGGAAATGCGGCTCGCGTCCTTAGTTCTCCGCGAGCACGATGACGCGGTCGTCGGGGGAGAGCGCCAGGGGCGCGGTCTTGTCCGGGTTGAGCACCACGCCGTAGCCGGGCGGTTCGTGGAACCGGGTCTGGAGGCGGTAGCCGAGGGCGACCTCGCCGCGCCGCCGGGCGGACTCGATGACCGTGGCGAAGTCGGCGGTGCTGCCCGGGGCGAGGTAGTCGCAGGCGGGCTTGAGGTAGATCTCCGACCCGGCCGGGTCGAGCAGGTCGGCGAAGACCTCGTAGAGGTGCTGGTTCTCGCTGAGCTGGGTGAGCATCAGGCTGATCAGCTTGTCGCTGACCACGAAGTCGTCGGCCTTGGTGACCTGCGCGACCTCCCGGTTGGCGTCGTCGTTGATCTCGCTGACGATCGAGTACGGGTCGCCGAGCGCGTCCTCCATGTCGCGCAGGTGCAGCAGCGTGACCAGGGTGCGGGCGTCGGCGTGCTCGCGGTCGAACCCGGCGTCCGACAGCACGACGATGCGCTGGTAGCCGCCCGCGTCGAGGGCCTCCAGCGACGGCCGGTCGGTCGGCTCGGCGCGGCTGAAGCCGACCTTGAGGTTGGCGAACGGGCCGATGTCGCCGGTGGGGTCCTCGCGCGGGGCGGCCACCACCAGCTCCGACCCGGCGGCGACGAAGTCGTCCAGCAGCTCGATGATCTTCGGGGCGCGGTGGTTCCAGCCGAGCACCAGGGTGCGCTCGGGCACCGGCTCGCGCGGCGTCGCGGTGGTGATGGCGGGCTCGGCGACGGGCGGCGGGGCGCCGCCGCGCAGCCGGATGAGCAGGTCGTCCTCGGCCAGCACGATGACCTCGTCGTCGGCGCGGATCACGGTGTCCATCGGCGGGTTCAGCAGGACGGCCCCGTCCGCGCGCCGCAGCCCCGCCGGGACGCCGAGGTCGTAGGCCGACAGCGCCGCGCCGAACGTCGTGCCCGCGAGGGCCGGTTCGGGCCGCATGTAGAACTCGTGGCCCGCGAAGTCCAGCAGGTCGGTGCAGACCTGCGACAGCCCCGACTGCCGGTGCGACTGGACGATCAGCCGGATCGCGATGTCGTCGGCGTCGATGACCCGCGCGGCGGCGCCGCCCGCCAGCCGGGCCGCGGGCAGGTTGGCCGAGTCGTGGACGGCGGCGACGACGTGCGGCCGCCGCCGCTCCCAGGCTCGGGCGCCGAGCGAGAGCAGCACCTTGATGACGTGGGTATCGGCGTCGGGGACCTCCGGCGCCAGCACCAGGATCGAGCGGGCGGTGCCGGGGCTGACCAGCTCCAGGTCGGCGACCTTCAGCGGGTTGCCGGTGCGGCACACGATCCGGGTGCGGCCGAAGTCGCCCACCCGCGCCCTGAGCGCGTCCTCCATCTCGACCTTGTCGCGGCCCGCGAGGATCGCCACGCACGACCTGCGCTCGCTCTGGTTGGCCTCCACCAGCTCGGTGACGACGGTGAAGACCTGCTCGGACCAGCCGAGCAGGACGGTGTGGTCGTGCTCGACGATCCGCGACCGCCCCTTGCGCAGCTCGGTGATCTTAGATTCCAGGCCGGTGGTGAGCACGCCGATCAGGGCGCTGACGATGAAGATCCCGCCGATCGTGGAGACGAGCATCAGCGCCAGGAACGGGCCGGTGCCGGTGTCGTCGCCCATCGTGCCGGGGTCGAGCGTGCGCAGCAGGCTGCGCCACACCATGCCGGGCCAGTTCCCGTGCGCGCCGCTGTCGCGCGGGGCGACGACCACGGCGGCGCTCGCCACCACGAGCACCAGCGCGAGCGAGGCCAGCCCGAGCCAGCCGATGAGCGCCGGCGTCCCCTTCGCCATGGTGGTGTCGAACCAGTAACGGACACGGTCGCGTCGCGTCGCGCGTCTCAACAGCTCTGCCCCCTCGGCCGCACTCGCGGCGCCTTTGGCGTTCGTCGTGGGCGCCGGCCCCTGGACGCACCGCCCGAACATTCCCCAGGCCGAGGTTAGAGCGGTGGACCCGCGCACGCACGCCGTTCCGAGTACGGGGGGACGGCATCGCCGGCCGCCCTCCGCCAAGCGAAAATTCCGTGCCGGAACGAGGGCGTTGGAACGGGCCGCTGGAACGCGCCGTTGGAACGGGCGCCCGGAAACGCGGATCCGAGCGCGGGGGGCGGCAATCCGCGCAGAAAAGGCGATTTGCCCGGGTGTTGGAGTATGTGCGAGGGGGCCGGGGATGAGAATTCCACCCCGGCCCCCTCCTGTCGGCGCCGAACGCCGCCGGCGCCGCGGCCGCTAGTGCGCGGCCTCGTACTTCTCGATCACATTGGCGGGGATGCGGCCCCGCTCATTGACCTTGATGCCGTTGCTCTTCGCCCACTCGCGAATCTCGGCGGACCGCTCGCGGCTGTTGGTCGTCCGGGCGCCTCGGCCCGCGCGGCCGGTGGCCTTGCGCGCCTTGCGTGCGCTGGAGACGAACGGCTCAAGGCCGCCGCGGAGCTTGGCGGCGTTCTTCTTGCTCAGGTCGATCTCGTAAGTGGTGCCATCGAGGGAAAAGCTGACGGTCTCGTCAGCCTCTCCGCCGTCGATGTCGTCCACGAGAAGGACTTCGACCTTCTGTGCCATGCGGGGACTCCCTAGCTATGCGTCCGGCTTCGCGTCCGGATGTGTCTCGATGAATGCAGCATAGACCTCATCCGATATCTTGCCACGTTCGGACACTTCAACGCCCTCACGCAATGCCCACTCGCGCACATCGCCGTTCGTGTACCCCTTGATCTTGGCGGTGCGGCCCGACTTGCGGCCCTTCCCGGCGGGCTTCACCTCGGCGGCGTTGTCGATGAACGGCGTCAGGGCGTCCAGCATCTCGTTCAGGCGCGTGTAGTTGTCATCGCTCAAGTCGATCGTGAACGTCCGACCCAAGACTTCGAAGTCCCGCTTTGCGACATCGTCCCCTTCGGAGCCGTCGATGTCGTCCACGCGAATGACCTTCTCCGCCATCTGTACTCCTTCTATGGCAGTGCCCTTGGCGTCGGGCCTGGGGGCCCTCCTTCGGCGGGCCCTGCGGCGATCGCTGCATCGCTCCGGCTCGCCCAGGGGCTCGCTGCGCGATCAGGTTCTTGCTTCGCTCGAACCTGGCTTCGCACGCGATCGCAACGCTGAGGCTATCGACACTTGAGGCGACTACCTGCACATCGCAGTGAGGTCGTGGCAGCTCCTCGTCCAGACGCCCGGTCGGCTCAACTTAGGTATGTGGCGTGAGGCGCGACACTCTACGGCACGCGTCGTGTGGGCGCCGGGTTGTTGATCGCGTGGCGAGCCGCCCCCGGCAGCGGGTCCGTCCGGCGGAACTCAAGTTCCGGTCAAACCGTGCATGCCGCCGACAACGTCGGGTAGCGGGAGCGACGGAGTCACTTCACCTTCAAGGGAGCTGAGCATGGCCAATCCCGCCGGCGGCGATGACCGGAAGCAGGAGCAGCTGGAGCGCTGGCGAGTGGGGCCGGAGGGCGCCGCGCTCACCACCGACCAGGGAATCGGCGTCGACGACACCGACAACTCGCTCGCCGCCGGCGAGCGCGGCCCCACCCTGATGGACGACTTCCATCTCCGCGAGAAGATCACCCATTTCGACCACGAGCGGATCCCCGAGCGGGTCGTCCACGCGCGCGGCGCGGGAGCTTACGGGCATTTCCGCCTCCACGAGTCGCTCGCCGAGTACACGACCGCCGAGTTCCTGTGCGACACGTCGCTGACCACGCCGGTGTTCGTGCGGTTCTCCACCGTCGCCGGGTCGCGGGGCTCGGCCGACACCGTCCGGGACGTCCGGGGCTTCGCGACGAAGTTCTACACCGGGCAGGGCAACTTCGACCTCGTCGGCAACAACATGCCGGTGTTCTTCATCCAGGACGGCATCAAGTTCCCCGACTTCGTGCACGCGGTGAAGCCCGAGCCGCCGAACGAGATCCCGCAGGCGTCGTCGGCGCACGACACCCTGTGGGACTTCGTGCAGCTCCAGCCCGAGACGATGCACATGATGATGTGGCTGATGTCCGACCGGGCGCTGCCGCGCAGCTACGCGATGATGCAGGGGTTCGGCGTCCACACCTTCCGGCTCGTCAACGCCGAGGGACGCGGGACGTTCGTGAAGTTCCACTGGAAGCCCAAGCTCGGCACCCACTCGCTGGCGTGGGACGAGACGCAGAAGATCGCGGGCAAGGACCCCGACTTCAACCGGCGCGACCTGTGGGACCGGATCGACGACGGCGACTTCCCCGAGTACGAGTTCGGGGTGCAGCTCGTCCCCGCCGAGGACGAGCACCGCTTCGGCTTCGACCTGCTCGACCCCACCAAGATCATTCCGGAGGAGGAGGTGCCGGTGCGGCCGGTCGGCACGATGGTGCTGGACCGCAACCCCGACAACTTCTTCGCCGAGACCGAGCAGGTCGCCTTCCACATCGCCAACGTCGTGCCCGGCATCGACTTCACCAACGACCCGCTGCTCCAGGCCCGGCTGTTCTCCTACCTGGACACGCAGCTGATCCGGCTCGGCGGCCCGAACTTCCCGCAGATCCCCGTCAACCGGCCGGTCGCGGACGTGCGCAACCACCACCGCGACGGCTACCACCAGATGGCGATCCACCAGGGGCAGGCGAGCTACCACAAGAACACGCTGTCGGGCGGCTGCCCGATGGTCGGCGGCGAGGGCTCGTTCACGCACTTCCAGGAGCGGGTGGACGGCAACAAGATCCGCAAGCGGAGCGAGAGCTTCGCCGACCACTACTCCCAGGCGACGCTGTTCTGGAACAGCATGTCCGAGTGGGAGAAGGGGCACATCGTCGGCGCGTTCCGGTTCGAGCTCGGCAAGTGCGAGCACAAGGAGATCCGCGAGGGCGTCGTCCGCCACCTCAACCACGTCGACCACGACCTGGCCGTCCAGGTCGCGGAGGGCGTGGGCGTGCGGCCGCCCGAGGCGCCGGTGACCGCCAACCACGGCCGCGTCTCGCCCGCGCTGAGCCAGGACAACGCGCCCACCGACTCGATTCAGGGCCGCAAGGTCGCGGTCCTCGTCGCGGACGGCGCCGACTCCTCGGCCGTCGCGGCGGTCGGCGAAGCGCTGACCGAGGCGGGCGCCGTCTGCGAGGTGCTGGCCGCCCAGGACGGCTTCGTCCAGGCCGAGAACGGCGCCCAGATCGAGGTCACCCGCGCGATGCCGACCGTGGCGTCCGTCCTGTACGACGCGGTGGTGGTGCCCGGCGGCGAGGCGAGCGTCCGCACGCTCGCGCAGGACGGCGACGCCGTGCATTTCGTCGCGGAGGCGTTCGTGCACTGCAAGGCGATCGGCGCGCTCGACGCGGGCATCGGCCTGCTGGAGCGGGCCGGGATCACCGAGGTGGAGTTCGCGGACGGCGGGACGGTCGCCGACTCCGGCGTCGTCACCGGCGAGGGCCGGGGCGGCGGCTTCACCACCGAGCTGATCAGGGCGATCGCCGCGCACCGGCACTGGACCCGCAAGAAGGACCACGTCCCCGCCTGAGGGTGCGGAACGCGCGGCCCCGGGCGGACGCGGAACGCGCGGCCCCGGGCGCGGGGCCGCGCGGGCAGCGGGCGCGCCGCGCCGGGCGGTGCCGCCGGGCGGTGCCGCCGGGCGGTGCCGCCGGGCGGCGCCGGCGGGAGGGTCAGGCCCGGCCCGCCTCGCGCTTGATCGTCTCGAACTGCGCCGCCATCGCCTCGGAGAGCGCGTTCGCGCCCGACAGCGGGCGGACCATGACGCAGAACTCGTCGATGAGCCCCTGCTCGTCGTGGCGCAGGAAGTCGCAGCCGTGGATCTCCCGGTCGCCGACCCGGGCCTTGAACATCAGCGCGTGGTCGCGCCCGTCTGGGTCCCCGATCTCGCGGACGTAGCGGAAGTCCTCGAACACCCGCATCACGCCGCGCAGGATCGCGGTGACCATGTCGCGCCCCTCGTAGGGGGCGAACGCGACCGGGCTGAGGAAGGTGACGCCGCCGGCCAGCAGCGCCGGGACCGCGTCCATGTCGCCCTTCTCGATGGCCGCGCGCAACGGGTGCATGGGTGCTACCTCCAAGATCGATCTGCCGGCTGCGCCCAGGATGTCAGACGTCCGGCGGGCGCGACCGGCAGGGACTTCGAGCTTCTCACAGCCCCCTGACCGGGTTTGTGATCCCTGTCTCGTTCCAACGGTGAAACGTGCGCGGCGGGAATGAATCGGGCTCTCTGGATCTTGGTCACTGGCGTACGCCGCGCCCCCGCCAGCGTGGTCGCCCCAGCCGGAACAGCTCCCGAGGAGTATTCAGCGTGTCCCCGAAGCCCCCCGTCCCGTCCGCGACGACCGAGCGCGCGCGGCACGCCGCGCCGTCCCCGGCCACCGGTGCCCCTGGGCCGGACCCCGGCGCGGAGCCGACGGGCGGCAGTGCGGAGCCGACGGGCGGTAGCGGGCTGATCGCGGTCCTGGCGTTCACCGGCATCGTCGTCGCGCTGATGCAGACGCTGCTGATCCCCGTGATCGGGCGGCTACCGGAGCTGCTGCACACCTCCCTGTCGAACTCGACGTGGGCGATGACCGCGACCCTGCTGTCCGGCGCCGTCGCCACCCCGATCATGGGACGGCTCGGCGACCTGTACGGCAAGCGGCGGATGATCCTGGTGAGCATCTCCACGGTCGTGCTCGGCTCGCTCATCGCCGCGGCGACGTCGCAGCTGCTCATCGTGGTGGCGGGCCGCGCGGTCCAGGGCTTCGCGATGGGCGCCATCCCGCTCGGCATCAGCCTGATGCGCGACGCGCTGCCCAGGGAGCGGCTCGGCTCCGCGCTGGCACTGATGAGCTCCTCGATCGGCGTTGGCGGCGCGCTCGGCCTGCCGCTGGCGGCCTACGTCGCCCAGCACTACAGCTGGCACACCCTCTTCTACGGCGCCGCCGCCCTCGGCGCGGTGTCGTTCGTCCTCGTCCTGGTCGCCGTGCCCGAGTCGCCGGTGCGGGCCGGGGGCGGCTTCGACTACGCCGGGGCGGCCGGGCTCTCGCTGGGGCTGGTGACCGTGCTGCTGCCCATCACCAAGGGCGGCGACTGGGGCTGGACGAGCCCCCTCACGCTCGGGCTGGCCGCCGCCGGGCTGGCGATCCTGGCCCTGTGGGGGCTGCTGGAGCTGCGCCTGCGCGACCCGCTGGTCGACCTGCGCACCACCGTCCGCCGCCAGGTCCTGCTGACCCACCTCACCGCGATCACCGTCGGCGTCTCGTTCTACGCGATGTCGCTGGTGCTGCCGCAGCTGCTGGAGCTGCCGTCCGCCACCGGCTACGGCCTCGGGCAGTCGCTGCTGGTCGCCGGGCTCGCCGTCGCGCCGATGGGCGTGTCGATGATGCTGGTCTCGCCGCTGTCGGCCCGGATCTCCGCCGCCCGCGGCCCGAAGACCTCGCTGATCCTCGGCCTGCTGGTGATCGGCGGCGCCTACGCCGCGGCGCAGGGCCTGATGAGCGCGGTGTGGCAGGTCGCGCTGATCTCGACGCTGGTCGGCGCCGGGATCGGGCTCGCCTACTCGGCGCTGCCCACGCTGATCATGGGCGCGGTGGACGTGTCGGAGACCGGCGCCGCGAACGGCCTCAACACGCTGATGCGCTCGATCGGCACCTCGGTGTCCAGCGCGGTGCTCGGCACCGTCCTCGCGCGCAACACCACCTCGTTCGGCGGGGCGGAGGTCCCGAACATGACGGGCTTCCGGATCTCGTTCCTCATCGCCACCGGCGTCGTCGCCCTCGGCGTCCTGCTCGCCGCGTTCCTGCCGGGCGCCGGACGCCCGGCGACGGTCAGGTACCGGGCTGCAGGATCACCTTGACGGCGCCGTCCTGCTTCTTCTGGAACATCTCGTAGGCCCGCGGCGCCTCGTCCAGCGGCATGCGGTGGGTGGCGAGGTCCATCACGCCGAGCGGGTCGGCGTCGCCTGCCACGAGCGGCATCAGGTCGTCGATCCACCTCTTGACGTGCGCCTGGCCCATTCGCAGCGCGATGCCCTTGTCGAACATCCGCAGCATCGGCATCGGGTCGGTCATGCCGCCGTACACGCCGACGACCGAGATCGTCCCGCCCCGGCGGACGGCCTCGATCGCGGTCATCAGGGCGGCGAGCCGGTCCACGCCGACGCGCGACATCAGCGGCGCGGCGGTGCCGCCCGGCAGCAGCCCGGTGAGGGTCTGCGCGAGCTTGGCGCCCGGCGAGCCGTGCGCCTCCATCCCGACCGCGTCGATCACCGAGTCGGTGCCGCGGCCGCCGGTGAGCTGCCGGATCGCGTCCGGGACGTCGTCGGCCGCGTCCGAGTCCAGCGCCTCGATCCCGTGCCGCCGCGCCATCTCCAGCCGCTCGGGCACGAAGTCGACGCCGATCACCCGGTGGCCGAGATGGCGGGCGATGCGCCCCGCCATCTGCCCGATCGGCCCGAGCCCGAGCACGGTGACCGACCCGCCATCGGGGACATCGGCCCACTCCACCGCCTGCCACGCGGTCGGCAGGACGTCGGAGAGGTAGAGGAACCGCTCGTCCGGCGGCCCGTCCGGCACCTTGATCGGGCCGAAGTGCGCCTGCGGCACCCGCAGGTACTCGGCCTGCCCGCCCGGCACCTGCCCGTACAGCTTGGTGTAGCCGAACAGCGCCGCGCCCATGCCGTGCTCGCGGACCTGCGTCGTCTCGCACTGCGCGAACAGGCCCGTCCCGCACATGTGGCAGCGCCCGCAGGAGATGTTGAACGGGATGACAACGCGGTCGCCGGGCTTGACGTGCGCGACGTCCGGCCCGGTCTCCTCGACCACGCCCATCGGCTCGTGGCCGAGGATGTCGCCCTCGCCGAGGAACGGCCCGAGCACCTCGTACAGGTGCAGGTCCGACCCGCAGATCCCGGACGAGGTCACGCGGATGATCGCGTCGTCCGGCTCCTTGATCGTCGGATCGGGGACGTTCTCCACGCGGACGTCCCGCTTGCCGTGCCAGGTGAGTGCCTTCATAGTTGCGGCCTTACCCCCGGCACCGGCGCGAAACGTCGGCGCGCGCCGTCCGGAGCGTCCGCGGCCCGCCGTCGCCCGGACGCGGGTCAGGGGCAGCGGTGGGCGCGGACGGCCGCGCGCACGGCGAGCGCCCGGGTGGCCCAGAGTTGCGGCGAGGATCGTCCGAACGCCTCGCCGCCGGGACCGGGGCGCAGCCGGAAGCCGCGCGCGTCGTGCGCCTCCCAGCCCGCCCGCTCGCCGCGCAGGTTGAGAAAGTGGGTCACCGCTCCGGCGGCGTGGCCGTCGTGGCGCAGATGCCAGCGGTGGGCGTCGCGGTCGGCGCTGGAGTACTGGCAGAGCCGCCAGCCCGCGCCGACGCGGCGCGTCAGATCGAGCGTGATCAGCGGTTCGCCGTCGTCCGGGCGCCGCCCGCGCGGGGAGCCGGGGGCGCGGCGCGGGGCGTCCGCCCGGCGCTCCCGGGCACGGGTCCGCAGGAGCCGCGTCAGCTCGCGTGCCGCCTGCGCCAGGGCGCGGGTGGCCTCGATGAGCTGGCGGTCCTCCGCCGGGGAGCCGACCGGCGCCGGGGCCGCGGCCGCGGCGTCGCGGCGGGACCGCGCCATCCTCCGGCGGGCGGCGTCGAGGGCGTCGAGGGCGCGGGCGGCCTCGTCCCGCGCCGCCGCGAGCCCGGTGCGCGGATCGGGCCCGGAGTCCCGGGCGTTCCGCGCGACGTCGCGCGCCCCGATCCGTCTCGGGCCACGGTCATGCCCGGGGACGTTCTCGGGAACGCTGTCGGGGATGCGATCGGGTGCGGGGGCCGGGTCGCGGCCGGGACGGCGCTCCGCGAGGGGCGCGGG
>NZ_SMKU01000244.1 GCF_004349215.1 Actinomadura rubrisoli | reverse complement strand
GTCTGGAACAGATCGGGCGGTTCGTCGGGGGCGGCCGCGGGGAGTGTTTGTTCTGCCGCTGGCCGGTAGCGGCCGGGAAAGTGAAGGGCCTCCCCGAGGAGGGAGGCCCATGAGGCTTGGACGGCCGCGGAACGCGGGAGGTCGGTCAGTATGGCAGGAGACGGCCTGAAGGCGTCCTGAGGTCGAGCGGGCTCGGTTGACGTGGGGGCTTAGGGCGCTTGATGAGCTGCTGCCGTGCCATGGTGATCATCTCCCCCGTCGGGCCAGGTGTTAACCCGTCGATCGAGCCGATGTCGCATGTACTTCGTACGACGCGCCCGCCGTACGAGAGGTTCGCCGAGCTTATGCGACAACCTCTGCCGGTTCGACCGATTTTCTAGAAGGCGGGATCGCTGACCGCGTTCATTCTGTTGCGAATGGTGATGGTCGAGGTAGGTCTTGGGGCCCGCGCCGGGTTCAGGAGACGATGTCGCGGTTGCGGAAACGGCGGAACGCGAGGGCGAACAGGACGGCCGCGTAGGAGATGGAGAGCGCGGCGCCCTTGGCCATGCCGGTCCATTGGATCTGGGGCTGGAGGGCGTCCATCCAGGAGTACATCCAGTGGGTGGGCAGGAAGTCGCGCCATGAGCCGAGGGCGGTGACCGCGTCCAGGATGTTGCTGACGATGACCAGGCCGACCGCGCCGCCCACGGCGCCGAGCGGGGAGTCGGTGGTGACGGAGAGGAGGAACGCCAGGGCCGCGACGACGAGCTGGGCCACGAGGGAGTAGCCGATGACGATCGCCATGCGGCCGAGTGCGGTGCTCACCGGGACGGTGCCGCCGGTGGGGAGTTCGACGTCGCCCCAGCCGAAGCCGACCGTGCCCGCGACCAGGGACATGGCGGGCAGGCTGACGACGGCGATCACGGCGTAGGACAGGGCGACGATCAGCTTCTGGCGCAGGAGCCGGGCGCGCGGGACGGGGGCGGCGAGCAGGTAGCGGAGGGACGACCAGCCCGCCTCGCTCGCGACGGTGTCGCCGCAGAAGAGTGCGACCGCGACCACGAGGAGGAAACCCGTCGAGACGAACAGGGCGAACAGGGCGAAGTTGAGCGCGCTGGACGTGGCGACGTCGACCAGGCTGGGGACGCCGTCGGGTTCCGGGTCGCCGCCGATCTTGAAGGCGCCGACGAGGACCCAGGGGAGGACGAGCAGGATCCCGAAGGCGACGAGCGTGCGGCGGCGGCGGAACTGGCGGACGGCCTCGACCCGCAGCGGCAGCGTCCGCCGGATAGCGTAGCTGGGCGAGGCGCCGGTCCCCTCCAGGGGTGCGGTCGGGGTCATGGTGCCTCTCCGATGATCTCCAGGAAGGCGTCCTCAAGGCGCCGGCCGGAGCCGGTGATCTCGGAGACGGGTCCGGCCGCGACGCGGCGGCCGCCGGCCATGACGACCGCGTGTGTGCAGGTCTGCTCGACCTCGGCGAGGAGGTGGCTGGAGACGATGACCGTGCGTCCGGCGGCGGCGTACTGGACGAGCACCTCGCGCATCTCGCGGATCTGCGGCGGGTCGAGGCCGTTGGTGGGCTCGTCCAGGACGAGGAGGTCGGGCAGGCCGAGCATGGCCTGGGCGATCGCGAGGCGCTGCCGCATGCCCTGCGAGTACGTGCGGACGGTGCGGTCGAGCGCGGAGCCGAGGCCGGCGATTCTCAGCGCTTCGTCCATGTGGGCCTCGTCCAGGGGACGGCCGGTTGCGCGCCAGTAGAGGTCGAGGTTGTCGCGACCGGAGAGGTGGGGGAGGAAACCAGGTCCTTCGACGAAGGAACCCAGGCGGGACAGGACGGACGCGCCGGGCGTGACGCGGTGCCCGAAGATGCGGATCTCGCCGGAGTCGGGGCGGATGAGGCCCATCAGCATCCGGAGTGTGGTGGTCTTTCCTGCGCCGTTCGGGCCGAGGAGCCCGAGCACTTGGCCCTTCTCCACGCGGAACGACAGGTCGACGACGGCGAGGTGGCCGTTCTTGTACGCCTTGGTGAGCCCGGTGATCTCCAGCGGGACGTCGCCGAGCGCGGGACGCCCGGTGTCGCGGCGGCGGCCGCCGACGAGGATGGCCGCGGCGATCGCGAGCGCGGCGGCGGGCAGCCCCCAGACCCACGCGGGGGTCGGGGCGGCCTCGGCCGTCAGCGCCGGGACGGTCGGGACCGTCAGCGGCGACACCGCCTGCACCTTGTACGAGGCGGGCTTCGGGGGCGTGGCGAACCCCATGTCGGTGCTGGCGACGACGAGGCGGAGCCGGTGGCCTCGGTCGAAGCGGTAGTCCATGGCCGGGAGCGTCACGGTGGCTTCGCCGCCGCCGGTCACGCGGAGCGCGGCGGCGATGCGCCGGGCGGGGAACGCCTGTCCGTCCGGCGCGACGTCGTACAGCTTGGCGAACAGCGGGATGTCGCCGTCCCCGGCCACCTTGATCCGGACGCTGGGGGCGCCGGTGAGCCGCAGCGGGTGCTCCAGCGGGCGGGTGTCGAACCTGGCGGACTGGCCGGGCATGTCGGCCGGCAGCCCGGCGCCGCCGCCGCCCAGGTCGGTGAGGCCGCCGAGGGCGCCCAGCCCGGGCAGCGCGGAGATGGACGCGGGGGACCCGCCCGCCGGGTTCTGGATCGTCTGCTCGCCGCCGTTCAGCGGGAGGGGCTGCGGGGCCGCGCCGAGCCCCGGATACGTGCGCGTCCTGGCCTGCTCCACGACGACCTGCTGGGTGGACGAGTCGAGCCCGCCCGCGCGCGTCACGGTGAAGCCGTCGCGGGAGGACGGGGCATGCCGGAGCCGCGCGTCGAAGAAGTCGCGCAGCAGGCCCCGGACACGGTCGGTCTCGGAGTCGCCGCCGTCGTGGCCGCCCTGGAACCAGACCACCGACACCGGTGCGCCGTTCCGGGCGATGGCGCGTGCGTTGGCGTCGGCCTGGTCGAGCGGGAACAGCGAGTCGGCCTGGCCTTGGACGAGCAGCGTCGGCACCTTGATCCGGTCGGCGACCGACGCCGGGCTCGACCGCCGCAGGGTCGCGACGGCGTCGGATGTGGGACGGCCCTCCTCGGCGACCTTCTGGTACATCGCGCACAGGGAGGGGAGGAAGCGCCCGCACGCCGAGCCGCCCGCTCCGTTCGTGAAGAACAGCCCGGCCCACAGCTTCTTGAAGACGCCCTTCTCGGCGCCCGCCCCGGTCGCGTTGGGGAAGAGCGCGTCGGCCAGGCTGTTCCAGGTGATCTGCGGCGCGATGGCGTCCACCCGCTTGTCGTACGCGGCGGTCATCAGGGCGATGGCGCCGCCGTACGACTCGCCCGCCATGCCGACCCTCGGGTCGCCGGGCCCGTCGATCTGGACGTCCGGGCGCTTGGCCAGCCAGTCGATGAGCTGCCGGGTGTCCTTGACCTCGTAGTCGGGGGAGTTCAGCGCGATCTCGCCGGTCGAGTGGCCGAACCCGCGCGCCGACCAGGCCAGCACGGCGTAACCGTCCCGGGCCAGCGCGCGCGCCTCGCCCACCACGTCGTTCTTGTCGCCGCCGAAGCCGTGCCCCAGCATGATCGCCGGGCCCTTCGTCCGGCCCACGGGCTTGTAGAACGTCGTGTCGATGGACACGCGCTGGTCGTCCTTCGGCCCGTCCACCACCGCTATCCGCTGGTCAAGCGACTGGACGCGCGGCGCGCCGTCAGCGGTGACGCCCCATGCCGCACCGCCGCCCACCAGCGCGACGGCTGCCCCGGCCGCCGTCCAGCGCGCGACCCGGCTCGTCCTGCCCCACCGCTCCCGGAGCCGCCCGGCTCCCCCCAGCCTCATGTTCTGCACCCTATTCGCGCCTGGCCGCCGCTAGCTCCGCCCCTAAGGTCGATCCCTCCTGCGCCCGGTGCCGTACGCGCCGCCCCGTCCTTACGCCTTGAGACGTACGTGTCCCTCATCAGGGCGCGAGGGCGGCGGTGAACATCGCCGTCAGCCGGTCGGTCAGGTCGGACGGGTCGGCGGCGCGCAGGTCGTTGAGGCCGAGGAGCCGCCGGACGGGGCCGCCGCCCATGATGATCGTCGAGGCGAGGAGCGCGCGGGCGCGGGCGTCGGGGCCGTCGAGCTGGGCGGCGAGCGGTTCGACGATCATGTCCTCCAGGTACCGGAGGAGGATCTGCTTGACCTCCGGGTTGCCGGCCGAGCGGTCCAGCATCCGCGTCATCGGGGTCGGGGAGGGACGGACGACCTGGCGGACGAAGTGCTCGGCCAGCCGGCGGGGCAGGCCGGACGGGTCGCCGGCGATGACGCCGCGCAGGGCGGACTCACCCGCCAGGACCTCGCCGAACAGGGCCGCCTTGGAGCCGAAGTAGCGGTTGACCAGGGCCATGTTCGCCTCGGCCGCCGCGGCGATCATGCGGACGGTGACGCCGTCGTAGCCGTGCTCGCCGAACAGGTCGCGCGCCGCGTCCAGGATGCGGCGCCGCGTCGCCTCGCGGTTGCGCTTCGGCCGCTCCCCGGTCTCGCCGAGCGCCCGGGTCTCGCCAACCATCCCAGTCTCGCCAGGCGCCCCGGTTTCGCCAGCCGTCCCGGTCTCGCCGGACGCGAGGGGGTCGGCTCGTGCCGTGTCCTCGACTCGCATCACCAATTCCCTCATCACCCTCCGTTCCGGACGGATCCCAGTATTCCTCGACTTGCAAGTAAACAAGCGTCTACATAGGATATGTGCAATGCACAGGTAATTATCGTTCCATGGGGGCAGGGTGGCTCAAGCGAGCGTGGCGTCGAGCGGTCCCGCGACGCCGGAGCAACCGGGACCGCACTACACGCACCGCCAGATCCTGGAGATCCTCTCCGGGCTGATGATGGCGATGCTGACCGCGATGATCTCCACCTCGGTCGTCAACACGGCGCTGCCGACGATCGTCGGCGACCTCGGCGGCCAGGACCAGCTCGCGTGGGTGGCCAGCGCCGCGCTGCTCACCATGACGGCCTCGACGCCGCTGTGGGGCAAGCTGTCGGACATCTTCGGCCGCAAGCTCATGTTCCAGAGCGCGCTGCTGCTGTTCGTGATCGCGTCGGTGGCGGCGGGCCTGTCGCAGAACATCGGCGAGCTCATCGCGGCCCGCGCGGCCCAGGGGCTCGGCGTCGGGGGGCTGTCCGCGCTGGCGCAGGTGATCCTCGGCGACGTCGTCGAGCCCCGGCAGCGCGGGCGCTACTCCGGCTACATGGGCGCGGTGTTCGGTGTCGCGACGGTGGCCGGGCCGCTGCTCGGCGGGTTCATCGTGGACGCGGACGGCCTCGGCTGGCGCTGGTGCTTCTACGTCTGCATCCCGCTCGCGGTGATCGCGTTCCTGGTCATCCAGCGGGTGCTCAAGCTGCCCAAGGTGCGCCGGGACACCCGCATCGACGTGTTCGGGGCGTTCACCATCACCGGGAGCGCGACCGCGCTGATGCTGGTGCTGTCCATGGGCGGCCACCAGTTCGCGTGGACCTCGCAGTGGACCTACATCCTGCTCGGGGCCGCCGCCGCGCTGCTCGTCCTCGCGGTCGTGGCCGAGCGGACGGCGCGCGACCCGATCCTGCCGCCCCGGCTGTTCCGCAACCGGACGTTCGTCCTGTCCGGGCTCACCTCGGTCTGCATCGGCATCGCGATGTTCGGCGGGATGGTCTACGTGCCGCAGTACCTGCAGATCGTCAAGGGGATGACCCCGACGGCCTCCGGGCTGATGACGCTCCCGCTGGTCGTCGGCCTGCTCGTCATGTCCACCGGCTCCGGGCAGCTCGTGACCCGGACCGGCCGGTACAAGCTCTTCCCGGTGCTCGGGCTGGGGTTCGTCGCCGTGTCGATGTACATGCTGTCGCAGCTGCACGTGGGCTCGTCGAAGCTCCTCATCGGCGCGGACCTCGCCGTCCTCGGGATCGGGCTCGGGCTGACGCTGCAGATCCTGATCCTGGCCGCGCAGAACGCCGCGTCCCCCGCCGACCTGGCCTCGACGACCTCGGGCGTGTCCTTCTTCCGCAACCTCGGCGGCGCGATGGGGGTGGCCGCGTTCGGCGCGATCCTCAACAACCGGCTGGGGGACGAGCTGGCCGACGGGCTGGGCAAGGCGCACGTCGCGCTCCCCGCGGGCGGCGGCAAGCTGGGCTCGCCCGACCAGATCCAGGCGCTGCCCGAGCCGTTCAAGCACATCGTGCTGACCGCGTTCACCAACGCGCTGCAGAGCGTCTTCATGGTCGGCATCCCGGTGGCGGTGATCGGGTTCGTCGCGGTGCTGGCCCTCAAGGAGCTGCCGCTGCGCGGCTCCGGCGGGAAGCACGCGGCGGCCCCCGCTGCCCCGGCCGACGCCTCAGCCACGGACCCGGTGGGCGCAGGGGTGGTGAGCGGGCAGGCCAGCGGCTACGATCAGCGGCCCGCCACGGAGCAGGAGCTCGTTTCCGTCGCCGCGGCCCCCGGATCCGATGAGAGGGGTGGTGCGATGAACGAGAGCTCCCCGAACGGGCTGTCACCCAACGGCATGGCGCTGGCCGGAGCGTCCGGCGGAGACGAGCCGGGCCTCGGCGGCAATGTGGAGCGGTCCGAAACGATGGCCGCGCAGGCGCGCTTCCCCGGGCAGCCGAACGCGATGGCGCAGAACGACGACCCGGCCCACCGCGGCGGCGTGCCTGCCCATGGCGGCGGCGTGCCTGTCCGAGGCGTCGTGCGGACCGGCGACGGCGAGCCCGTCCCGTCCGCCGCGCTGACCCTGATCGGGGTGGACGGGCACCAGCTCGCCCGCGCGATGACCCGGCCGGACGGCCGGTACGCGCTGCCGGCCCCCGGGCCCGGCACGTACGTGCTGATCGCGGCGACCGGCGAGCACGAGCCGCAGGCGGCCACGCTGGTCGTCCGGGACCGTCCGGTCGAGTTCGACCTGCTGCTGGCCGGCAACGGCGGCCTCGCCGGGACGGTTCGCGGCGCCGACGGCACCCCGATCGCGAACGCGATGGTCGTCGTCACCGACGTCCGGGGCGACGTCGTGGGCACCGGACGCACGGACGCAGGCGGCCGGTACATGTTCAAGGACGTGGTGTCCGGCAGCTACACCTTGGCCGTCAGCGCCGCCGCGCACCGTCCGGTCGCGCTGCCGGTGGAGGTGGCGGGCGGCGGGCGGAGCCGCCTCGACGTCGACCTGCCGCCGGGCGCCCGCGTGCGCGGCACCGTCCGCGACGAGGCGGGCGCGCCCCTCGGGGACGCCCGGGTCACGCTGGTGGACGCGGCGGGCAACGTCGTCGCAATGATGATCACCGGCCCGGACGGGGAGTACGCCTTCACCGACCTGGTCGGCGGCCAGTACACCGTGATCGCCTCCGGCTACCCGCCGGTCGCCACCGGGCTGTCGCTGTCGGGCGGCGGCGAGGACGGGTACGACCTGAAGCTCGGCTACCCGGACGAGTGACGGATGCGATCCCCGGGACCGGCCCGGGACACCGGGACCATGAGAGCACGAACCTGGAGTGCGGGTCGTTGATGGATGAGAACCGGGGTCTGCGCGGATCGGTGCGGACGAGGGACGGCTGGGCGGTGCGGCACGCCATCGTCACGGTCACGGACCTGGCGGGCCGCCAGGTCGGGCGGGAACGGGCCGGGGAGGACGGCGTGCTCGCCGCCGGTCCGCTGCCCGCCGGGACCTACACGGTGATCGTGACGGCGGCCGGCCACCGGCCCGCCGCCTCGACGCTGATCGTCCCCGCCTCCGGGTCGGCCGACCTCGGGACGCTCGTGCTGGACCGCGCGGGCGGCACCGAGATCCCGCCGCCCGGCCCGTGGACGATCGACCCGGCGCACTCGAACGTGGGCGCCGTCGCGCAGCACCTCGGCCTGACGAGCGTCCGGGGCCGGTTCGGGACGTTCGAGGGGCGCGTCGAGATCGCCGAGCCGGTGGAGGCGTCACGGGTCACCGCCCGGATCGAGGCCGCGTCCATCGACACCGGCAACAAGCTGCGCGATGATCACCTGCGCTCGCCCGACTTCATGAACGTCGACGCCCACCCCGTCATCGCGTACGAGGGGGACGCGCTGACCCCCGCCGGACCGGACCGCTGGACGGTGCACGGCCGCCTCACCCTCAACGGGATCACGCGGCCGGTCGACCTGGACATGATCTACCTCGGCAGCGGCGCCGACCCGTGGGGCGGCGTCCGGGCCGCGTTCCGCGCGACGGCCGAGCTGCGCCGCGCCGACTTCGGCATCCGGTACAACCAGCTGCTGGAGGCGGGCATCGCCATGGTCGGCGAGAGCCTCAAGGTCGAGCTGGAGATCCAGGCCGTCCAGGGCACGGAACCCGCGCAGGTCTGACCCCCGCGCAGGTCTGACTCCGCGGCTCGCGGCCTGCCGTCCGTGACCCTCGACCCGCGGTTCGCAGACCGCGGCCTGCCCGCCTGCGGCCCGTGGTCAGCGGCCCTTGAGCTCGCGGACGAGCTTGTCGGCCGAGGCGCGGTCGGGGGAGCCGGTCACGACGACCTTCCCGTCCAGGATCGCCATGTCCACCCGCGGCAGCGTGACCAGGCGCTCGCGCACGACGAAGGCCAGGTCGCGGCCCACCATGGCGCGGGTCAGGTTGGCGAAGGCGCGCCGGTCGACCGGCCGCAGGGTGACCGCCACGTCGTAGCCGCCCGGCGTCCCCCGGGACTTCTGGACGCGCAGGTCGGCGACCTTGTGGATCGCGATCCCCCGGATCAGCTGATAGCAGGTCGGCCCGGTGCCGGCCTGCCCGGTGATCCCCTTGGTCCCGGCCGGGCACTGACCGGGCGTCGCCTGGGTGACGGGGTAGACGTGCAGCGGGGCGGCCAGCGTCACCGGCCGGGTGCGCATGGAGGCCGCGATCATCCCGCCGGTCACCGCGACCGCCGCGATCAGCAGGCCCAGCGTGAGCACCATGATGAGCATCGCCGAGCGGTGCTGATCGGTCGCCCTCGCCTCCGGCGCCGCGTTCCGGCGGGCCCGGTTCTGCCGCTGCTCCGCGCGGCTGCGCTTGGCCTCCGCTGCCGCGCGCCGCCGCTTCGCGACCCGTTCCCTGTGCCGCTGGTCCGCGTCCAGAACCGGCCCCGCGGTGCCCGCATAGGGGGCGGTCGGAAGTTCCGCGGTCGCCCCGTCCGAAACCGGGGCCGCCGGTGGCGGACTCGCCGTGCGTGCTCGCTTGGTGGTCGTCCCGGAGGGCGCGGCGTGTGCCGGGGCGTACCCCCGCGTGGGCCACGCGGACAACTGCGCTTGCCCGGACGGCTGCGTGGGCCCCGTCGGCTGCGTGGGCCCGGTCGGCTGCCCTGGCCCCGGCGGGGGTGCCGCAGGTGACGGCCAGTTCTGCCCAAGGGCCTCCGCCGGTGTGGGTGTCGGAGCGGCCTTGGGCGGTGGGGAGACGGGCTGCTCAGGCGCGGGCGGCTTCCCGGTGGCGGGCGACGCGGCGGAAGGCGGCTCGCTCCGAGGCGGCTCACCGGTCGGCGGCACGGCGGGTGGCGGCGCGGCCGGTGGCGGCTCACTGCGCGGCGGCCCGCTTCGAGGCGGCTCGCTGCGCGGCGGCGCGGGCGCGGGCTCGCGCGCGGGGGCGTCGGCGCGTGAGGGCTCCTCGTTCTGCGGACGACCCTTGCTGCGGCGCGGCACGACCCGCATCGACACCTCCCCGGGCTACATGATCTCCACAGTCTGTCAAAACGAGGCGGCGTCCCGCATCGTGCCCTGGTCCGAGGCGGTCGCCGATCGGCGCGCCGGTCCGCGGACGCTCGCCTCGTGATGAACCGTGCCCCGTTCGCGGGCTTTCAATGCGCGAAAACCCGTCCCCGGCGAACCGGGGACGGGCTTCGAACCCTCGCACGAGCGCCCCACCTGCACGGCAAGACGACGCCGGAGGCGAACTCCGCTAGTCGATGCGCCAGGTGTCGCCGCTGCTGAGCAGCGCCGCGAGGTCTCCCTTGCCCTGCGTCTCGGCGGCCTCGTCCAACTGCTCGCGCATCAGCTCGTCGTAGGACGGGCGGTCCACGTCGCGGAAGATGCCGATCGGGGTGTGCTCGAACGTCGGGGAGTCGAGCCGCGACAGCGCGAACGCCTGCGACGGGTCCGGGTTGTGGGCGTCGTGCACGACGATCTCGGACGGGTCCGCGTCCGCGACGTTCACGACCTCGAACGAGCCGGAAGGGGAGCGCCGCAGCGCCTTGGTCCCCTCCGCGCCGAACACGATCGGCTCGCCGTGCTCCAGCCGGACGGTGATGTCGTCGCGGACGGAGGCGTCCTTCAGCGGCTCGAACGCGCCGTCGTTGAAGATGTTGCAGTTCTGGTAGATCTCCACGAGCGCGGTGCCCCGGTGCTGGGCGGCCGCCCGCAGCACCGACTGCAGGTGCTTGCGGTCGGAGTCGATCGTCCGGGCGACGAACGTGCCCTCCGCGCCGATCGCCAGTGACAGCGGGTTGAACGGCGCGTCCAGCGAGCCCATCGGCGTCGACTTGGTGATCTTGCCGAGCTCGGACGTCGGCGAGTACTGGCCCTTGGTCAGTCCGTAGATCCGGTTGTTGAACAGCAGGATCTTGAGGTTGACGTTGCGGCGCAGCGCGTGGATCAGGTGGTTGCCGCCGATGGACAGCGCGTCGCCGTCGCCGGTGACCACCCAGACCGACAGGTCGGGACGGGACGTGGCGAGGCCCGTCGCGATCGCCGGGGCGCGGCCGTGGATCGAGTGGAACCCGTAGGTGTTCATGTAGTACGGGAACCGGGACGAGCAGCCGATGCCGGACACGAACGTGATGTTCTCGCGGCGCAGGCCGAGCTCGGGCAGGAAGGACTGGACCGCGGCGAGGATGGCGTAGTCACCGCAGCCGGGGCACCAGCGCACCTCCTGGTCGGTCTTGAAGTCCTTCAACGTCTGCTTCCCGTCGGCCTTCGGCACGAGCGAGAGCAGGGACCGGCCGTTCGCCGGCGTGGCGCCGGCACCGTTCGATCCGTTGACGCCGTGGTCACTCACTGTCGATCACATCCTGGATGACGCCCTGCAGCTCTTCGGCCTTGAAGGGCAGGCCGCGGACCTGGTTGTAGCCGATCACGTCGACGAGGAACCGGCCGCGCAGCAGCAGCGCGAGCTGGCCCAGGTTGATCTCCGGCACCACGACCTTGTCGTAGGACCGCAGGACCTCGGGCAGGTTGGCCGGGAACGGGTTGAGGTGGCGCAGGTGGGCCTGCGCGACGAGCTGCCCGTTCCCGCGGACGCGGCGGACGCCGGCGGAGATCGCCCCGAACGTCCCGCCCCAGCCGAGGACCAGGACCCGGGCCTCGCCGGACGGGTCGTCCACCTCCAGCGGCGCGATGTCGTTCGCGATGCCGTCGACCTTGGCCTGGCGGAGCCGGACCATGCGGTCGTGATTGGCCGGGTCGTAGGAGATGTTGCCGGAGCCGTCGGCCTTCTCCAGGCCGCCGATCCTGTGCTCCAGGCCCGCCGTGCCCGGGATCGCCCACGGCCGTGCCAGGGTCTCCGGGTCGCGCCTGAAGGGCTGGAAGTCCTCCTGGTCGGGCGCGGCGAAGTTCGGCTCGATCACCGGCAGGGACGCGACGTCCGGCAGCTTCCACGGCTCGGAGCCGTTGGCGAGGTAGCCGTCCGACAGCAGGATGACCGGGGTGCGGTACTTCACCGCGATCCGGGCGGCCTCCAGGGCGGCGTCGAAGCAGTCGGACGGGGACCGCGGCGCGATGACCGGGACGGGCGCCTCGCCGTTGCGGCCGTGCATGGCCTGCAGCAGGTCGGCCTGCTCGGTCTTGGTCGGCAGCCCGGTCGAGGGGCCGGCCCGCTGGACGTCGATGACCAGCAGCGGCAGCTCGGTGGCGACCCCCAGCCCGATCGTCTCGCTCTTCAGCGCGATGCCGGGCCCGGACGTCGTCGTGACGCCGAGGGACCCGCCGAACGAGGCGCCCAGCGCGGCGCCGACCGCCGCGATCTCGTCCTCGGCCTGGAAGGTCCTGATGCCGAACTTCTTGTGCTTGGACAACTCGTGCAGGATGTCGGACGCCGGAGTGATCGGGTAAGAGCCCAGGTAGATCGGCAGTCCGCTCTGCTGTCCCGCGGCCACGAGGCCGTAGGAGAGCGCGACGTTCCCGGTGATGTTGCGGTAGAGCCCCGGGTCGTGCTCGGCCGGCTTGATCTCGTACTGCACCGAGAACGCCTCGGTGGTCTCGCCATAGCTCCAGCCCGCCTGGAAGGCCGCGATGTTGGCCTTCATGATGTCGGGCTTGCGGGCGAACTTCTTCTCCAGGAACGCGAGCGTCCCCTCGGTGGGCCGGTGGTACAGCCACGACAGCAGCCCGAGGGCGAACATGTTCTTGGCGCGCTCGGCGTCCTTCTTGGAGATCTCGAAATCCGTCAGCGCCGTCACCGTCATCGACGTGAGCGGCAGCGCGTGCACCCGGAACTCGGCCAGCGAGCCGTCCTCGACGGGACTCGCCGCGTAGCCGACCTTGGCCAGGTTGCGCTTGGTGAACTCGTCGGTGTTGACGATCAGGTCGGCGCCGCGGGGGAGGTCCCCGAGGTTGGCCTTGAGCGCGGCGGGGTTCATGGCGACCAGGACGTTGGGCGCGTCGCCCGGGGTGAGGATGTCGTGGTCGGCGAAGTGCAACTGGAAACTGGACACGCCGGGGAGGGTCCCGGCGGGGGCGCGGATCTCGGCCGGGAAATTCGGCAACGTCGACAAGTCGTTGCCGAACGCCGCCGTCTCCTGGGTGAAGCGGTCGCCGGTCAGCTGCATGCCGTCACCGGAGTCACCGGCGAAGCGGATGATGACGCGGTCGAGTTGCTGGACCTGTTTGGTCACAGAGGAAGACCTCCTCGACGCGCAGCACCCGTCCTGGGGGAGGCACCCAGGATCGTGATGCTACTTAGGCTTACCTTCATGGTATGTCCGGGATGGGATGCTGTTATCGGGGGACGGGAGGCACGGTAGACGGGCGGACGGGCCCGTTCGCGGGTCCGCCGACGTCCTGCTGGCGGCCGCCGGTCGCGGGAGGGATCGACCGGGACCACCGCTCCGCCCGTCATGTGACACCCCTCGTCCAGGGAGTCGCTGCCCCGTAACACAAGACGTATCACTTTGGACAGGGGTTCATGCGACTCCCCCGGATTCGGGCAGGTCCTATCCGGTGGTACGACCTGGACAGGTCCCCGAGTTCATCGCGAACACAGGGAACTGGCCTGGCGGCACAGGTCGACGTGCAGCCGGCGCACGAGCCGCCCAGGAGTCGTCGGGGAGCCGGGGCTCCCCGGTGGCACGGAGTTCACGTCCCGAAGTCTAGACAGGCCGAATAAAGTTCTGCTGAACCGGCCCCCGGCCGTGGCGCCGCAGGTCCGCAAGCCTGTCCCGCGCGCGACAGCCGTGAAGTTGGTCAGACCCGGCCAAAGCAGGACCAGTCGGCGGTCAGCGCCTGGTCGGGATGCCAGTGCGAGGGCTCGCGGGGGGCGCGGACCACCGGCCCGCCGGAGGCGCGGACCGCTTGGCCGAGGGTGGCCCCGCCCCGGCGCCGGGCGAGCGCTTCGGCTTCGTCCCGCGCTCACGATCGATCATGGCGAGCAGGTCCCCCACCCCGGACGCGGCCAGCGCCTCCCCGACGACGCGCGCCTGCGCCTCGTACGGATGCGCGCCGGGCTGGTCCAGGGCCGCCTTCATCCACATCCGCCAGGTCCGTCCCTTGACGGTGCAGCGCAGCACCAGATCGCGCGAGGACGGCACCGCGGCCGACGTCGTGCACGAGCCGAGCGGACGGCCCTTGGACGTGATCGTCGCCCGCAGCGCGGCGCGCGCACCGGAGGGCGCCGGGACCGGGGCCGTGAGCGTGGCGGGCACGCTCACGGTGCAGCCGCTCGTGTTCTGGTCGCAGTTGACGAAGGTCAGCTTCCCGGGTGCGAAATGCAGCGAAGGGTCGGCGGCGCCGCCCAGCGCGGCGACGCGCGGGCGCAGCTCGGCGAACAGCGGGGCCGGGTCGGGCACGTCCGCGACGGTGAACCTCGGGTCGCCCCGCCCGGCGGTCCGCACGCCGAGCAGCCGGTACGGGGCCGCCGCCGAGACCAGGTAGTCCGCGCCCGTGGTCTTGACCTTGAACGCGCGGGCGCCGTTCACGTCCTCGGTGGGCGGGTCCGCCGGCGCCTGGGCGAGCCGCTTGGCGATTGCCTGCGGGCCGAGCACGTCCGGGACGTCGAACCCGGGCATCGAGGCCGGCGCCTTGGACCAGCGGCCCGCGTAGTTCTCCGGATGCCCGGTCTCCCCGGCGTAGTCGCGCCAGAACGCCGCCCCGGCCTTGATATAGGTCACGCCGTCCACCGCCACGACGTCCGCCTTCAGCGGGCCCGCCGTGAGCGTGCCGCTCGCCGAGCCCGACCGCGTGACCCGCAGGCTCGCCTGGACGGGCTTGCCGTCCACCGTCATCGACCCGTCGTAGCGCAGGCCCGCCCCGGCCGAGACCTGCCGCCC
>NZ_SMKU01000243.1 GCF_004349215.1 Actinomadura rubrisoli | reverse complement strand
CCCTGGGGGGCCGGGACGGGGGTGGCGGTGGCCGGACCCGTCTGCAGGCTGAGCGCCGCCATGGCGGCGACGGCGACCAGCGCGCTGCTCTTGGTGGCGCGCCGCGCGGCGCGCCGGGGGTTCGTGGATGTCACGCGGTGTACTCCTAGTCGGACGGCCGCCGTGGGGAGGCGGCCGGAGGGGAGCGTTCCGACGGCGGGGTGGTGCGCCGGAACTCCGGAGTGTCGGAGGGTGGTTGACGCGGGAACGATCGCACGCGATTCGCGCTCATGTCACCGGGAAGTTCGCCGCCGGACGCATCCGTAGGGAGATCGGTTCCGGCGCAAGGGGAATCCCTACACCGTGCGGGGATGGACGAGGGATGCCCGATATGTCCTATGAGGGGAGGGACGCCCCCGGCCCGTCCAGGCCGCCGTGCAGCAGGGAGCCGAGCTGCGACCGGGAGCGGATGCCCAGCTTGCGGTAGATGCGGGTGAGGGACGCCTCGACGGTCTTCACGCTGAGGTACAGCCGGTTGGCCACCTGCTGGTTGGTGGCGCCCTGGCCGACGAGCAGCGCGATCCGCTGCTCGCCCTCGGTCAGGGACGCGTGGGCCACGGCGGCGAGCGGCGCGGGGCCGTCCTGGAGGCCCATGTCCAGGCGCGCGAGCCGGTGCCGCGCCTGCTCGGCCCAGGGCCGCGCCTCGCATCGCAGGAAGATCTCCAGGGCGTCCGTCGCCGCCTGCCGGGCGGGCCCGCCGCGCCGGCGGCGGCGCTCGACCCTGGCCTCTTCGAGGAGGCAGTGCCCGACTTCGAGCGGCTGGCCGAGCCGCTCGAACAGCGCCGCCGCCTGCCGCAGGAGCGCGACCGCCCCCTCGTGGTCCCCGCGTGCCGCGAGCACGGCGGCCTCCGCGCGGTCCAGCCCGCCGGTGACGCCGACGCCGCGGGCCCGGTCGCCGACCGCGGCGCGGGTCGTGCGGATCACCTCCTCGGCCCGGTCGGTGTCGCCGAGGGCCGCGAGCCCCTGGGCCAGGTTGCTGTGCCAGCGCAGCACCATCGGCGACCGCCGCCCGCAGCCCTCGCCCAGCGTGTCGATCCGCCAGAGGGTGTCGACGCCGGCGCGGACGTCGCCGCCGCGCATGCGGGCGACGCCGAGCACGTGCAGCAGGCGGCTCTGGAAGATGACGTCGTTCTCCTGCTCGGACGCCCGCAGGCCCCGCTCGGCGAGGGCGACGGCGCGGCGGACGCTGCCCCCGGCCAGCTCCGCCAGCGCGCCGTGGTACCAGGCCGGTCCCGGGCTGAGCGCGGCCTCCTCCGTGATGCGCATGGCACGGTCCGCGAAGTCGAGCGCCTCGCGGCACCGGCCCGTCCGGACGGCCACCTCGGTCAGGTGGCGCAGCACGTGCACGACCTCCTCGCCGGACCCCCGCTCCACCAGGGCCAGCATCCGCAGCAGGTCGTCGCGGGCCTCGGTCAGCCGGTCCTCGAAGACGGCGCAGTAGGCCGCCAAAAACCGCGGCGTGGTGTGCAGCTGGCCGTCCAGAGGCGGTTCCGGCAGGCGCCGCGCGCGTCTCAGGTCGGTGCCGTAGTCGCCGCGTCCCTCGATCAGCGCGATGTTCGCCCGGACGGTCAGCGCCTTGGCCTCGACCGCCGTGTCGCCGGACTCCCGCGCGTGGGCGAGCGCGCCGTTGGCCTCGTGTTCCGCGCGGTCGGGCGCGCCGTTCAGCAGGGCTCCGAGCGCCATCCGCAGCCGCAGCGGCCCGAGCAGCGCCGGATCGCCCTCCGCGTCGACCAGGGCGGCGGCGAACACCTCGCCCATCTCGGCGAGCCCCTGGCCGGACAGATCGAGCACGGCGAGCCTGACCCGCACCCGCTGGGCCCGGGTGGCGTCCGCCGCGAGGACGGCTTCGGCGGCCTGGTGCACCAGGTCGGGAAGGCCGCCGTTCGCGCCCGTCTCGGCCGCCGCGACCAGCCACTCCAGCCGCTCGGCCGCGGGCTCGGCGGGCGACCGGTCGGCGGCCAGCCGGTACAGCTCGGCCGCCATCCGGTGCGAGCCCTGCCGGACGGCCTGCTCGGCCGCGGTGACCAGCGAATGCGCGAGCTCGGCGTTCGGCCCCGGGTCGGCCAGGGCGCGGTGCCGGGCCCGGCCCGCCGCGTCCGGCACCACGGCGGCCAGCGCCCGGTGCACCCGCGCCAGATGCGGCGCGTCGGCGGACTCGGCCAGGACGGTGCCGACGGCGGGCGGCGTGAACCGGATGCCGCCGCCCTCGGTGATCAGCAGCCCCAGGCCGGCGGCGTGCCGGATGTCCCGGGCGGCCTCGGTGCGTCCGGCGCGGCACAGCAGGTCGGTCGTCGGCCGGATGGCCAGCGCGGCCATCAGCAGCGTCTCGCGGGCCTGCTCGGGCAGCCGCCCCAGCCGCTCGACGATCACGGCCTGGACGCGCTGCGGCAGCGGGGCGGGCCGCCAGTGCCGCGGTATGCGGTCGGTGAACGCGCCGCCAAGCGCCAGCGCGAGGTACGGGTTGCCGCCGGAATCGGAGTGCAGGGTGTTCACCACGCGGACGGGGAGCCCGTAGCTGTCGAACATCTCGGCCAGCTCGTCCGGTCCGAGGGGCGGGACGGGGAGGTGGAGGGCGTCGGGGACGGGAGCCCACGGCGCGCTGCCCCCGTCCCCCGAGGCGAGCCCGTCCGGCCAGCGCCCGGCGACGACGGCGCGCACTCCCCGGGAGCCGAGGCGGCGCAGCGTATAGCGGATGGCCTGGACCGACTCGGTGTCCAGCCACTGGGCGTCGTCGATGAGCAGCAGCACCGGACGGTCCTCGGCGCAGCGGGCGAGCAGCCCGCGGAAGGCCAGCCGGCACGCGACGTGGTCCATGGCGGACCGGTCCGCGGACGCCGCGCCGGCAGGCCGGTCCGCGGACCGCGCGCCGGCGGGGCGCGCACCGGTCGCCGCCGGGTGCGGCTCGGGCAGCCCGGTCAGCTCCTCCCTCGGCAACTGGGCGGTGAGGGTGCCGGGCAGCTGGTCGAGCAGCTCGGCCAGCCCCGAGCAGGGCACCCACCGCTCCGTCTCCGTCCCGGCGACCCGCAGGACGATCTCCCCGCGCGCGGCGGCCGCGGCCCCGACGGCTTCGAGCAGCGCCGTCTTCCCGATGCCGCTGGGGCCCGTGAGGATGGCGCTGCCGTTCGAGGCCAGACGGGACTCCACGGACGCGAGCGGCGCGGAGCGCCCCACCAGCGAGGGCGGCGTTCCCTTCCGGACAGCCGACGGCATGGCACGGACGTCCATTGGCTCGCTCCCTTCGGGAGGAATCGGGCACCGGGCCGACAATAACCACGCGAAGAGGCACTCACAACGGTCGCCGCAGCTTGCGCGGTGGACCAATCCAGAGCCCGCTGGTCAGCGCCCTGGCCGTCCCGGAAGGTCGGTTGCGAGCGCGGGGCGAAGCGCGTGCCCGGGGCATGGCAGCGCCCGTCCCGGATGGAGGGGTGGGCGGGACGGGCGCTGCGGCTGGGGGGTCAGCTGATGTACTCGACGTTCCTTCCCATCCGTCCACCCCCAAGATCGTCGAGCGCAGCAAAAGGGTACGGGAATCCCTACTCCCGGGTAAGAGGGACTTTCCGGACGGCCGGATCAGGCCGCAGAAATCACTCACGCCCCTCGCGTTCCGCGCTCACGACGTCGCGACCTGTGCAGATATGCGAGAACGCCCGGGGCGGCGCGGTGCGGCCCCGTCCCCGGGCGTGCTCGTGCGGTGCGGGCGCTACTCGCCCTTCCAGTTCGGCTTGCGCTTCTCCGCGAAGGCCGCCGGGCCCTCCTGCGCGTCCTTGGAGGTGAAGACGGGCAGGGTGATCTCGCCCTGCTTCTTCCACGCCTCCTCGGCCGTCCACTCCGCGGACTCGACGATGACCTTCTTGGTGGCCGCGAGCGCCAGCGGGGCGTTCTCGGCGACCTTGAGGGCCAGTTCCTTGGCCGCGGCGAGCGCGCCGCCCGGCTCGGCGAGCCGGTTGACGAACCCGAGCTCGGCCATCCGCTCCGCCGGGTACTTGTCGCCGGTCAGGGCGATCTCCATGGCGATGTGGAACGGGATACGCCGCGGAAGCCGCAGCAGGCCGCCGCCCGCGGCGACGAGGCCGCGCTTCGGCTCGGGCAGCCCGAACTGGGCGTCCCGCGACGCGACGATCATGTCGCAGGCCAGCGCCACCTCGCAGCCGCCCGCCAGGGCGTAGCCCTCGATGGCGGCGATCAGCGGCTTGCTGGACGGACGCTCGACGATCCCGGCGAACCCGCGTCCCTCGACGACGGGGTTGTCGCCCGTCAGGAAGCCCTTGAGGTCCATGCCGGCGCAGAACGTGCCGCCGGCGCCGGTGAGGACGCCGATCGACAGGTCCTTGCGGGAGTCGAGCTCGTCCAGCGCCGCCGCGATCCCCCGCGCGACCTCGCCGGTGATGGCGTTCCGCGCCTGGGGGCGGTTGATGGTGATGACGAGGACGGCGCCGTCTTCCTCCGTCAGCAGAACCGGCGGCGAAGCCGCATCGGGGGGCGTGGGGGGTCGTCCCCCCTCGGGCGGTAGAGCTTCGGTCATGCGGGCCTCACTTCGGCTGGAAGCGGATGCCACCGTCGAAACGGATGGTCTCGCCGTTCATGTAGTCGTTCTCGATCAGGGACTTGACGAGGTGGGCGAACTCCGACGCCTTGCCCATGCGCTTGGGGAAGGGGACGGGCGCGTACAGCTTGGCCTTGAACGCCTCCGCGTCCTCGCCCTGGCCGTAGATCGGGGTGTCGATGACGCCGGGGCAGATGGTGTTGACCCGGACGCCGATCGCGGCGAGGTCGCGCGCGGCGGGCAGCGTCATGCCGATGATGCCGCCCTTGGAGGCGGAGTAGGCGATCTGCCCCGTCTGGCCCTCCAGTCCGGCGATGGACGCGGTGTTGATCACCACGCCGCGCAGGCCGTCGGCATCGGCCGGCTCGGTCTTGGCGATGGCGGCGGCGCCGATGCGCATCAGGTTGAAGGTGCCGATCAGGTTGACCCGGATGACGGTCTCGTACTGGCCGAGGTCGTGCGGGGTGCCGTCGCGGGCGACCGTGCGCGAGGCCCAGCCGATGCCGGCGCTGTTGACGATGACGCGCAGCGGGGCGCCGGTGTCGACGGCGGCCTGGACGGCGGCACCCACCTGCTCCTCGTTCGACACGTCGGTCTTGACGAAGACGCCGCCGACCTCGTCGGCGAGGGCCTTGCCCCTGTCCTCGTTCAGGTCGGCGACGACGACCTTGGCGCCTTCGGCGGCGAGCGCGCGGACGGTGGCCTCACCGAGACCGCTCGCGCCACCGGATACGACGGCGGAAACTCCGTTCAGGTCCATAAGCAGCACCTTACGTGAGGGACCGAATGTGGTTCGGGATGATGGTATCCAGACGTCACCCCGCGCTCTGCGCACACCCCACCGGATTGCCGGGCGCGATGTTACTCGGGAGTCACCCTACGGGGATGTTTGCCTCCCACAGCTCAGGGCATCCGCCGTAACGGATCTCAAGGGGGAGCACGGACGGATGAGCGAGAAGCCGGCACAGAGCCAGTCCTACCCAGGCCGTACAAGGGAGATGACACCCGAGCCGCGCGACGAGATGCGCGACTACGCCGGCCGGGGCCTGCTGGACGGACGGCGCGCGCTGATCACCGGCGGCGACTCCGGCATCGGGCGGGCCGTCGCGGTCGCGTTCGCCAAGGAGGGCGCCGACGTCGCCATCACCTACCTGGTGGAGGACGACGACGCCCGGCACACCGCGGAACTCGTCACCGCGACGGGCCGCCGCTGCTTCACCTTCGGCGGCGACCTCGCCGAGGAGCGGCACTGCCGCGAGGTGGTCCAGCACTCGGCCCGCGACCTCGGCGGGCTGGACGTGCTCGTCCTGCACCACGGGACGCAGGCGCCGGTGAAGGACGTCCGCGAGATCGACGACGCGCAGCTCCGCCGGACGTTCGAGGTGAACGTCTTCGCGCTCTTCTGGACCGTCCAGGAGGCCCTGGAGCATCTGGGGCCCGGATCGTCCATCGTCGTCACCGGGTCGATCAACGGCCTGCGCGGCAACAAGACGCTGATCGACTACTCGGCCAGCAAGGCCGCCGCGATGGCGCTGACCACGTCCCTCGCCCAGAACCTCATGGACCGCGAGATCCGCGTCAACTGCGTCGCGCCCGGCCCGGTCTGGACGCCGCTGATCCCCGCCACGCTCGGCGAGGAGAAGGTGGAGGGCTTCGGCGGGCAGGCGCCGATGGGACGCGCCGCCGACCCCGACGAGATCGCCCCGTCCTACGTGTTCTTCGCGTCCGACCGGCTGTCGTCGTACTACTCCGGCCAGACGCTGGTGCCCGCCGGCGGCGAGATCCACCCCGGCTGAGCGCGCATGGAGCTGCGGCGCAGCGATCCCGCGGAGCCCGGCTTCGGACGGCGCAGGTGCGGGCGCGGCTTCTCCTACCTGGGCCTGGACGGCCGCCCGCTGGACGACCCGTCCGAGAAGGAGCGGATCAGGTCGCTGGTCATCCCGCCCGCGTGGCGGGACGTGTGGATCTGCCCCGACGCCGACGGCCACATCCAGGCGATGGGCACCGACGCCGCGGGCCGACGCCAGTACCTCTACCACGAGGACTGGCGGGAGCAGCGCGACCGGGAGAAGCACGAGCACGTCCTGGAACTCGCCGAGCGGCTACCGGAGGTCCGAGATACGCTCGCCCGCCACCTGTCCGGACGGGGCTACGGCCGCGAGCGGGTGCTGTCGGCCGCCGTCCGGCTGATCGACCTCGGGTTCTTCCGGATCGGCGGGGAGGCGTACGCGGCGGAGAACGGCACGTTCGGGCTGGCAACCGTCCTACGCGAGCACGTCACGTGCCGGCGCGGCGAGGTGGCGTTCGAGTACCCGGCCAAAGGCGCCAAGGAACGGCACCAGTCCGTCGCCGAAGAGGACGTCTGCAAGGTCGTCAACGGCCTCATGCGCCGCCGGGACGACTCCCCCGAACTGCTCGCCTACCGGACGCGGGACGGATGGCACGACGTCACCACGTCCGACATCAACGACTTCGTCCGGGAGGTCACGGGCGGCGACTTCACCGCCAAGGACTTCCGCACCTGGCACGCCACCGTCCTCGCCGCCGTGGGCCTCGCGGTGTCGGTCCGCGCCGGGGGCAGCGAGACCGCGCGCAGGCGGGCCGTCGTCCGCGTCGTCAAGGAGGTCGCCGCGTACCTCGGCAACACCCCGGCCGTGGCGCGCGCCTCCTACATCGACCCGCGGATCATCGAGCTGTACGAGGACGGCCGGACGATCGCGCCCGTCCTGTCCAAGCTCGGCGTCGAGACCTCGGCGGGCGAGCTCGCGACGCAGGGCCCCGTCGAACGGGCCGTCCTCGACCTGCTCCGCACCGACGACCGGTGAACAACCGCCCCACGCGGACGACCGCCGGCGCTCCGTACGGAAGGCCGGTGGCGCTCCCCGCGCAAGGCCGAGGCACCCCGCACGCAAGGCCGTGGCGCCCCGCGCGGAAGACCGGTGGCACTCAGCGCGGAAGGCCGGCGAACGACCGCAAGATCGCTCCCCTCCCACAATGATCTTGCGGTCGTCCACCGGCCTCCGGGGCGCCCCACCGTAGCGGGCCGGCGGGCGCCTCCACCGTGGTCACGGTGTCATCGGTTCCCCGCCGTCACCAGGCCGACGCGGGAACCCCGACACGCCCGCGCTCGGTCACGTCCGCACGAGTGGTCTTCCCCGCGTCGCCTGCGTCCAGGCAGTAGAGCGCGTACGCGTGCTGGATCACCGGCAGCGCCACGTTCCGGACGCGGACGCCGCCCTGCGTCAGCCCCTTCTCGCTGCCCTTGTGGGCGTGCCCGTGGATCGCCAGCGCCACGTCCGCCGCGTCGATGGCCTCGCCGATCAGATAGCTCCCGAGGAACGGGTAGATCTCCGGCGGCTCGCCCTCAAGGGTGTCCTCGACAGGCGAGTAGTGGGTCAGGCTCACCCGCACGTCGGCGTCCAGTTGCAGCAGCGCGGCCCCGAGCCGTCCCGCGAAGTCCTTGGTGTGCCGGACGAACTCCTTCATCTCCGGCTCGCCGAAATCGCCGGCGCACTTGCCCTGGAAGCCGCCGCCGAACCCCTTCCCGCCCGCGACGCCGAGCCTCGTCCCGCCGCAGTCCACGACCGTCCCGTCCCCTTCCAGGACGGTGACGCCCGCGTCCCGCAGCACGCCGGTGATCTGCTCCTCGGCATCGGAGTGGTAGTCGTGGTTGCCGAGCACCGCGATCACCGGCAGGCCGAGGTCGCGCAGCTCGCCCGCGGCGACCCGTCCCTCCTCGACCGTGCCGTGCCTGGTCAGGTCCCCGGCGACCAGGAACACATCGGCCTGGTCGGCCAGCCCCGACAGCCGCTCCCGGTACGTGCCGGTCCCCTCGGGCCCGACGTGGAGGTCCCCCGCCGCCGCGACGTGGATCATGAGAGCCTCTCCTCCCCGTCCGGCTCCCCCACGGGGACGACGGACACCTCGTTGCAGATCTCGCGGCCCTCGGCGGCGACGCGCGCGGCGTCCTCGACCGCCAGGCGCCGCTCCTCGCTCACGACCTCGCCGCGCAGGTGCACCACCTCGCCGCGGACGTCGACGCGGATGCCGAGCTCGAAGGCTTCCGCCGCGAGCCTCTCCTGGATGTGGGCGGACAGGTATCCGGGCAGATCGGTCACGGGACGCCCCCTTCGATGACGTCGAGGCGGGCCAGCAGGGTCAGGAAGGCGTAGGCGTACGGGGAATGCGCGGTCTCCGCGGCGACGTACGGCCAGTCCACCTGCTCCCGCAGCGCCCGGCTCACATGCAGGAACCCGCTGAAGTCACAGGCCGTCTCGGTGAAGGCCAGCAGCCGCATGACCACCAGATCGGTCGCCGGGAGGACCGGCATGAAGACCGCCCCGACCGCCATCTCCTCGGCCCGCCCGAGCAACTCGTCGCCCACCGGACGGCCCGACGGGCTGTGGATGAGGTCGATGAGGTGCTCGCCGTCGTAGACCTTCGCGAGCCAGTTCTCCGGGGTCTCCACGTGCCGCATCCCGGCCGCGCCGAGCGTGTCGAGCGCCGCCTGGACGTCCCGCTCCCGCACCACGAAGTCAACGTCGTGCGTGGACACCGCCGCTCCGTGCGCATACGCGGCGAACCCTCCCGCGAGCGCGAACCCGACGCCCGCCTCCCGCAGCGCGGCCGCGGCCCGCTTCAAGCTCAGCAACAACCCGTCCGAGCCGCCACCGGACCTCGAACCCCCACAGGACTCCGAAACCACAACCGCTTCCGCAACACCACTGGCCTCTGAGCCACCACCAGGCTCCGGGCCGCCACCGGACTGCGGGCCGCCGTCAGGCTCCGGGCCGCCACCGGACTCCGAGACGCCGCCGGAGTCCGGGCCGCCGCCTGGCTCTGGGCTGCTACCGGACTCCGGGCCGTCACCGGACTGCGGGCCGCCGTCAGGCTCCGGGCCGCCACTGGACCCCGGAGCGCCGCCAGGCTCTGGGACGCCGCCGGACTCCGGGACGCCGCCAGGCTCCGAGGCAGCAGCAGGCTCCGGAACACCGCCAGGCTCCGGAACACCTCCGGGCTCCGGAGGGATGCGGCCGGATCCAGGGCCCCTGACCTCTGGCCCGGGCGCGTTCCTCGGCCCGCCACCGGACCCGCCACCGGGACCGCTCTCCGCCCCGCCACCGGACCCGCTCTCCGGCCCGCCGCCGGGCGCGCTGCCGGACTCGCCGCCAGCCCCGGTCGGCGGTGTGTTCACGCCTCCGGGTACTTCGTTCGCTCCGGTCCTCGGCTCCGTTCGCACATCACCCACGCGTTCCCCTGGTTCTCGCCGGTCGCCGTGGCGGTACCCGATGATTCCGGGGTCATTCGGCGATCTCCGAGACGCGGGAGAACTCTTACCTTCGACCCTGCCCCATCGGCCCGTCCGGCCGACGGAGGACGGCGGTGCCGGCGTCGAGGTCGACGCGGGCGGCCGGTGGCGCGCCGTCGCGCTCTTCGTCGCGCAGCATCAGCGAGGTGCGGCGCTGGTCGAGTTCGTAGCGCTTGGAGGCGTGGAACAGTTCGTCCACCTGCTCCAGCCCGATGGCGGACAGCGGCCGTCCCGTCTCGTCCCGCCGCCACGGCAACCGGAACCGCGCGTTGGCCCACAGGCCCAGGCGATCCACAGCAGCCAGCAGGACAAGGCCGATCACCAGTCCGGGGATCGTCAGGAACGCGACAGTCGCCATACCGGGCCCAACGCCTCCTTCCCTGACCGCGTTCCCTCACCCTCACGCCCGCCCCCGGGTTCTCCGTCGACGCGCGGCGAGCCGTCGTCACGCAGCGCCTGTAACTCGTGGACGCCATGTCTTTGACTTCGTCTCGCCGCACGTCAACGGGCTGGAGGACGTGAAGGAAGCGGCCGCTAGCAGTCGACGAGCTCGGGGGACTGGTTCAGGAGCTGGGCGCGGGGCGAGATGAACTTCTCGTAGCGGGCGATCCCGCCCTCGGCCGCCAGGTCGAACGCCGCGACGCGGTGGCAGTTCTGGAACGCCAGCCGGACGCCGAAATGGCGCTCCAGCGCGCCGCGCATCGAGTCGCTGGCGAGGACGCGCAGCAACTGGCCGCGGGCCTGCTCGTCCGGCGGCGGGGTCTGGTTGTCGGCGAATCCGATTCCGCCGTCGCGCATACGGGCGACGACGCCGGTGACGACCTCCCACGCGTACGGCAGCGAGTCGCGGACGCACGCCACGAATGACGCGTCGTCCACCTCTCCCTGGCGCGCCTTCTCCAGCAGCCGGTCGTCGACAGTCAAGGACATGACCGTTCTCCCCTCTCACCGAGTCTGGGACAGGATTCAGCGTCGCATGGAAACGATATTCATTCCAGAGCCTGGGAGCAGGAGTTTCTTCCCTTTTCGGGCGTCGCGCACGCCGCGTACAGGGGCGGGGGCGCCGAACGTGAGTCTTCTTCGGGTTACCGAACGGTACGGAACGGACGTCGATCCCATCCGGTGACCGGAACCGGCTATCTCGCGGGCCACCGGCCAGCGGCCATCGACGGAAAGTGAGCGGATTGGCACGCCCTTGATCGGCCGGCCGCGCGTCCGCCGAATTCGCGGAATCAGGACGTGGATCGCTCCATCACGGCATCCCCTAAATCAGACATCCGGCACTCGGGACGCAGCGAACGACACAACGAGGGCGGCGGGGACGAAGGCGGCCCATATCACAACTCGATAAATGCCAGGGCCCGCCGAATACCTTTTGCCGCACCTCCCCCAACGGGCGATCCAGCGCCCGTCCGGGGAGGTCGATTGTACCGCCTGGCGCGCTCCAGACGTCCTCGACCTGAGCCTTCTCGATCTACCGCGAAGCCGTGATCCAATCCGGCGAATCCAGGAATGGTCATCACGGGGCGCATTGTGTCCGGCACGGTGCGTTCATGCCCGAACGGTCTAGATCGCGTTTCCCAGCGGACTGTGACCCACCTCACAATGGACGGAATGAGCGGCCGGTCCGCCCAGGCAGAACGGCGATCGGAGCGTCCGTCCGGACACCTGTCCGGGAGGAAAAATTGACTTCCGATTTGCCATTCGGGGCGAACCCTGGCTACGTTCCTGCCCGGTTCATGCGGCACAGATCGCCGCCCAGATAACAGAACACGCAACCCGACGCGCGGCAGCGGTGCCGCCCCAGCCTTCACCCCTCTCAAGGCTGGGTCCCGTCCCTCGGACGTCCCGGGCCCCGCCACGGGTCCCGATCGTCCCGCGGACGGAGTAGCCGCCGAAGAGCCCGCCGTCGATCGCCGAGTCCGTGCAGCCAAGAGGCACGGAGCCGGAAGCGGTCGCGACCCGCGGCGCCCCCCTGGCGCCCGGGGCCCGGTCGGCCGCGGCATCCCGAACCCCGGGCGGGTCTCCCGCCGGCGGTGACGGCTGCCCGGTAGGCACCATCCGCGATGTCTGGAGTCATCCTGCATACCGCTCGCAACCCCCTGAAGCCCGGTCTCATCCGCACGTCGCTCGCCGGTGGCATCGCCATCGCGACGACGGCCACGCTCGGAGCGTCGCTCCTCGTGGCCGCGCCCGCGGAGGCCGCGGCACCGCCGCAGCAGGTCAACGTCGCCGCCGTGGCGGCCGCCAAGGTCTCGGCGTACCGCAAGGCGAGGCAGAAGAAGCGCGCCGCCTACGCCGTCAAGTACGCGTACGCGCAGATCGGCGACCCGTACCGCTACGGCGGCACCGGTCCCCGCTCGTGGGACTGCTCGGGACTGGCCGGAGGCTCCTGGCGCAAGGCCGGGGTGAAGCTTCCGCGTACCACCCAGCAGATCTACCGCGCGGTCAAGTACAAGGTCTCGCGGAAGCGCCTGGTCAAGGGCGACCTGGTCTTCTTCTACGGCGGCAAGAGCCACATGGGCATCTATGTCGGGAAGGGCTACATGATCCACGCGCCCAGCTCGGGCAAGCGCGTCAAGAAGGTCAAGCTGAACGGCTACTACAAGCGCAACTTCAGCGGCGCCGTCCGTCCCGGCTTCTGATTCCGGGTTTCTGGACGGCTGAATCCCGTGCATGCGAACATCCGTTCCGGACGTCCGGCCCCTGTTCCGGACGCGCGGATGGCTGATCCGGACGCACGGACGTCCTGAAGACAACGTGGAGGCCCCGCACCGTTCCCCCTGGTGCGGGGCCCTCTCCGTCCTCGGACGCCCCCACGCGCCGCCTCAGGACCGGGCAGCCGAACAGGCGCGCGGCTGTCGGACCATCACGTTCCGCCATCCCCTGCCCCGAGCCGCCGCCTCCCCAGGAGCACCGCGCTCTTGGACGACACCTGCGAGCCGTCCACCTACATGAACGAGCGACGCAACCGTTCGAGCAGACCCGTTGCCATACGGCGAATGGCTACGCCCCAACTCCCAGGACCCGCCCAAGGAACTCCTCCGTGAGCCGCCAGGCGCGGTCCGCCGGCCCGGGCTGGTAGAACATCGGCGCCTTGCGGTTGTGGAACGCGTGCCCGCCGTCCTCCTGCACATGGATCTCCATGCCGCCCCGTCCCGCCACCGCCCGCTCGACGGCCGCGACGTCCTCCCGCGGGATGTACGGGTCGGACCCACCGAAGTGGAACTGCACCGGCCCTTCGATCCGCTCAAGCGCCTCCAGGGCACCCGGCACTCCCGACCCGTAGAACGACACCGCCGCGTCGACCCGGGCCCGCGCCGCCAGCAGGTAGGCCAGCGTCCCGCCGAAGCAGAACCCCAGCACGCCGACCCGTCCGTCCACCTCGGGCACGCCCCGCAAGTGCGCCAGCGCGGCCTCCAGGTCCTCCGGGCCCTTCTCCCAGTCGAACTCGGACACCATCGACATCGCCTTCGGAAGAGCCTGCTCGTCGTGCTTGACCGCCCAGTCCGGCTCGATCCGCCAGAACATGTCCGGCGCCGCCACCACGTAACCGAGCCCGACCAGATCGTCCGCGACGGCCTCCACGTAGTCGCCGACGCCGAAGATCTCCTGGACCAGCAGGATCCCCGGCCCCCGCCCGCTCGGCGGAGTCCACACGTGCAGGGAGAACTCGCCGTCCGCCACGTTCACGCTCTCGGTACGCCTCATCACCCCATGATCGCGTACACCGCGCTGGCCTGGGCGACGGTCGCCGAATCCACGGCCAGCGTGACGTCGGCGAACGCCAGCGTCCGCCCCAGCTTGCTGATCGTGACGGCCACCAGCACGTCCCGTCCGGTCACGGGCCTTTGGAAGGACGCGCTGAGCTGCACCGTCGTCATCGGCACGAACCCGCCCCTGGCCCCCGCGACCGCGATCACCACCGCCGTGTCGGCCGCCGCCATCAGCGCCTGCCCCGACATGCCGCCGCCCTCCCGGGCCAGCCGCTCCGACCAGGGCAGCCGCAGAACGGCCGTCCCTTCCCCGACCTCCTCCACGACCAGTCCCAGTTCGAGCACCCAGGGCGCGAAGTTGTCGCGCAGGATCTTGTCGCCGTCCGCGGGCTTCAACGTCACACCGCCATGATGCACGCTGAGGGCATGCACGAGGAGATCTTCCTGCCCGCCAACTACGCCTCCGGCGTCCCATACGAGACATTCCGGAAGCTGCGCGCCGAATCGGCCATCGGCCCCTGGCCCGCTGGGACGGGCCACTGTGCGATCTTCTCCCACGCCGACGTCAAGCACGTCCTGCGCTCCCCCGACCTGTTCTCCTCACATCTCGGCGCCACCCAGATCCGCGACCCCGACACCCCCGAGGACCTGGCCTTCGTCCGCGCCATGATGCTCACCAGGCCCCCGACCACTCCCGCCTCCGCCACATCGTCGCCGCCGGCCTGGGCGACGGTCGCCGAATCCACGGCCAGCGTGACGTCGGCGAACGCCAGCGTCCGCCCCAGCTTGCTGATCGTGACGGCCACCAGCACGTCCCGTCCGGTCACGGGCCTTTGGAAC
>NZ_SMKU01000242.1 GCF_004349215.1 Actinomadura rubrisoli | reverse complement strand
GCCCCAGACCCCGGCCACGGCCACGGGCGCGGCCCCGGTCCCGGCCTCGGGCGCGGGCGGCGGGCTCAACGGGGAGATCCGTCCCATCCTGTTCGCCGACATCGTCGCGTTCAGCGGAGCGAACCGTACCGACACCGACAGGCTGGTCGTCCGCAAGGCCCTCTATGCCGTCCTCCAGGAGGCGTTCAAGCGGTCGGGCGTCCCCTGGGACCGCGCGCACTGCGAGGACCGCGGGGACGGCGCCCTCATCGTCCTGCCCGCGGACGTCCCCGCCCATCTCGTCCTCGGCCCGCTGGCCGCGCACATCGCCACCGGGCTGCGCGTCCACAACCGGAGCGCGGCGAGCGCCGTCCGGATCCGCCTGCGGCTCGCGCTGGACGCCGGGCCGGTCACCGGGGACGCGCACGGCGTGTCCGGCAGCGCGATCATCCACGCGGCCCGCCTCCTGGACGCCGCCGAGTTCAAGCGGCGGATGGCCGGGTCCCCCGCCGAGCTCGGGCTGATCGTCTCCGGCTACGTCTACGACAGCGTCGTCAAGCACGCGCCCGGACGGGTCGACCCGTCCTTCTACCAGCGGATCGACGTCGCCGAGAAGGAGACGCGGGCGCACGCCTGGATCGCCCTCGCGGGTCAACCGGGCCCCGGGGAGCGGAGCCGCTGTGACGGCGGCCCCGCGCGCTCCGGGGCCCGCGCCGGCGACCACGCCAGAGCGGTGCGGGCGGCCCGTCCGTACCGCCGGACGCCCGACGGGGCGGCGGCGGCCCCGCGGCGCGGTTAGGCTGACGCCAGCCACCCCAGGTCTGGACGGAGATCAATGAGCGGCCGAAACCCCGCCCCCCGGCGCAGCTACGGCGGCCGCTCCGCCGAGGAGCGCCGCGCGGAGCGGCGGGAACGGCTGCTGGCGGCCGGGCTGGAACTGTTCGGCACGCGCGGTTACGCGGCGACCTCGATCGAGCGGCTGTGCGCGACGGCGAGCGTGTCCACCCGCAACTTCTACGAGGAGTTCTCCGGCCGCGAGGAACTGCTCACCGCCCTGCACCAGATCATCAACGACCGCGCCGGCGAGGCCCTCGCCGCGGCCTACGACGAGGCGCGGGACGCCGGCCTCGCCACCAGGGTCGAGCGGGCGGTGCGCGCCTTCGTCACCGTCACCGCGAGCGACCCGCGCTGGGCCCGTATCGCGTTCGTCGAGGTCATCGGCGTCAGCTCCGACCTGGAACGGCACCGCCTCGGCCGGCGCTCGCAGTGGGCCGAGACGCTGCTGGAGATCACCGCGGAGGCCGTCGCGCGCGGCGAGGCCGTCGACCGCGACTACGAGCTGACCGTGATCGCCGTCATCGGCGCCGTCAACAACCTGGTGCACCACTGGTCGGCGCGCGACGAGGACATCCCGCTGGACGACATCACCGCCGAGCTGACCCACCTCATCCTCGCGGCGGTCACCACGCCCGCTAGATGATCGGCGGGCGGCCGGTGCGGGTCATCCGCCAGGCCGTCCCCCAGGAGATCGGACGGCGCGGCCCGGCCGGCTTGCGCCAGCCCTCCGCGAACCCCTTGAACCACGGCTTGAGCGCGCTCGGCCTGCGCTCGCGCAGGACGGTCATGCCGACCCAGACGGCGAGATACGTCCACGCGAGGAGCCAGGGCAGGTTCCGGCGGGCCAGCCACACCCGGTTGCGGGCGTTGTAGCGGTAGAACATGTCGTGCCGGGTGGGCAGCACGGCCGGGTGGAACATCACCGCGGACGCGTCGTACACGATGCGGTACCCGGCGTTGAGGATCTGCCAGGCGAGGTCGGTCTCCTCGTGGGCGTAGAAGAAGTCCTCGGGGAGGCCGCCGCCCGCGTCGAACGCGGCGCGGCGGATCGCGCAGGCGCCGCCGAGGAACGTGGTGACGTCCGAGGACCGCTCGGGGTCGCCCGCGCGCAGGCGCGGGACGTGCCGGCGCTCGCCGCGGCCGCCCTCCGGGTCGCGGACGCGGAACGACACGACGCCGAGCAGCGGCTCGGCCGCGAACCGGTCGCGCAGGTAGGTCCCGAGGCGGGTGGAGCGGTACCAGCCGTCGTCGTCCAGGAACAGCACGACGTCCCCGCAGGACGCCGCCACGCCCCGGTTGCGCCCGGCGGGGATCCCCACGTTCTTCGGCAGGCTGATCGTCTTGACGCGCTCGTCGTCGAACGGCGCGGTGCCCGTCCGGTCGCCGACGGGGTCCACGCCGTTGCCGACGAGGACGACCTCCACCTCCACGTGCTCCTGCTCCAGGGCGCTGCGGACCGCGCGGGCGAGCTCCTCCGGGCGGTTGCCCATGGTGAGGACGACGACGCTCAGTTTCACTTCAGTCTCCGGGAGGCCAGGATGCTGACCAGGTGCAGCAGGGTCTGCAGCACGGCGACGGCGGCCACCGCGACCATGAGGACGCGGACCGCGGCGGGGGTGTCGGTGCCGAGCACCGCGTCCAGCGCGGCGGCGGCCAGGATCAGCAGGGACAGCTCGACCGCGCCGATGATCCGGTGGAAGCGCAGCATGGACGCGGCCTGCCGGGCCAGCGCGATGCCGGTGGAGCGGGGCCGCAGCGCGCGGTCGCCGCCGGTCGGGTCGGCGGTCAGGCCCGACTTGGCCCGCGCCACCACGACGTTATCGGTCTCCGCCTTGATCAGCGCGGCGCCGAGGGCGGCGACGAGCCCGAGCTCGGCCCAGCCGCCGTTCTCCCAGCCGCCCTGCGCCGCGAAGCCGAGGCCGATGAGCAGCGAGACCTCCGACAGGTAGTGGCCGATGCGGTCGAGGAACACCCCGGCCACCGACGTCTGCCGCAGGTAGCGGGCGACCTCGCCGTCCACGCAGTCGAGCAGCAGGTACACCTGGATGAGGACGGCGCCGCCGAGCGCCGTCCACAGCGCGGCGGTGCCGGCGGCGGGCAGCGACACCACGACGCCCGCGGCGACGCCGCTCAGCATCATCAGGTAGGTGAGCTGGTTCGGGCTGAACCCGAGCCGCAGGAAGATCCACGCGAAGTACGGGGAGAGGTCCCGCATGTAGAGCCGCCCGGCCCAGTGCTCCTCGTTGCGCCGGTCCTTCAGGCCGGGGGGCTGGCCGTACCGGCGGATGTCGGCGATGCTCGCGCCCTTGCGGTGCGGGCGCTGGTCGTCGGGCGTGCCGGGGGCGGGCCGGCCGGAACCGGCCTCCTGGTCGCGGCGCCCCGGGAGCTCAGCCTCCATGGGCCTGGACATACTCTTCCACCGCCTTGAGGGTCGCACCCCTGTCGAGGCCGAGGTGTTCCAAGATCGTATAGCGGCCGGGCCGGGTCCGCGGGGCGTACTGGACGGCCTCGGCGAACTGCTCGACCGACAGGCCGAGGTCCGCGGGGAAGCGGGGCAGGCCGTGCCGTCCGAGGCACGCGAGGATCTCGGTCAGGCGCTCCGCGCCGACGCCGAGACGGGTGGCGCGCAGGTGGTAGCAGAACGCGGCGCCGATCCCGGCCAGCTCGCCGTGGTTGCCGGTGCCGGGGAACAGCTGGTCGATGGCGTGCAGGATCTCGTGATCGCCGCCGCTGGCGGGGCGGGAGTCCCCGGCGAAGGACATGGCCATGCCCGACAGTACGAGTCCCTCGGCCAGAACGGTCAGGAACCGGTCGGATTCGATCGACTCCGGCTGGTGCAGCAGCGCCTCGGCGGCGGTGCGGGCGACGGTGAGGGCCATCCGGTCGATCCGCTCGCCGCACTCCTCCGCCGCCAGCAGCCAGTCGTCCACCGCGGAGAAGTTGCTCACCACGTCGCCGACCCCGGCGCGGACGAGGCGCTCGGGCGCGGCCCGCACGTAGTCGAGGTCGACGACCATCGCCAGCGGCATGACCACGCCGAACGAGCCCTTGCCCTTGTCGTGGACGAGCGAGGCGACGGGCGAGCAGATCCCGTCGTGGGACAGGTTCGTGGCGACCGAGACCATCGGGATGCCCGACAGGGTCGCGGCGTACTTGGTCGCGTCGATCGTCCGCCCGCCGCCGATCCCGACGACGGCCTCGTAGGATCCGGCGCGCAGCTTGGAGCCGAGGGCGACGGCCGCCTCCACCGTGCCGCCCTCGACCAGGAACACCTCGCAGGACGACAGCGAGGGACGCACGTCCTCGGCGATCTGCTCGCCCTGGCCCGGGCCGACCGCGATGGCCACCCGGCCCTCGGTGACGATCCGTTTGTCGGCCAGCAGCTCGCCCAGGGCCGTGATGGCCCCGCGCCGCACGTCGATGGACAGTGGCGCGGTCAGCATCCGCGTCAGCAGGGGCATGGGCCTCCTCGCTCGGGCTCTTCGGTCGCTCGGTCACCCGGCCGCCGCGCCAGGGCGGGCTGCCCGGGCGGTGCGGCGCGCGCGCTTAGTAGCCCTTGGCGATCCGGCGGGCCTTTTCCAGATCGTCGTGGTTGTCGACCTCGACCCAGGCGACCTCGCCGATCGGCGCGACCGCGATGCGCCCGCCCCGCCCGACCAGCTCCTGGTAGCCGTCCTCGTAGTAGAGGTCGGGGTCGCGCTCCCAGGTGGCCTTGAGGGCGGCGGCCAGCGGCTCGGCCGCGGCGGGCTCGATCAGGGTGGCGCCGATGTACTCGCCGTACGCGGTGGCCGGGTCCATCAGCTTGGTGATCGTCTTCAGCCGGCCCTCGCCGTCGAGGGTCACCTTCATCTCCTCGTCGGCCAGAGTTTTCACATTGTCCACCGCGAGGAGAATGTCCGGTCCGCGACCGGACAATAGGGTCTTCTCGACACTCACGGGATGGACCGTGTCACCGTTGACCATGAGGACGCCTTTGGAGAAGTGCTCCCGAGCCAGCCACATGGAGTAGGCGTTGTTCCACTCCTCGGCCTTGTCGTTGTGGACCAGCGCGATGGACACGCCGTACCGCTCCTCAAGTGCGGCCTTGCGCTCCTCGACCGCCTCGGCGCGGTACCCGACGACGATCACCACGTCCGTCAGGCCGACCTCGGCCAGGTTGCCCAGGGCGATGTCGAGGATCGTGGTCTCGCCGTTCACGGGGACCAGGGCCTTGGGGAGGGTGTCGGTGTACGGCCGCAGCCTCCGGCCCGCGCCCGCCGCCAGCACCATGCCGATCATGCTTCCTCTTCCTCCAGGTCGACCAACACGCCGCTACCGCGCCCGGTCCGCGCCCACGCGGTGACGCTCTCGCTGCCGAACAACACGCCAAGGTAGGCGGCGAGCGCAGCGAACGCGAACGGGAGGAGCCCGGAAAGGCCCGCGAAGGCCACGACGAGCATCCGGCCCTCCCAGCCGAGTCCGGCGAGGAAGACCCGCTCTCGCGGCCAGAGTCCCTGGCGGGTGCGGTACACGGTGTCGTAGTGGTGGAACGCGAGGACGGCGATCAGCACGTAGATGAGCGGTGCCGACACTCCCTGCGCAAACCCCAGTACGGCGAGGTAACCATACTCGATCCCGCGGATTATGGGCGGTACGAGCCAGTCGATCCGTCCGCCGTGCGGGTGCGTCGAGGCCGGCCCGGTGAGGAGCAGCACGACGACGGGGGCGCCGAAGGCCGGGGTGGGCCGCGCGCCCATACCTGCCGCCAGCAACACCGCCGTGGCGAGCGCCGCGACGACGGTGCCGGGAAGCGGCGGGAGGCCACCCCCGGCCAGCCGTCCGAGGGCGATTCCCACCGGGCCGTCGTCGCGGTAGGTCCGCAGGCGCTCCTGACGCGGCGGGGCGGGCCTTCGCGGGACCGGGCCGGTCATCGGGCGAGTCATCGGACGAGTCATCGGGCGGCAGACCTCATCACCCGTCCGGCCAGGGTGTAGGCGGCGGCGACCGAGCCCCAGGCGATCAGGGCGGTGAAGGTGAGCCGGGCGTCGGCGACGGCCGCGGTGACCGCGATCAGCGCGAGCCGCTCCCCCATCGGCAGCACGATGATCTTCTTGGCCCAGTGCAGCGCCGCCACCCGGCTCGTCTGCCGGGACAGCTCCTCGGCGGACGGGAGCCGGCCCGCGAGCGCCCCGTCGGGACGCGCGGTCAGCGGGAACGGCTCGGGCGGGCCCGCGGCGGGCGGACGGCGGCGCGCCGCGAACGCGTAGCCGACCAGGTGCCGGACGGCGAGCAGCGCCAGCGCGGCCACCGCCAGGCCCCATACGTTCCCCGCGTGGACGGGGCTGCCCGGCGCCGCCGCTCCGGCCCCGACCGCGAGCCCGGCGTACACGGCGGCCTCCTTCACGCGGTCGAGCACGGCGTCCAGCCAGGCGCCGAGGGCGCTGAACGTGCGCGTGTACCGGGCGAGCTGGCCGTCCACGCAGTCGAGGACGAACGAGACGTACAGCAGCAGCGCGCCGGCGACCATCCCGGCGCGGGTGCCGTCCGAGAACCACACGGCGGCCAGCACGGCGAACCCCAGGGAGATGGCGGACACCGTGTTGGGGGTGAGCCCCCACCAGGCCGCCCAGCGCGCGAGGTACGGCGAGAAGGGGCTGACCGCGAAGGTGGCGAAGAAGCCGTCGTCGCGCTTGACCGCCGCCTCCAGGCGCACCCTGTCCTCGTCCACCGCTTCGGCCGCCTCCAGCGCCACGCGCACGGCCCGCCGGCCACCGGCGCGGACGCAGACCAGCCGCCCGGCGGGGCAGGCCGTGACCGGCACGCCCGTCCGGACGAGGCCGACGAGGAGCAGCTCGGCGGCCTCCGCCGCCTCGCCCCCGCCCGCGTCCGCGCCTGCGCCCGCAAAGGCGTTCGGACCGGCCAGGGCGCCGGGGGTCTCCAGGAGCGCGGCCAGCCGGTCGGCCAGGTCGGCGAGCGCGCCCGCGTGCCTCCGGGCGACCCGCAGCGCTCCGGGCGAGCCGGCGCCGGCGCCCGTGACCCGGTGGAACGGGGAGCCCGCCGAGGCGATCCGGTCGCCGTCCAGCCGGACGGGCGCGACCCCGTACGCGCCCCCGCCGCCCGGCCGGGGGACGGTCAGCGCCGTCGCGGGGCCCTTCGCGTCCATCAGCAGCCGGCACAGCAGCTCGTCGCTGGCCACCAGGTCGCCGGGGAGCAGCATGATGGGGCCGCCCCGGCCGTCCGCACCGTCCGCGCCCGCCTCCGCCGCCGTCCGCGCGAGGCGGGCGATCTCGCGCAGGTCGTCGGCGACGGTCGCGCACTCGACGACGTCGTGCCCGTCCTTGCGCAGCAGGGGCGCCAGATCCGGCCGGGTGATGACGTGGAGGTCCGGTACGTTGAGCGTGGCCAGCCGCCGGCACAGGCGGGTCAGCAGCGTGGGCGCCTCCCGGCCGTCCCCGCAGCGCAGGGCGGCCGAGGGGCCCGGGTCGGGCCCTCCCGCGGTCCGCCCGGTCGCGATGATCAACGCCCTGGTCATCGGCGCCTCCGGCCTCGTCGGGACAGTGCGACAAGCGCACAGAGTAGTGGTTTGATGACTCTGTGTTGCGAGAATGAGGAGAGATGGCGACGCGGACGGTTGCGGTGGTGCTCGCGGGCGGCACCGGCGAGCGCATGGGCGCCGGGCGCCCGAAGCAGCTCATCGAGGTGGGCGGGCGCACGATCCTGGGGCACTCGATCGCGGCGTTCGACGCGCACCCGGGCATCGGCGAGGTCGTCGTCGTGATGGCCTCCGGGCACCTGCGCGAGGCGGCCGCGATCGCCGCGCCGTTCCCGAAGGCGGCGGCCGTGATCGAGGGCGGCGACAGCCGCACCGCCTCCACCGTCGCCGCGCTGCGCGTCCTGGCGGGCCGTCCCGGCGAGACCCGGGTGCTCTTCCACGACGCCGCCCGCCCGTTCGTCGACGCCGCGGTCATCGGCCGCGTGCTGGACGCGCTGGACGGCCACGAGGCCGTCGCGGTGGGCGTCCCGGCCTCCGACACGATCGTGGTGGTCGAGGACGGCCTGGTCGCCTCCATGCCGGCGCGCGAGACGATGAGCCGGTTCCAGACCCCGCAGGGCTTCCGGCTCGGCGCCATCCGCAGGGCGTACGAGCTGGCCCTCGCCGATCCCGGCCTGCGCGCCACGGACGACTGCGGCATCGTCCACCGCTACCTGCCGGACGTGCCGATCCGGGTGGTGGCGGGCAGCGAGCGCAACCTCAAGGTCACCCGGCCGCTGGACGTCGTCGTCGCCGAGCACCTCGCGACGGCCGGGCACCCCGCGATGGAGGACACGTCTTGATCTTCGAGAACACCCCCACGGTCATCGGCCACCGCGGCTACGGCGCGGGCGACCTCCCGGTGCCCGGCTCGGACGCGACCGTCGCCGAGAACACCCTGCCCTCGCTGCTCGCCGCCGTCGACGCGGGCCTGTCGTGGGTCGAGATCGACGTGACGCGCACCGCCGACGACGACCTCGTCCTGCGGCACGACCCCACGGTCCCGGACGGCTCGTACCTGGTGGACCTGCCCGCCACGGCCAGCGGCCTGCCGCGCCTCGCGGACGTCCTCGACGCGCTGCCCGCCGACGTCGCGGTGGACGTGGACGTCAAGTCCGTCCTGGAGGACGCGCTGGACGACCCGTCCCGCCGCACCGGTGCGCTGCTGCTGCCGGTGCTGCGGCGGGAGGCGCGGCGCCGTCCGCTGCTCGTGACGTCGTTCGACCCGTCCCTGCTGGTCCTGCTGCGGGACGAGCTGCCCGGCGTCCCGCTGGGGCTGCTGACATGGCTGCGGTTCCCGCTCTGGCACGGCATCCCGGCCGCGGCCGGCCTGGACCTCCAGGCCGTCGGGGTGCACACCGGCTCGTGCGGCCTCGACCACCCCGACACCCGGCTGCGCCCGCTGGAGCACTGCGTGAACGTGGCGCACAAGGCAGGCCTGGAGGTCATCGCCTGGTGCCCGACCGCCGAGCGCGCGCCGGACTACGCGGCCGCCGGGGTCGACGCGATGGTCGTCAACGACGTCCCCGGCGTCCTCGCCGCCGTCGGCTGAGCCCTAGGAGCGGCCGCCGCCGCGCAGGTCGTCGCCGCCGTACATCTGGGTCCACTCGCCGGGCGCGTCGTCGTCGCCAGAGCCGCTCTGCGAGGACGGCTTGGGCTTGGACTCCTCCGCGCCGCGGGAACCGGCGGCGGGCGGAGGAGGAGGCGCTGGAGAGCCCGCAGGGGGCGCCGGCGGCGCTCCGGGCGAGTATTGGCCCGGAGGGGGCGCCTGGGGGCCGGGCGCACCCGGCTGGCCGAACTGGCCGCCGGGCGGGCCGAACTGGGGCGGCGGCTGCTGCCACTGCGGCTCCTGCCCCAGCGCGCCCTGCGGGACGTGCCCGGGTGCCGGAGGCGCGCCCATGGGACGCGGAGCGCCGGCCATGGGACCGCCAGGCGGACCCATCGGCGCGGGCGGCGGCCCGTACCGGGGGGCGGCGCCGGTCGCGGTGCGCGCCTGCCAGCGCGACGGCGCAGCGGACGCCGCGAGGAGCGCGACGCCGAGGACGAGCAGGACGCCGTAGGGACCGATGAGCTGGTAGCCGCGGTCGAGCGTCTCCGGCAGCTTCCGCGAGGTGTGCTCCAGCGACCAGCGCGGTGCCGCGATCCACAGCAGGCCCACGCCGGAGAAGAAGGCACCGGGGACCAGCGAGGCGAGCGGCGACAGCCGCGAGCCCGCCACCACCCCGATCAGGATCGCCGCGAACACCAGGGCGGCGGCGGCACCCCAGCGGCCGCTATCCCCCTGCATGAAATACCGGAAGTACCGCGTCATCCGCTCAATGCCGAACAGCAGGCTCACGGCGATCACGGGCGTCACGATCAGGCCGATGACCACGCCTATCGCGTGGCGCGCACCGTTGGACATGGCCACCTCCTCATGGTTGGCGGCATGATCCCGCCAACCTAACCCTGAGACGTCCCGGATTGCACGAGGGTTCGGGGGCGGTTTTCCCTAGCCGGATTTGGCGGGGGCCGGCTGGCCGAGCCCGGGCGGGCTCGTCAGGAAGCCCACGCCCCAGGTGAGGTGCATGGTCGCGAAGACGAGCGGGAGCCGCGCCCACGCCGACGGCGGCAGGCCCCGCCCCTCGACGGCGGCGCCCGCCACCATCGCGATGGCGTACCCGCCGGGCAGGATCCAGCCGGGCCAGAACCCGAACGCCCCGGCGACCGCGCCCGCGGCCATCGCCACCACCGCGATCGGCGGCGCCAGGTAGCGCAGGTTGAGCGTGCCCTGGTGCTCGCGGCCGACGACGCGGCGCCACCGTCCGGTGTGGAAGTACTGCTTGGCCAGCGCCCGCAGGTTGGGGCGCGGCCGGTAGGTGACCCGCATCCGCGGGGTGAAGAAGATCCGGCCGCCGCTCTGCCGGATCCGGTGGTTCATCTCCCAGTCCTGGGCGCGGGTGAACGTCTCGTCGTACCCGCCGACCCGCTCCAGCGCGCTGCGGCGGAACGTTCCGAGGTAGACGGTCTCGACCTCGCCCGCCTCGCCGCCGGTGTGGAAGCGGGCGTTGCCGACGCCGAGCTTGGAGGTCATCGCGCGGGCCACGGCCTTCTCGAACGCGGTGACGCCCTCGGCCGCCATGATGCCGCCGACGTTGTCGGCGCCCGTCTCCTCCATCGTCTCGACCGCGGCCCGGACGTAGTCGCCCGGCAGCAGCGAGTGCCCGTCCACCCGGACGATGATCGAGTACTGCGACGCCTTGATCGCGATGTTGAGGCCCTGCGGAGTGCGGCCCGTGGGGTTCGCGACGACGACGACGCGCGGGTCCTCGGCGGCCAGCCGGCCGGCGATCTCCTCGGTCCGGTCGCGGGACGGCCCGACGGCGAGCACGAGCTCCAGCTCGCCCGGGTAGTCCTGGCTCAGGATGCGCCGAACGGCGTCGGTCAGATGCCGCTGCTCGTTGAGCACGGGCATGACCACAGAGACCGCGGGCCAGGTGCGTTCACCGGCGTCGGCGCTGGGCTGCGTGCCGTGCTGCTGGGCATGCTGGGCATGGGGAGACGGATTCATGTGGGCTCGCGGGCGCACCTCCGCCGGACGGCCGGAGGGAGGCCCCCCTTCCTCTCTCTTGCTCGCTTGTCTGACGCAGCCCACGCCACCCAGATTCGCGTGCGGGCCGCCGGGGTGTGGTCAAGACGGCGCCACGTTACTGCAAGGACACGAGGTCCAGGTAGCGAACGGACGGGTGTTCCCCACTTTAGAGTGGGGGGAACCCGGGGGGCCACTCCCCGGATTCCCGGCAACACACGGCGTTCGCAAGGTCTTCGGGAGGCGGCGGCCAGCATGGCAGACGGGCACGACTCGGATCGCGGCGACGCCGACCCGCTGGAGCGCTACTTCCGGCCGCGTCCGGCGGGCGGGGCACCGGACGGGCGCGCCGAGGACGACGACGGCGACATCGAGGGCGTGACCATCGAGGGCATGCCCGCCCCGCGGGTGCCGGTGGAGGGCCGCGGCCCCCGGCGGCCGGGCCCCGGGCTGAGCCCGCGGGCCGCGGTGAGCGCCCGGCGGCAGCGCCGCTTCCTCATGGTCACCGGGACGATGTCCGCGTTCGTCCTGCTGACCTCGGGCGGGGCGTGGGCGTTCCAGAACTACGTGACCAGCGCGCTCGACAAGGTGTCGGTCGACGGCCTCGGCAAGGGCAAGGACGCGCCGAAGGGCGCCATGACGATCCTGGTGGCCGGCGTCGACCGCCGCGAGGGGCTGACCCGGGAGCAGCAGCGGGCGGCCAAGCTCGGACACGAGCCGGGCGAGCGCTCCGACACGATGCTGCTGCTGCACATCTCCCGCGACCACGACCGCGTGTCGATCGTGAACCTGCCCCGCGACTCCTACGTCACGATCCCCTCGCACAAGTCGAACGGCTCGGAGGGCGCCAAGGGGTCGGAGGTCCAGGCCCGTCCGGGCAAGCTGACGTGGGCGTACCAGTTCGGCGGGCCCGACCTGACGGTCGACACCATCAAGCGGGCCACCGGCGTGTCGATCGACCACTACGTCGAGATCAACTTCTACGGCTTCGTCAACATGGTCAACGCGCTCGGCGGCGTGGACGTGTGCACCGAGCAGCCGATCGACGACGTCAAGAGCGGCCTCAGGCTCCCGGCCGGCAAGTCCCACGTGGACGGCCTGAAGGCCCTCGGCTTCGCCCGCGCCCGCTACACCCTGACGGGCGGCAGCGACCTCGGCCGCATCGACCGCCAGCAGCAGTTCATGGCCTCGATGATGAAGCAGGCACTGTCCAGCAAGACCCTCAGCGACCCGGTGAAGTCGACGAGGTTCCTGAACGCGGCGCTGAAGTCGCTGCGCGTCGACCCGAAGCTCGCCAAGAACCTGCCCAAGCTGGCCGACCAGATGAAGAACCTGTCGACCGACAACCTGACGTTCGCCAAGGTCCCCCTGGCCAATCCGGGCTTCAACACCGTCCTGTGGAACTCGCCGACCGCGCAGTCCACCGTCCAGTGGGACGAGGGCAAGGCCCGGGACCTGTTCACCCGCATCCGGCGCGACCAGGAACTCGTCAAGCAGGCGCCCAAGCCGAGCGCCTCGCCGACCCGCAAGCCCAAGGACGAGCTGACGGTGGCACCGGACGACATCCAGGTCCGCGTCCTCAACGCGATCGGCACGCGCGGCCTGGCGACGCGGGCGGGCTCGGAGCTGACGAGGGCCGGCTTCCACGCCACGGTCGTCCCGGGCGTCGCGGGCCGGGGCCTGCGGACGACCCAGATCCAGTACGGGCCGGGCCGCAAGGAGGCCGCGCGGACCCTGGCCGCGTCGATCCCGGGCGCCAGGCTCAAGGAGGTCGGCTCGCTCGGGAGCCGGGTGCAGGTCATGGTCGGCGCCGACTGGGACGGCGCGAAGAAGGTCAAGGTCGGGGGCGCCCCGCCGGCCGTCCCCGCCAAGGACCCGGCCCTGGAGACCGGTACCGCCACCCAGAAGCTCTGCGGCTGACCCGCTCTAGAATCAAATTCTATGAATCCACCCGCAGATGCGTTCTACGAGCCGCTCGGCGGCGGCGGCTTCGCCGGCACCCGGGCCACGGCGGGCCCGTGGTCGCCGGACTTCCAGCATGCCGGGCCGGTCGCGGGCCTGATCGGACGGGCCATCGAGCGGCACGAGCCGGTCCCCGGGACCCGGGTGGCGCGGGTGACGCTGGAGATCCTCGGCCCGGTGCCGGTGGCGCCGCTCGCGGTCGCCGTGCGCGTCGTCCGCCCGGGCAAGAGGATCACCCTGCTCGAAGCGGAGATGACCCACGAGGGCCGTCCGGTCGCCCGCGCCACGGCCTGGCGCATCCTCACGGCCCCCGCGGGGCTGCCCGCGGCCGTGCACGCGCCGCCTCCGCCGCCGCTTCCCCCGTCCACGGACCCGCTCAAGGTGTGGCCGGAGGGCAACACCGACGGCTACCTGTCGGCGATGGAGTGGCGCCTGGTCGAGGGCTCGTTCGCCCGGCCCGGCCCCGGCACCGTGTGGGCCCGTGCCCGCGTCCCGCTCGTCGCGGGCGAGGCCGACACGCCGCTGGTGCGCGCCCTCGTCCTGGCCGACAGCGCGTCCGGCGTCGGCAGCCAGGTCGACCTCGCCAAGTGGATGATCATCAACACGGACCTGACCGTCGCCCTCCACCGCGACCCCGCCGGCGAGTGGCTGTGCATGGCCGCGTCACTCAGCGTGACCCCGCACGGCAGTGCCCTCTGCGAGGCGACGCTCGCGGACGGCTCCGGCGAGTTCGGTCGCGCACTCCAGACCCTCCTGGTCGACGAGCGCTGACCCCGCCCCGCCCGTTCACCGGCATCTTTGATCGACTACTCTCCGTAGTGATAGATACACAGAGAGAAGTCAAGTGCGACCGTCAGGAGTCCACAGGATGTCGACGAGAGTTCTCGCTCTGCTCGCCACGACCGCCGCCGCCGCGCTGGCCCTCACGGGCTGCAGCGGCGACGCGCGCACCACGCTCGCCGCGGGGGCGCCGTCCCCGGCCGCGAACGGGGCCGCTTCCCCGGCCGCCGATCCACCGGCGCCCGACGCCCCGGACGTCCCAGGCGTCCCGGAGGTCCCGGACGTTCCGGGCGTTCCGCCCGGGACTCCCGCGCCGTCACCGTCCGTCGCGCCGGCGCCCGCAGGCGCGCCGAAGGGCGGGCCCGCGAAGGACGGCACCGACCTGAAGGCATGTGAGGACGCGGACTGCGAGGTCCTGGTCCGCGACGGCCAGAAGATCCCGATGGACGGCAAGCGCGGCATCGAGTCGATCGATGTCCAGATCCACGGATCCCGGGTGATCCTGAGGGTCCAGGGCACCCGCGGCGGCAGGATGACCACCTCGCTCGACGCGACGTGGTCCACCGGCGTCGCCGCCTTCGACGGCGTGATGATCCGCCCGCGCCGCATCCAGGGCGACACCGTCATCCTCAAGGTCTCCCACGCCTGACCACCCGCCTCACCCAAACGCGCCCCCGGCCCCACCGGCCGGGGGCGCGCCTCCTAAACGCCGGGGCTATTTGAGGAGTTGGCGGGCCATGACCATGCGCTGGATCTGGTTGGTGCCCTCATAGATCTGGGTGATCTTGGCGTCGCGCATCATCCGCTCCACCGGGAAATCACGCGTATACCCAT
>NZ_SMKU01000241.1 GCF_004349215.1 Actinomadura rubrisoli | reverse complement strand
GACAGCCAAGATGCTGATTGATATCGGCATCCACCGCCACCACCGGCAGCCCCCGACCCGCCAGATACCGCACGAACAACGACGACAGCGTCGTCTTGCCACTACCACCCTTACCGACGAACGCAACCTTCACGAAAGCCCCCGATTCGGATATGAAAACCATTGCCAGTTCCAGGATGCACGAGTCTGGCCCAGGGCGGGGGCGGAATCAAGGAGAATCCCCGAACCCGCGCGGCGCGTCGCGGCGCGACCCGCGAGGGGCGCGGTGGCGGGTCCGGTGGGTCAGCGCAGGGCGGCGGCCGGGTCGAAGCCGAACGGGAGCTCCAGGCGGTGGATCTTCAGCAGGTCGGCGTCCGTGAGGAGGTCGCGCGTGGGGGCGTCGGCGGCGATCACGCCGCCGGACAGGATCACCGAGCGCGGGCACAGCTCCGCCGCGTACGGCAGGTCGTGGGTGACCATCAGGACGGTCACGTCCAGGCTCAGCAGGATCTCGGCGAGCTCGCGGCGGCTGGCCGGGTCCAGGTTGGAGGACGGCTCGTCCAGGACGAGGATCTCCGGCTCCATCGCCAGGACCGTGGCGACGGCGACGCGGCGGCGCTGGCCGAAGCTGAGGTGCTGCGGCGGGCGGTCGGCGACGTCCAGCATGCCGACGCGGCCGAGGGCGTCGCGGACGCGGCGGTCCAGCTCGGCGCCGCGCATCCCGAGGTTGGCGGGCCCGAACGCGACGTCCTCGCGGACGGTCGGCATGAACAGCTGGTCGTCGGGGTCCTGGAAGACGATGCCGACGCGGCGGCGGATCTCCCGCAGCGACTTCTTGTCCTTCGGGTCGACCTGGAGGCCGCCGACCCTGACCTCGCCCAGGCCGCCGTTGAGGATGCCGTTCAGGTGCAGGACGAGCGTGGTCTTGCCGGCGCCGTTGGGGCCGAGCAGCGCGACGCGCTCGCCGCGCCCGATCGTCACGTCCACGCCGTAGAGGGCCTGCGTGCCATCCGGGTAGGCGTAGGCCAGGCCCTTCACCTCCAGGGACGGGACCGCGCCGGGCGTGCTCGCGAGCGGCGGTTCGGGCGAGGGGGTCATGGGACCATCCAAGCAGCCAGGGTGACCAGGGCTGCGGCCACGGGCAGCGCAGCGGCGGCCGACCATTGCGCGGCCGTGGCGCCCACGTCGTGCAGGACGGGCATCCGGCCGTCGTAGCCCCGGCTCACCATGGCCAGGTGGACGCGCTCGCCCCGCTCGTACGAGCGCAGGAACAGCGCGCCGACCGACTTGGCGAGGACGCGGGTGGCCCGGATGTCGCGCGCCTCGAAGCCGCGCGACGCCCGGGCCACCTTCATCCGCCCCAGTTCGGCCGTGACGACGTCGCCGTAGCGGAGCATGAACGTGGCGATCTGCGTGATCAGCTCCGGCATGCGGAGCCGCTCGATGCCGAGCAGCAGCAGCCGCGGCTCGGTGGTGGCGGCGAGCAGGACGGACGCGATGACGCCGAGGGTGCCCTTGGCCAGGATGTTCCAGGCGCCCCAGAGCCCGCTCTCGCTCAGCCGCAGGCCGAGCACGGCGACCTTCTCGCCGTTCGCGACGAACGGCATCAGGAACGCGAACGCGACGAACGGCACCTCGATGACGATCCGCCGCGCGACCATCCCGAACGGGACGCGCGCCGCCGCCGCCACGGCCGCGAGCAGCACCGCGTAGAGGCCGAACGCCCACACCCGCTCGCGGGGCGTGGCGACCACCAGCAGGACGAACGCGAGGACGGCGACCAGCTTGCACTGCGGCGGCAGCCGGTGGACCGGCGAGTCCCCCGGGTGGTACAGCCGGTGCGCGTGCCCCGCGCCCATCAGGGGGCTTTTCCGGACGGCCCGCGCCGCCGGACGGCCCAGAACAGGCCGCCGCCGACGAGCAGCACGGCCCCGACGCCGATCACGCCCGCGAGCCCGCCGGACAGCCGCGAGTCGTCCACGCCCTTGACGCCGTAGTCGCCGAGCGGGGAGTCCTTGAGCGAGTGGTCCTTCTCCTTGGCGCTGATGCCCTTGTCGGAGGCGACCTTCTCCAGCCCGTCGGGGCTGCTGCTGGCGTAGTAGCTGACGATCCCCGCGAGGACGAGCGAGACGAGCAGGAACCCGACGAAGAACCGCTTTGTGGTCATGATGCCCTTTCCTCCCACGTTGCCCTCACGCCCTCGACGGCTCGGCCGGGCCGGAGTCGGCGCCCTGCGGGGCCGTGGTGCGCAGCTCCAGCGGCTTGATCAGGTCGCGGGCCCCGTACACCAGGTCCGGGCGGACGGCCAGCACGCTCGACACGGTCACGGCGGTGATCAGCGCCTCGCCGATGCCGATCAGGACGTGCACGCCGATCATCGCGGCCGCCACCTTGCCCACGGAGACGTCCGTGGTGCCGCCGGCGGCGTAGATCAGCGTGAACGCCACCGCGGCGGCCGGCACGGAGACCACGGCGGCGGCGAACGAGGCCCCGGCCACCGAGGCCCGCGTCTTGGGCAGCACCTTGAGCAGCAGCCGGAACAGCCCGTACCCGACGAGCACCGTGACCAGCGCCATGTTGGTGATGTTGACGCCGAGCGCGGTGAGCCCGCCGTCCGCGAACAGCAGGCCCTGCATGAGCAGGACGACAGAGACGCACAGCACGCCCGTATAGGGCCCGACCAGGATCGCCGCCAGCGTCCCGCCGAGCAGATGCCCGCTGGTGCCCGAGGCCACCGGGAAGTTGAGCATCTGCGCGGCGAACACGAACGCGGCGGTCAGCCCGGCGAGCGGCGCGGTGCGGTCGTCCAGCTCGCGCCGGGCGCCGCGCAGGGCCACCGCGACGCCGGCCACCGCGACCGCCCCCGCCGCGATCGACACCGGAGCGTCGATGAATCCGTCCGGAACGTGCACGTCCCTCACCGTCCTACCTGTTCCTATGCGTAGGACCAGTTTGACGGCGTTTGCCACGCAGTTGCAACACAGTCGCAATTACCTGGCCGTCGCGACACCCGTAAACCCGGGGTTCCGGCCACGACCGGCCAGACCACGATCCGGCCCCCGGTCTCAGTCGAATATCGGGTCGCGGGTGCGGGTGCGCTTGAGCTCGAAGAAGCCGTCCGTCGACGCCACCGCGACGACGCCGTCGAAGAGCTTGACGGCGGCCTCGCCGCGCGGGATCGGGGACACGACCGGGCCGAAGAACGCGCTGCCCTCGACCTCGATCACGGGGGTGCCGACCTCCTGGCCCACCCGGTCGATGCCGTCCTTGTGGGAGGCCCGCACCGCGTCGTCGAACTCGGTGGACTGGGCGGCGGACGCCAGCTCCGGGTCGAGCCCGGCCGCGGTCAGCGCCTCCTCCAGCATCGCCCGGTCGAACTTGCGCCGGTCGTGGTGACGGCGGACTCCCAGCTCGGTGTACAGGCGCCCCAGGGCCTCGGCCCCGTACTCCTTCTCGGCGGCGATGCACAGGCGGACGGGACCCCAGCCCTCGGCGAGCCCCTCGCGGTACTCCTCCGGGACCTCCTTGTCCTCGTTCAGGACGGACAGGCTCATCACATGCCAGCGCACCTCGATCGGGCGCAGCTTCTCCACTTCGAGGATCCAGCGCGAGGTGATCCACGCCCACGGGCACAGGGGATCGAACCAGAAGTCCACGGGGGTACGGGCGTCTTCCGACAACGTCGGCCTCCAATGCGGCGAAGGGTTTCCAAGGGCGACAACCCGGCGCCGCCCACGCTGATTCCCCGCCCGCCAGACCGTCCGCGAGTCCGCCCATGGGGCCGTCCGCGCCCCGAATTCCCTTCGGTACGGGTATTTGAAGGCCGTGGCGCCGGGACCGGACCACCGGCCGGTTGGTAGACATGAGGCACCAAACAAATAAGCCGACCAAGGAGTACATGTGGCAGGCAACCTCACGCGCGATGAGGCGCGGGAACGGGCCCGGCTGCTCACCGTGGAGTCGTACACGGTCGAGCTGGACCTCACGACGGGTGAGGAGCGGTTCGGTTCCACCACCGTGATCCGTTTCGGCAGCGCGGAGGCGGGCGCGTCGACCTTCGTCGACCTGCACGGCGCGGTCGTCCGGGAGGCGACGCTGAACGGCAAGGCGCTGGACCCGGCGTCCTACGACGCCGAGAAGGGCCGGATCCCGTTGCCCGGCCTGGCCGCCGAGAACGAGCTCCGCGTGGTGGCCGACTGCGCCTACTCCCGCTCCGGCGAGGGGCTGCACCGGTTCGTGGACCCGGTCGACCAGAGCGTGTACCTCTACACGCAGTTCGAGACGGCCGACGCGCACCGGATGTACACCTGCTTCGACCAGCCCGACCTCAAGGCCACGTTCCAGTTGGACGTCACCGCGCCGGCGGACTGGGAGGTCATCACCAACGAGGCCGCGGAGACCGGCGAGAACGGCGAGTGGCACTTCCTGCCGACCCCCGAGGTCTCGACCTACATCACCGCGCTGGTCGCCGGGCCGTACCACGTCGTCCGGGACGAGTACCGCCGCGAGGACGGAACCGTGATCCCGCTCGGGGTCTTCTGCCGGGCATCCCTGGCCGAGCACCTGGACGCCGACGCGATCGTCGACGTGACCCGGCAGGGCTTCGCCTACTTCGAGGAGGTCTTCGGGCGCCCGTACCCGTTCGCCAAGTACGACCAGCTGTTCGTCCCGGAGTTCAACGCGGGCGCGATGGAGAACGCGGGCTGCGTCACGTTCCTGGAGGACTACGTCTTCCGGTCCCGGGTCACCGACGCCGCCTACGAGCGCCGCGCCGAGACGATCCTGCACGAGATGGCGCACATGTGGTTCGGTGACCTGGTCACCATGCGCTGGTGGGACGACCTGTGGCTGAACGAGTCGTTCGCCACGTACATGAGCGTCCTGTGCCAGGCCGAGGCCACCAAGTGGACGGGGTCGTGGACGACGTTCGCGAACCTCATGAAGGCGTGGGCGTACCGGCAGGACCAGCTCCCGTCCACCCACCCGATCTCGGCGGACATCCCCGACATCCGCGCGGTCGAGGTCAACTTCGACGGGATCACCTATGCCAAGGGCGCGAGCGTCTTGAAGCAGCTCGTGGCCTACGTCGGCCGCGACAACTTCCTGGAGGGCGTCCGGCACTACTTCCAGCGGCACGCGTGGGGCAACACCGTCCTGGCCGACCTGCTGGGCGCGCTGGAGGAGACGTCCGGCCGCGACCTGGCCGCATGGTCGAAGGAGTGGCTGGAGACCGCCGGGACCAACACGCTCCGTCCGGAGTACGAGGTGGACGGGGACGGCAACTTCTCGTCGTTCACCGTCTTGCAGGACGCCAAGGCCGACTACCCGACGCTGCGGTCGCACCGCGTCGCGATCGGGCTGTACGACCGGACGGCGGAGGGGATCGTCCGGCGCGAGCGGGTCGAGCTGGACGTGGTCGGCGCGCGCACGGAGGTGGCGGAGCTGGTGGGGCGCGAGCGGCCCGACCTGGTCCTGGTCAACGACGACGACCTCACCTACGCCAAGATCCGGCTGGACGAGCACTCGCTCAAGACGCTGGTCGACGGCATCGGCGACATCAAGGACGGCCTCCCCCGGGCCCTGTGCTGGTCGGCGGCGTGGGACATGACCCGCGACGCCGAGATGGCCACGCGCGACTACATCCGGCTCGTCGTCAAGGGCATCAGCGGCGTCACCGACATCTCCGTCACCCAGACGCTGCTGCGCCAGGCCCGCACCGCGGTCCAGCAGTACGCCGACCCGGCGTGGCGCGAGGAGGGCCTGCGCCTGATGGCGGACACGCTGTCGGTGCTGGCGCGTGAGGCCGAGGCGGGATCGGACTTCCAGCTCGCCTACGTCCAGGCGTTCGCCGCGTCCGCCGTCACCGAGGAGCACCTGGCGTTCGTCCGGGGGCTGCTGGACGGCTCGCGGCCACTCGACGGCCTCACGGTCGACACCGAGCTGCGGTGGGCGCTGCTGCGCCGCCTGGTCGTCACCGGCAAGGCGGGCGAGGCGGAGATCGACGCCGAGCACGAGCGCGACCGCACGGCGGCGGGCGAGCGGCACGCCGCCGCCTGCAAGGCCGCCGTCCCGACCGCCGAGGCGAAGGCCGCCGCGTGGGAGCGGATCGTGTCCGGCAAGCTGCCCAACGCCGTCTACCGGGCGACGTTCGGCGGCTTCGTGGAGCCCGACCAGGCCGACCTGCTCGTCCCCTACGTGGACGCCTACTTCGCCGAGGTCGGCCGGATCTGGAAGGAGTGGAGCAGCGACATGTCCCAGACGTTCGCCGAGGTCGCCTACCCCTTCCTGGTGATCGAGCAGTCCACGGTCGACCGGACGGAGTCCTACATCGCCGAGCAGCGCCCCCCGGCGGCGCTCGTCCGGCTCCTGTCGGAGGGCCGCGACGGCGTGGCCCGCGCCCTGCGCGCCCGCGCCAAGGACCGCTCGGCGGGCTGACCGGATGTCACCCGTGGCCATGTGACCGTCTCCGGACGGCCCCCGATGGCCGTCTTCGGATGGATCACATGGTCACGGGATGGAAAGGTGAGTGCGTGGAGACCGCGCGGGACGTTCTGACGGCACTGGCACGGCGGTACGCCTTCGGGGACCTGGAGGCGCTCATCACGCGAGGGACGCTCACGGCGGACGGCCGGTCCGCCGCGGTGGCTGCCCTGTGCGCGTTCGGGCAGCGGGTCCTGGACCTGGACGCCGAGGACTTCGGCATGCCCGAGGCCGTCGGCGAGGTCCCGCACGACCTGCTCGACCGGGCGAGGGCGAGCCGCATGCCGCAGGCGCCCAGGGAGCGGCCCCGGGGCGCCCTCGCGAGCCTGCGCCCCGCCTACGCGCTGCTGCTGGAGGTCATCGCGATCCGCTGGCACCGGCGCGACATGGCCGGGCTGGTCGCGACGGTGCACATCGCGGGCGAGTACCTGGCGATGCTGGCGTGGGAGCCCGTCCTCGGGCACGCGGGCGATCCGGCGCTGATCGGCGCGTCGGTGGGCGGCGAGGGCAGCCGCTTCGGCGTCCCCGTCGAACAGGGCGCGCCGCGCGCCTGCGACCACACCCGGCCGGAACGTTCCGCCTGCGAGCGGACCCTGCGCGTCTCCAGGGAGCCGCCGCCCGGGTGGCGCGCCTACCTCGACCGCCAGCACAGCCAGGTCGCCTCCGCGCTCGGCAGCTGCGCGGCCCGCTGCCGGACGCCGTGCACGGTCATGACGCGCCTGGACGACACCCTCCGCGCCGGCCTCACCGAGCGGTGCAAGCTCGCGGCGGAGTTCACCGACAGCGCCCTGGTCAAGCTCCGGCACGCGGCACCGGTCGGGCACGGTTTCGGAGTGCCCTCCCCGGAGGAGGTCCAGACGGCCTGGACGCGCGCGCGGAAATCCTTGGTGCATCAGCCTCTCGGCCGCAAGGCCCTGGACGGGACGGACGGCGACCCCTATCCACTGCCCGGCCTACCCGCCCTGTTCTCGGCGATAGCGACCGTCCCGATCGTCCCGGACACGCTCCTGCGCGACGTGACCACCCGCATCACCGCGACCCTCACGTGAGCCGTTCCCCGCGATCCATCGCGGCGTGAGCCGTCCTCAGGTGGCCGGGAGGTTCTTCAAGGTCGCCTGAAGCCGTGGGCTCGCCGGAAGGTCCTCCAGCAGGACGAGCCGTCCGGCGGCGTCGGCCAGCGGGACGCGCCAGTTCGGGTACTCGTCGGTGGTGCCCGGCTGGTTCTGGGTGCGGCGCTCCCCCACGGCGTCCGCCAGCGAGATGCCGATCAGGCGGGCGGGCGTCCGGCCGAGGAAGGCGTGCAGCGCGGCCACGACCTGCTCGTCGTAGGCGTCCGAGCCGTCCGCCAGAGCCCGCGCGACCTCGGCCGGAGCGGCGGCGAGCAGCCCCTCCCCGCTCAGCAGCGCCAGCCAGCCGGTGAGCCGGCGCCGATGGTCGTCCGCCTCCTCGGCCAGGGGACGGGTCAGCAGGCCGAGCCGGTCGCGCAGCGCGATGTGGTCGCCGTGCAGGAACCCGGTGATCGGCGGCATGTCGTGCGTGCCGACCGTGGCCAGCGACAGCTCCCGCCACCGCCCTGGCGGCTTCGGGCGGCCCGCCCGGTCGCGTTCGAACCACAGCAGCGACGTCCCGAGGACGCCCCGGGCGGCCAGGTCGTCGCGCACGTCGGGCTCCACGGTGCCGAGGTCCTCGCCGACGACCACCGCGCCCGCCCGCTCCGCCTCCCACGTCAGGCAGCACAGGAGCGCGTCGCGGTCGTAGCGGACGTAGGTGCCGTCGGCCGGGGAGCCGCCCTCGGGCACCCACCACAGCCGGGACACCTGCATGGCATGGTCCAGCCGCAGCCCGCCCCCGTGCCGGAACGCGGCGGCCAGCATCTCCCGGTACGGGACGTAGGCGGCGCCCGCGAGGCGGCCGGGATGCCACGGCGGCTGCCCCCAGTCCTGGCCCCGCTGGTTGAACTCGTCCGGCGGCGCCCCGACGCTCATCCCGGGCGCCATCAGGTCCCGGTAGATCCAGGAGTCGGCGCTGCCGTGCGCCACCCCGACCGCCAGGTCATGGACGATGCCGACCGGCATCCCGACGTCCCGGGCGGCGCGCTGCGCGTCCCCGAGCTGCCCGTCGAGGCGCCACTGGAGCCAGGTGTGGAAGTCGACGCGATCGGCGAGCCGTTCGGCGGCGTCCGCGACGGCCCGTCCGCCGGCGTCCTGGAGCTCGGCGGGCCAGCGCCGCCAGTCGGCACCGTGCTCCTCGCCGAGCGCGCACCAGGTGGCGAACGCGGTGAGCGCCCTCCCCTCGCGTCCGCGGAACTCCTCGTACCGGCGCCGGGCCCCGGCGTCGCGTGGGAGGCGGTACATCAGCTCCAGCGCGGCGAGCTTGGCCGTCCACACCGCGTCGCGGTCGATCGGGCCGCCGGAGCGCAGCGGCGCCGCGAGGGCGGAGAGCCGCTCGCGGTCGTCCGGGGGCAGCGCCGCGAACTCCGGCAGGTCCTCCACCCGCAGGTAGATCGGCGCGGCGAAGCGGCGGCTCGTCGGCGAGTACGGTGACGGGCCGATCGGCGGGACGGGCTCCGTCGCGTGCAGCGGGTTGACCAGCGTGAACCCGGCGCCGAGCTCCCGGCCGCTCCAGGCGGCGAGGTCCGCCAGGTCACGCAGATCGCCCATGCCCCAGGACGTGCCGGAGCGCACCGAGTACAGCTGCGCGGTGAACCCCCACATCCTTGGCGGGCGCCTCAGCGCCTGCGGGGCGACCAGCAGCGGCGCGACCTCGTGCCGGTCGCCCTGGCGGGCGTGCAGGCGGTGCCAGCCCAGCGGGACGTCCCGCGTCATCTGGGCGGCGACGCCGCGAACCGGGATCACCTCCCCGGGCTCCACCTCGACGGAGAGTTCCAGCGGCCCGTCCGGACGGGCCCGCATAAACCCGGCGTCCGCGCCTCGCCTCAGCGTCACGACCGGGGGCAGCAGGGACTCGCCAGGCGAGCCCGGGGTGCGCTCCAGCTCCCTCCGGACGGCGCCGGACGACGAGGCGTCCACGCCGAGCGCTTCCAGCACCGCGACCAGGGTGCCGGGCGAGACCGCCACCTCCCGTCCCCGCCAGTCGGTATACCGCGTCGCGACGTGGTGGCGCTCCGCCAGCACGATGAGTTCGTCGTCAGCCACGCTGCACCCATGCCCCTCGGAAGCGGGGCCAAAAGGTCAGGCGTCCCAGATGGGCGGCTTACGGCCGATCCAGGGACGGGCCTCCTCCAGCTGCGCCGCCAGAGAGATCAGCGTCCCCTCCCCGCCGAGCCGTCCCGCGAGCATGACCCCGATCGGCAACCCCTCGGCGTTCCAAGACAAAGGCACATTCACGGCGGGCTGGCCGGAGATGTTGTAGGCGGCGCAGAACGGCGTGAAGTGCTTCTGGCGCCGGAAGTTCTCCGCGGGCTCCTGGTCGTGGAAGTACCCGACGGGCGCGGGCGGCTGGGCGAGCGTGGGATGCAGGATCGCGTCGAACTCGTTCATCACCGGGAACGCCGCGCGCAATGCGCCCTGCAACGCCGCGTGCGCCCGGAACAGCTGCGGCGCCGTCGTGGCCTTGCCGCGCTCCCGGAGCCATCGGGTCAGCGGCTGCAGGAGGTGCTCCCGCTCGTCCGGGACGGGGGTGAGCGTCGCCATGACGCCCCACAGCAGCTCGAAGTGCGGGACGAGCTCCGGCCCGAACACCGGCGGCAGCTCCACGACCTCGTGGCCCAGCTCCTCCAGCAGCGCGGACGCCTCCTCGTAGGCCGCGACGCAGTCGGGGTGTACCTCGGCGTCCGGGACGGCCGGGCGGCGGCTCCGCGCGATCCTCAGCCGCCCCGGCGGACGGTCGGCGTGGGACAGGAACGTTCCCTCGACGGGCGGCGCCGCGTAGAGGTCGCCGGGCATCGGGCCCGCCATCACGTCCAGCAGCAGGGCCGCGTCCCGGACCGTCCGGGCGATCGGGCCGTTCGTCGACAGCCCGAACAGGTCGGGGATGACCGGCCCCTGCGAGATCCGGCCGCGGGTGGGCTTGATCCCGAAGAGGCCGCAGGCGCTGCTCGGGATCCGGATGGAGCCGCCGCCGTCGCTGCCCTGCGCGACCGGCGCCAGCCCGGCCGCCACCGCCGCGGCGGCGCCGCCGCTCGACCCGCCGGCCGACCGGGCGAGGTCCCAGGGCGTCCGCGCGGGCGGGGCGACGGCGCTTTCGGTATAACAGGGCAGTCCGAATTCGGGGGTCGCGGTCTTACCGAGAAGGACAGACCCCGCTTGCCTCAGTAGGCACACGACGTTGTCGTCCGCGAAACCGGTCAAATCGGCAAAAACATCCGAACCGAAAGTCATCCGGACGCCGTTCACCATGTTCAGGTCCTTGATCGGCACCGGGACGCCGTGCAGCGGCGGCAGCGCGGCCGGGTCCGCCGCGTCCAGCACGTCCCGCTCGGCCTGTTTCGCCTGCTCGCGGGCCTGCTCGGCGGTGACCGTCACGTAGGCCCCCACCTGCGGGTCCAGGCGTTCGACGCGGTCGAGGTAGTGGTCGGCCAGCTCGACCGGGGACAGCGCGCGGGCACGGATCGCCGCGGCCATCCGTATGGCGCTGAGGTCATGGGTATGTGTCACAACGCCGAACGGTAGACGCCGGGTGCGCGAGCATCAAAGATGGCAAGGGCGACACCGTGCAGCAAGAGGGGATGAATACAGCCCTACCCCTCGGCCGGGGCCGTGAATCGCGCGCGTCCGGCGACAAAAGTATTAACCCGGCATGACTAGTCGCCAACCGTAGGAATGATTACTCTGCGCACGGAGGATCATGCCCCCGATGTGAAAGGAATACGGAGCGTCACTCATGGCGATCATGGAGCGGGGCAACAGGCAGGAAACCCGAGGCCGGCCGCCTCAGGGCGAGTCGGAGGAGTCGCGTGAGCACCGGCACGAGACCCCGGTGAAGGAGGCGTCGGAGGAGCGGTCGTACCGGGCGATGCTCAGCGATCCCCAGGTCCGCCGGTGGATGTGGCGGATCGGCACGGCGGTCGTGATCGGCGCCGTCGGTTCCCTCGTCTTCGGGGTCCGGCTCGGGATCACCGCGGCGATCCTGGCGGTCATCGTCGACACCGTCCGCAGGTCCCGCCGGAACTCCACCGTGTCGGCCTGGCAGAAGACCTCGGCCGCCGAACGGCGCACCGAGAAGCAGCTGAGGTCACTTCAGCGCAACGGGTTCCTCGTGCTCCACGCGCGGGCCGTGCCCCGCGACGAGGACGGCGTCAGCGACGGCCAGATCGACCACCTGGTGATCGGGCCGAGCGGCGTGTACGCGATCGACTCCGAGAAGTGGGACAAGCGCCTGCCGGTGCGCACCCAGTCCCACCTGAAGCTGTTCCACGGCCCCTTCAACCGCAAGGACCGGCTGGACGAGGCGCGCTGGGAGGCCGAGCAGGCCAGCCGGATCATCGGCGAGCAGGTCGGCTTCGAGGTGCCGGTCCAGCCGTCCGTGGCCATCTACGGGCCGTCCATCCCCTGGAAGGTCATGAGGGTCCGGGACGTGGACGTCTACGCGGGCAACCGGGCGCGCGCGTACCTGCGCCGCCGTCCGAAGATCCTGACCGACACCGACGTCCAGGGGATCTTCCAGGCGGCCGAGAAGGTCCTGCCGCCGAAGTACCCCGACTGAGTGCCCGGGCGGCCCCCGGGTCGCCCCGGCACGGCTCGACGACGAGCCCCGAACGACCGGCCCCGTCCCCGACGGCCGGTACCGGAGGGGCACCTCGCCCGCCTCGCGGCCGAGGTGCCGCTTCCGCCTCCCCGAGATCTTCCCGCCGGGCCGCGCCCCGGCTTTTCCGCCGCCCGGGAAAGATCTCCGTGACGCGTCCGTGAGAGCGACCGGACGGCACGTCGATGGCAGTTGGTAGCATCGGGTGACACGGGCCGGCTCCCGCGCGATCTCCGCTGGGCCGGCGGCAGCGCCGCGATCCGCCGCTGCGACCCACGTTCGCAACGCGGTGCCACGGCACGTCACAGGTTGGAGAGGTCACAGGATGCCCCCGCTCAGGTCACGCACGGTCACCCACGGCAGGAACATGGCGGGCGCCCGCGCGCTCATGCGTGCCAGCGGCGTCGCGCGCGAGGACTTCGGCAAGCCCATCGTCGCCGTGGCCAACAGCTACACCCAGTTCGTGCCCGGCCACGTCCACCTGGACGAGGTCGGCAAGGTCGTCGCGGGCGCCGTCCACGAGGCCGGCGGCGTCCCCCGCGAGTTCAACACGATCGCGGTCGACGACGGCATCGCCATGGGCCACGACGGGATGCTGTACTCGCTGCCGTCCCGCGAGGTGATCGCCGACGCCATCGAGTACATGGTGAACGCGCACTGCGCCGACGCCCTCGTCTGCGTCTCCAACTGCGACAAGATCACGCCGGGGATGCTGCTGGCCGCGCTGCGGCTCAACATCCCCACCGTCTTCGTGTCCGGCGGCCCGATGGAGGCCGGCAAGCCGGTCGAGGGCGTCATGGGCGGCAACAAGCTCGACCTGATCGACCCGATCATCGCGTCCGCGGACGGCTCGATCGCCGAGGACAAGCTGCTGGAACTGGAGGAGAGCGCCTGCCCGACCTGCGGCTCCTGCTCGGGCATGTTCACCGCCAACTCCATGAACTGCCTCACCGAGGCTCTCGGCCTGGCCCTGCCCGGCAACGGCACCGTCCTCGCCACCCACACCGCCCGCCGCCGCCTCTACGAGGACGCGGGCCGCACCGTGGTCGACATCGCCCACCGCTACTACGACGGCGACGACGCCTCCGTCCTCCCCCTGAGCATCGCCACCCGCGAGGCGTTCGCGAACGCCATGACCCTCGACGTGGCCATGGGCGGCTCCACCAACACGATCCTGCACCTGCTGGCCGCCGCCCACGAGGCCGGCGTCGACTTCGGCCTCACCGAGATCGACGAGGTGTCCCGCCGCGTCCCCTGCATCTGCAAGCTGGCGCCGGCCACCGGCAAGTACCACGTCGAGGACTGCCACCGCGCCGGCGGCATCCCCGCCCTGCTCGGCGAGCTCAACCGCGCCGGGCTGCTGCACCGCTCCGCCCACTCGATCCACTCCGCGTCCATGGACGAGCTGGTCGCCAAGTGGGACGTCGGCTCCCCGAGCGTCCTGCCCGAGGCCGTCGAGCTGTTCCACGCCGCGCCCGGCGGCGTCCGCAGCACCTCCGCGTTCAGCCAGAGCGCCCGCTGGGAGGAGCTCGACCTCGACCGCGCCGAGGGCTGCATCCGCGACGCCGAGCACGCCTACACCGCCGACGGCGGCCTCGCCGTCCTGCGCGGCAACATCGCCCCCGACGGCGCGATCGTCAAGACCGCCGGCGTGGACGAGGAGCTGTGGACCTTCTCCGGCCCCGCCGTCGTCTTCGAGAGCCAGGACGAGGCCGTCGAGGGCATCCTCGGCGGCAAGGTCGCGGCCGGCGACGTCGTCGTGATCCGCTACGAGGGCCCCAAGGGCGGCCCCGGCATGCAGGAGATGCTCTACCCGACGAGCTTCCTCAAGGGCCGCGGCCTCGGCAAGGCGTGCGCGCTGGTCACCGACGGCCGCTTCTCCGGCGGCACCAGCGGCCTGTCCATCGGCCACGCCTCCCCCGAGGCCGCGGGCGGCGGCGTCATCGCCCTGGTCGAGGACGGCGACCGCGTCGTGATCGACATCCCGAACCGCGTCCTGGAGCTGGACGTCCCGTCCGACGAGCTGGACATCCGCCGCGAGAAGCTGCTGGCCGACCTCGGCGGCTACCGCCCCCGCGACCGCCACCGCCCCGTCAGCGCCGCCCTCCGCGCCTACGCCGCGATGGCCACCTCCGCCTCCACCGGCGCCGCCCGAGACGTCTCCCAGATCGAACACTGACCGAGCGAAGATTGGCCGAGCGAAGATTGGCCGAGCGTGCTCCCGTCAGCCTCCCGCGACCGTCGCCGATTCACGGGCTGCGGTCGCGTGGGGAGCCTGCGCACCTGGCGCGGGAGGCGGGGTCAGGAGCAGCAGCCGC
>NZ_SMKU01000240.1 GCF_004349215.1 Actinomadura rubrisoli | reverse complement strand
GTGCCGCCGGGTTGTGGGCGCGGGCGGCGCCGGCCACCGGCGGGCCTCCGCGGCGGCGCCCCCCGGTGCGGGCTCCGGTGCCCGAGGCCGACCGGAGCACCGTGCAGAAGCTCAACGATCCCTCAGCCGCGCCCCGCCGAGGGGGACGGGCCGGGCGCCGCCGCCGTCGCGGGGGCCGGACGATCCGGGTGGCGGCGGCCACGGGCGCCGTCGCCGTGGTCGCGGCGGGCGGGGCCGCCGCGGTGCTGGTCATGGGCGGTGACGGCGGCGGGCCGCCGGCCGCGCGGCCGTCCGCACCGGTGGCGGCGGCGCCGAACGCCGTCCGCGGCGGCCAGAGGGGACGCGCGGCTCCGCTCGGCGCGGTGGTGAACGGGCGGCGGCAGCCGGCGCGGGTGCGGATCCCGGCGTCGGCGGGCGGCCGGTACGCGCCGGTGCGGGGGACCGCCGCGCCGCCCCGGGGATCGCGCGGCACCGTCGTCCGGTACATGGTGGAGGTGGAGCGGGGGCTGCCGATCACGGGGGCGGACTTCGCGGCCGAGGTGCACCGGGTGCTCAACGACCCGCGCAGTTGGGGGCACGGGGGCACGATGCGGTTCATGCGGGTGGCCGGTGGCGCGGTGCGGTTCCGGGTGTCGCTGTCGAGCCCGGCGCTGACCGACCGGATGTGCGCGCCGCTGGTGACGGGCGGGGAGCTGTCGTGCCGCAGCGGGAACCGCTCGGTGATCAACGCGCGGCGCTACGGCGAGGGCGCCCGCACCTACGGGCGCGACCTGGCGACCTACCGCGAGTACGTCATCAACCACGAGGTCGGGCACGCGCTGGGGCACGGCCACCGGCAGTGCCCGGGGGCGGGGCGGCCGGCGCCGGTGATGGTGCAGCAGACCAAGTCGCTGTACGGGTGCCGTCCGAACGCCTGGCCGTTCCCGCAGGACTGACCGCTCTAGACTCGGGACGACCATGCGCATGATCAAGGGCGCGGGCTCCCGCGAGCTGGAGATCCGCAAGTCCCGCTTCGTCTGCACGCTCGCCCGCGCCGGCGAGGAGGCCGAGGCGGTGGACTTTTTGGCCCGGCACCGGCGGGCGCACCGGGAGGCGACCCACAACTGCACCGCCTACGTGGTGGGCGAGCGCGGTGAGATCACCAAGAGCAGCGATGACGGCGAGCCCGCGGGGACGGCGGGGATCCCGATGCTGGAGGTGCTGGTCCGGCGCGGGCTGACCGGGACGGTCGCGGTGGTGACCCGCTATTTCGGCGGGGTGAGGCTGGGCGCGGGCGGCCTGGTGCGCGCCTACGGGCGGGCGGTGGCCGAGACGGTCGACGCGGTCGGGGTGGTGGAGCTGCGGCCGGTGGTGACGGTCACGGTGGGTGTGGAGCACGCGGTGGCGGGACGTTTCCTGGGGGATCTGCACGGGCGGGGCCTGCGGCCCGCCGACGTCCGGTACGGCGCGGGGGTGGAGGCGGACGTGACGGTCGCGGTGCCGGACCTGGGCGGCTTCGAGTCCTGGGTCGCGGAGGCCACGGCCGGACGCGCGGTGACCTGTCGGGGCGCGTCCGGCTACATCGAGGTCCCGATCTGACGCGCCCGGGCCGGGGGTCAGCGGCGGGTGGCCGCGGTGACGAACAGCGGGAGGGCGAGGAACAGCCGCCCGCACCGACCGCGTTCGCGTTGCTCGGCGACCCAGGCTCCGGCCTGCGCGTCGCTGATCGTCCCGGCCGCGCGCGCTCCTTCGGCGAGGTCGGCCAGGACGGGCACCATCGCCGCGTCGGTGAAGATCATGGTGCGGGCCTCGACGGTGATGTCGGCGAAGCCCGCGTCCAGCAGGAGGTTGCGGCAGCGGCGGACGACGCGGGGGGCGGGGACCAGGTCGGCGCGCGCGTGCACGATGGTGCGGGTGAGCGCGGCGTCGTCGGCGTCGATGACGAAGGTGTCCCAGTCCTGCCCGATCAGCACGATGCGCCCGCCGGGGGCCAGCACGCGCCGCGCCTCGCCGATCGCGCGGGCGGGGTCGTCCAGGACGTGGTACACCTTCTCGGCCCGGTAGCCGTGCAGTGCGCCGTCGGTGAAGGGCAGCCGGTAGGCGCTCGCCACGCGGAAGTCCGCCGCGGGCCAGCGGCCGCCGGCCACGGCGATCATCCGTTCGTCGGGGTCGATGCCGACCGCCCGTGCGCCCCGCTCGGCCATCTCCGCGGCCGCGCGGCCGGGTCCGCATCCGACGTCGACCACCGCCGCGTCCGGCGCGATGGCGAGCAGTTCGTAGGACCGCGCGCGCAGCTCGCCCGCCCCGGGCAGGGTGTCGGCGAGGTCGAGCAGGGTGATGAGCGCGTCGGTGTCGTCGCTGGTGCGGCCTGTCGTCCGGTTCTCGTCCATGTCGGGGATCGTGGGGCTTCAAGTACGCTTGAAGTCAAATGGGTGAGCAGTTGACGATCGGTGAGCTGGCGGGCCGCACGGGTGTCGCCGCCTCCGCCCTGCGCTACTGGGAGGAGCTCGGCCTGCTCCCGGCGCCGGCCCGGGTCTGCGGCCAGCGGCGTTATCCGCCTTCGGCGGTCGAGCTGGTCGGTGTGGTCCTGCTGCTGCGAGGCGTCGGTTTCACGCTGCGGGAGGTCAAGGCGTTCCTGGCGTCCCGTCCGCCGTCCGGCGACGGCTGGCGGGAGCTGTACCAGCGCAAGCTCGCCGAGCTGGACCAGCGGATCGCCCAGGCCCAGGTGGCGCGCACCGCCATCGCCCATGGCCTGGCCTGCCGGCACCAGGACATCCGCGAGTGCTCCACCTTCGCGAGCGGGGTCGCGGCGATCCTGGCGGGTTCCTCCCTCGAAGAGGCTCACGAAAAGGCCCATTCGCACTGACCTCACCCCCTGCCGTCCGGCGCCCGATGCCGTCGGACCACCCGTGACGGGTAGGTCCCGCCTACGCGGTCGGGGCGCGTACATCTTCCAGATATTTTCCGCGGTGGTGCCGAATGGCGCCGGGCCCGTTCGTAGCCATGGTGAGAGACCGGCAAGGGCCGGCCGCCGCGCACGGGAGGCTCACGATGTCCGTCCCCGCCACCACCGCCGCCCCGACGAAGCCGCTGATCATCGGTGCCCTGACCGCCGCCGCCGTGGACCAGGAGAACGTGAGCGCCGCCCTGACATTCGGCGTGCCCGCCGCGAGGGTGTTCGCGGTGCCGGCGGACCCGACGACCCATTCCGCGATCGATGGCACCGGCTGGGTTCGGCAGTCCGTCGACCGGGCGCCGCTGACCGAGGTGGGGCAGATCCTCCGGATGGCCATGCACCACGCCAGCCATCCGGACGGCGACTACCGGGTGGCCAACAAGGTCGCGGTGCTCGACCCGCCGCGCGCCATCGGCTGGCTGACGGCCACCGAGAAGCACGACGGTCACCTGGAGTTGAGGGGCAGCCGGAATACGCCAGAAAGGAATCACGGTCTGACGGCTGGTCGTGAGGGTGATCGGCATCGGCAAAGGCGCGGTATCCGCCGAGATCTCGGGCTGGGCGAGGACGTCGCCGCGGTGTACGACTCGGACCGGACCGGGGGCCATCATCGGACGCCGATCCGCTGGCGTCGTCATCACCGCGAAGTCCGCAGGCGCAAGGTCTTCGGCCTCGCCACCGCAGGCGTCCGTCTCGCTTGACCTCTTGCGCGTCAGTCCGGCAGCCAGTGCAGCTCGTGCGCCAGGGTTTTGGCGGCGGCACGGATGCGGCGGTGTAGTGGCGACTGCTCGCGTGGGAGGACCAGGTGGAACGTCAGACTGGGCGCGCCCCGCAGCGGTCGCCAGGTGAGACCGGCCGGTTGTGCCGTGCCCGCGGCTTTTCCGGCCGGGGCGAGGGTGACCCCGTCGCGCAGGTCGCGCTGAGACATTCCGCAAACGGCTGCTGCTGGTCTTGTACGCGCTGGGCACGAACGTGGGGGTCAAACGGGTCGCCGGCGGCGGTCGCCACGGCCAGACCGAGGCCGCGTTGCGGGCCACCCGGCACCTGTTCGTCAACCGCGACAACCTGCGCAACGCGGTCGCCACCTTGGCGATGCGGGACCCGCTGTGGTGGGGCAACGGCACCGCGTGCGCATCGGATTCGAAGAAGTCCGGGTCATGGTCGTCGAACCTGATGATCGAGGACCACGCCCGGTACGGCGGCCACGGCGTCATGATCTACTGGCACGTCGACCGCAAATCGGTGTGCGTCTACTCCCAGTACGACCAGATGGTCAAGTACGCCACCGCCCTGCGGCTGGGCACCGCGGAGGCCGAGCAGGTGCTGCGCCGCTTCACCCGCGGCGGCCCCAAACACCCCACCCACAAGGCCATCGAGGAACTCGGCAAAGCGGTCAAGAGCGTGTTCGCCGCCGAGTACGTCGCCTCGCAGGAGCTGCGCCGGGAGATCCACGAGGGCCTGCAGGTCGTGGAGAACTGGAACTCGGCCAACACCGACCTGTTCTACGGCAGCGCCGGCGCCATCGGCGGCAGCGACAACGAGCACCAGGAGGCGTCCATGCTCAGCCTGCACCTGCTCCAGTCCGCGCTGGTGTTCATCAACACCCTGCTCGTCCGGTCCGTCCTCAAAGAGCCCGCCTGGCAGCAGCACCTGACGGACGTCGACAAGCGCGGCCTGTCGCCGCTGTTCTGGTCCAACGCCAACCTCTACGGCACCATCGACATCGACCTGGACCGCCGCCTCGACCTCGGCCTCGCAGCCTGATCCTTTTTCCGCCCCTTCGGTCAGGCTGATCGAGGGGACGGGACGCTCTGGTCGGGCAGCAGACCGGCCAACGCGGTCCGGACGGCGGCCCGGCTCACCCCGTGCACGTGCGAGCGCCGCGTCTTGGAGGTCGTCGCCGGGTCCTCGAACAGCAGCACCCCGGATGCCGGGTGGTGCCCCTCGGCCACACCTCGGTTCGGACCAGCAGCCCAGCCTCGGTGAGGATGTGCCGCTGCCGCAGCAGGGACTGGGTCGCGGTGGAGACGCGGGAGTAGACGATCCGCACCGGCGCTCCTCGGGAAGGACGAAGCCCCGTTCTGCCTGTCGGAAAATACTGTCGTCAATCAGCGCCCGGACCAGGCCGCCCGATGTGGCATTTCATCCCCTGCCGTCCGGTTTCCGGATGCCCTTGGACCACCTGTCGGGAAACCGTCTAATGCCAACACCTCAGCGAAGACCCCGAAGCGCCATCAAGACCTCCGGATCATCGCGGCGCTCGCCCTCGATCGGGGGTATCCGCCCGGGACCGGCGAGCGGGCGACGCCCCTCTGGATTCGCCCTTCGACGTCGACACTAGTAAACTAATTAGCAAGTGTCGCACAGAGGAGGTAGCCGTGATCCCGCCCGCCATACCGGAAGAGCTCACAGATCTACCGCCCGATGTGGCGCTGATCTTCCAGTTCGTCAACACCGACGACCGCCGGGCCTTCACGGCCCACGGAACGCAGCTCCGGCCACGCGACCGCCTCGCCACAGCCGAAGAGCTGGAGCGCTGGCTGCGCGACCACGGGCTGCTCGCTGTCGGCAGGCACGCGGACGATGCGCACCTGCGCCGGGCCCGTGATCTCCGGCAGGCGCTACGCGCCGCACTCGACCCGGCACACCATGACGTCCCGGAGGCCGCCCGGCTCGGCTTCGACTTCGATGTCCAGGTCGCGCGTGATGGCGCGGGGCTGGTGCTCGACGCCGACCCGGCCACGATCGCGCTCGCCCAGATCGCCGCGACGGCGGTCACCATCACCGCCAACGGCACCTGGCCTCGGCTCAAAACCTGCCCGGCCCCCGACTGCCAATGGGTCTTCTACGACCAGTCCAAGCCCGGCCGGGGCCGGTGGTGCTCACCCCAACTGTGCGGCAACCGGACCAAGACCCGCGGCTACAGACGCCGCATCCACGACAGCTAACGCTCGAACGACCACTCGGGGGGATCCGCCTTGTCGACCACAACAGCCCTGCCTGCAGCCGCCGACCCACCAGCCGAACGCGCTCCACTGACGAACTGGCTGGCTGTCATCTCGGTGATGATGGGCATCTTCTCGATCGTCACCACCGAGATCCTGCCGATCGGCCTGCTCAACCCCATCGCCTCGGGGTTCAACATCTCCGAGGGCACGGCGGGCTGGATGATGACCGTGCCCGGCATCGTCGCCGCGATCGCCGCGCCCGCGGTGACCGTCGCCACCCGGTGGCTGGACCGCCGGTTGATGCTGGCCGCTCTCATGGTGCTGCTGGCGCTGGCCGACTTCCTTTCCGCCCTCGCGCCCACCTACTCGGTCATGCTGATCGCCCGTGTTCTGGTCGGGATCACCATCGGCGGTTTCTGGTCCATCGGAGCTGGCCTGGCCGGACGCCTGGTCAAGCCAGGACAGGTCAGCACGGCGACCGCCGTCATCTTCGCCGCCGTCCCGATGGGCTCCGTGCTCGGTGTCCCAGCCGGCACCCTAATCGGAGACCTGGCCGGATGGCGGGCACCCTTCATCGTCATGGGCGTCCTCACCCTGGGTGTGCTGGCCGCCCTGCTCGCGACGCTGCCCAGGCTGCCCGCCCAGCAGGTCACCTACCTGCGCGTGCTGCGCGTGCTGCTCCGCAACACCAACATCCGGATCGCGCTGATCGCGACCTCTCTGATCGTGATCGCCCACTTCGGGACCTACACATACGTGACCCCGTTCCTGGAGCAGGCCACCCATCTGGACCCCGGGCTGGTCAGCGCGTTCCTGCTCACCTACGGCGCCGCGGGCATCGCCGGCAACTTCATCGCGGGCAGGACGATCCCGCTGAGCCTGCCCGCAACGTTCATCACCGCGGCCGCGATGCTCGCGGCCGCGACCCTGCTGCTGCCCATCATCGGAACATCAACGATCGGCGCACTCGGGCTGCTCATCGTGTGGGGACTCGCCTACGGGGCGATTCCGGCCAGCTCGCAATCCTGGTTCTCAAGGTCGGCCCCGCAAGCACAAGAGGCCGCCACCGTCCTGTTCACCTCGTCGTTCCAAGCAACATTCGCCATCGGCGCCCTCTGCGGCGGGGTCATCGTGGACGCCACATCCCCGTCCACAGTCATGATCGTCGGCGCCGCCGTCGCCGCCCTCATGGCCACGACCCTGCTCGTCCTCACAGGCAACACCAACCCACGTAGGGGCACCACCTGCGGATGAGCGGCCCGGTTGTCCACGGTGCGCGCCGCAACCCCAACCCGGCGGGCGAACGCCCCGATCGTCATCCCTGGCCCGCGACGCGAGGCGGTAGCGTCCGCGCCCGTCCACGCCATGCCGAGAGCTCCTCGCTACGGGCCCTCGCCACGAGGGTGCGCCGGATCAGAGAACGAGAAACCCCACCCGCACGGCCGACCCGCTCGGAAACGGCCGCAGCGCGCTTGACCATGACCCGCTACCTGGCGGCTGGGGACAGCTTCGGGAGTAGGACCCCGTTCCCCGTGAGCCCTGCTTGCGCGAACTGGCCGACCTGAAAGTCGGCCATGCGGCCGTCGAGGCTTGAGCCCATCGCCGCACCTCATGCACGCCCGTCACGGCGCCGCGCCGGTGCGACAGGGGGCGGCTGGATCTGGCGTTACGACCTTGTGCCGGTCGGTCCGTCCGAGACCGAGGTCATGCTCACCTACGACTGGTCGGCGGTGCCGCGGTCCGGCCGGGAGTACCTGCGGTTCCCGCCGTTCGGCCCTGGGCATCTCACCGACTCGCTGCACCACCTGGCCGCGCTTGTCGCCGATGGGTGACGTCGCCCCTTTGGAGGGGGAGCGCGGTGTCGACCACGGCGCCCGAGCTTGCGTCCACTGCTTGGTCGGCGGCGGGCCCGAGACGCCTCAGAGGGGTGTCGGAGGGGCCTGTGAGGCGGTGGTCAGTGGGAGGTGCCGGGTGGCCGGTTCGGGTCGGTGGTGTGGTCGCCCGGTCCGTGTGGTTGGTGCGGGCGGCCGAGGTAGGCGTCCAGGGCGGCGGCGCCGGTGAGCATGGCGCGGCTCCTGGCCCAGAGGCGGGCGTGCCAGTCGCGCAGCGTCGACTCAAGCGGCGCGACTCCTCCGGCGGAGCGGACCTGGGCGATCAGCGGGGCGATCTGCTCCAGCCGGTAGCCGCCCCGTCTGAGCTGGTGGACGAGCAGGGCGTCGCGCACGTCGGCCGCGCGGTAGACGCGGGAGGGTGCGGCGGTCGTCGAGCAGCTGGACATGGCTTTCGTCGATGAGCCGGAGCGCGTCGCCGGTCGCGCCCCGGTTGATCGCCTGCATGATCGACGTGGCCGTCCGGTGGCCGTGTCCGGGCACCAGGGCGAGGAACGCGCGCAGGGCTTGCGCGTGCCGAGGCGTGTAGGTGCGGTAGCCGTGCGGAGTGCGCCCGGCGGCCGGAAGGATGCCGGCCGCCTCGTAGTTCCTGATCGCCTGCGTGGACAGGCCGTGCCCGCGTGCCAGGTCGACCGGCCTGAGCCGTCCGCCGTCTTGAGGGTTTCGCCCCACTGCCCTGCCGATATCGCGGATAAGTTTCCACCGTTGGTTCAACGATACCGTTGAGGGGGTGACCGCTGCTATCGAAGACGCCGCGCATGCCGTCGCCCCCGCTTCCGTCATGGGGTTGCTGCCGGCCCGGCCGCGGCTGCTGGGCCTGGGCGAGCCCGCCCACGGCGAGGACGTTCTGCTCCGGCTGCGAAACGATCTTTTCCGGCGACTGGTCGAGCAGGAGGGCTACCGGACGATCACGATCGAGAGCGACTGCATGAGGGGCCTGGTCGTGGACGACTACGTCACCTCGGGCAGCGGCGTCCTCGACGACGTCATGGAGCGCGGCTTCAGCCACGGGTGGTTCAACGTGTCCGCGGCCAACCGCGAGCTGGTGCGCTGGATGCGCGCGCACAACGACGGCCGGCCCGCTGCAGAGCATGTGCGCTTCGCCGGTTTCGACGGTCCACTGGAGATCACCGACGCCGCGAGCCCCCGGCAGGCCCTCACCGCGCTGCACGCCTGCCTCGCCGACCGGGTGGATGCCGATCTGCTTCCCTGCACCGCGGAAACGCTCGACCGCCTGCTCGGCGCTGACGACCGGTGGAGCGATCCGGCCGCGATGACGGACCCGTCCCGGTCGGTGGGGCGGACGCCCGATGCCCGGCGGCTGCGGCTGCTGGCCGATGATCTGGTGGCCCTGCTCGACGCGCGGACGCCGGACCTGATCGCGGCGTCGCGGGACGGCTGGCACCGGGCGCGCCTGTACGGCCGGACCGCCACCGGGCTGCTGCGCTACCACTTCTGGATGGCCGACCCCTCGCCGGGCCGCATGGCCAGGCTGCTGGACCTGCGGGCTTCGATGATGGCCGCGAACCTGCTCGCCCTCGCCGAGCGGGGCCCGACGCTGGTCCACGCCCACAACGGCCATCTCCAGCGGGGCAAGAGCACGATGCGGATGGGCGGGCGGCCGCTGGAGTGGTGGGGCGCCGGCGCGATCGTCAGCGCCCGGCTGGGCGAGGGGTACGCCTTCTTGGCCACGGCCCTCGGCGCGATCGGCCACCGCGGTGTGGAGGCCCCGCCCCCCGATACCGTCGAAGGGCTCCTGTACGCGCTGCCGGGGGACCGGTACGTCGTGGACGCCCGCCGGCTGGCCGCCGTCCTCGGCGAGGCGCCGCCCGCTCCCCGCGTGTCGCCCTGGTTCGGCTACTCCCCGCTGGACCCGGACCAGGTGGCCGGCCATGACGGGATCGTGTTCGTCAAGGACGTCCGGCCGGGCTAGGAATGGGGTCTCCCGCCACCGCGGGTCAGAGTCTTCGCGGTCGATCTGGTCCAAGGGCCTGTCCGCGCTGGGCGCGTTCGAGGTGGTGGAGCGCGGTCGCCGCGAAGCCGGCGTGTTGTCGGATCGCCGACGACCGGCGTCCCGGGAAGTTCTTCAAAGAAATCCGGGAGGCGGTGTCGGATCGGGGCGGTGGTGTTCGTGGCAGGGGTGAGGCCGTCCACCGGGGGCGGCGCCGAAGGCAGAGGAAGCGCGATCATGAAGCCGGCGACCGTGACTCAGGTCACCATCGATGGAGTGATGCAGGGAAACGGCGGCGGACCTGCGAGCTGTTCGCCGGGTCGTGGGGGACCTTTTCGGTCCAGGACGTCCCTGGCTGGGAGTCCGTGGTGGAAGCGTTGAACACACTGCCCAAGTACGTGGCGTCGAGCACGCTCACCGATCCGGCGTGGTCGGGCACGACCGTCCTGTCCGGGGACGTCGCGGCGGCCGTCCGGGAGCTGAAGGCCGCGCCGGGGGGTGAGCTGCAGGTGCACGGCGGCGGCGTCCTGACCCGGTGGCTGCTGGACAATGATCTGGTGGACGAGATGACTCTGATCACCGTCCCGGTGGTCGCCGGCCAGGGCGCGCGACTGTTCCCCGACGCGGGCCCGGATCTCGCGCTCGACCTGGTCGAGTCGCGGGTCGGCTCCAAGGGCGTGGCGATCCAGGTCCACCGGCCGGCCGGGCGCCCGCGGTACGCAACGGCTTGATGTCCCCGACCGGCCCCACCACAGGAGATGATCTTCAGATGCGGTATCTGGTTTCGGTGATCGACGACAAGGGCGATCCCGGCAGCACGGACAGGCAGCCTGCCATCAGCGCGTTCAACGAGCGGCTGATCGCCGCGGGTCACTGGGTCTTCGCGGGCGGGCTCGCCGACACCGACGCGGCCACGGTCGTCGACAACCGGGGCGAGGAGGCGGTGTTCAGCGACGGGCCCTTCGTGGAGTCCAAGGAGTACCTGGCCGGTGTCTGGGTGTGGGAGGCCCCCGATCTGGACGTGGCGCTCAAGCTGGCCGCCGAGGCGTCGAAGGTCTGCGATCGGAAGATCGAGGTGCGGCCGTTCCTGGGCGAGTGAGCGGGGTCGACGTCCGGGAGGCGCTCGCCCGGGCCCAGCAGGAGGAGTGGGCGCGGGTGGTGGCCGCCCTGGCCAGGCGTTTCGGTGATCTGGACGTGGCCGAGGAGGCGGCCGGTGAGGCGTTCGCGGCCGCCGTGGAGCGGTGGCCGGTCGACGGTGTGCCGCCCAATCCCGGCGGCTGGCTGACCACCACCGCCAACCGCAGGGCCATCGACCGGGTCCGGCGCGAGAGCAAGCGCGGCGGCAGGCACCAGGAGGCTCGGATGGTGTACGGCGACGACCTGCCCGAGCCGGTCGGCGTCATCGACGACGACCGGCTCCGGCTGGTCTTCACCTGCTGTCACCCGGCGCTGGCGATGCGGTCCCGGGTGGCGCTGACGCTGCGGATGGTCGGCGGTCTGACCGTGCCCGAGATCGCCCGCGCCTTCCTGGTGGCCGAGAGCGCCATGGGGCAGCGGATCACCCGCGCGAAGGCCAAGATCAAGGCGGCTCGCATCCCCTATCGGGTGCCGTCCGCCGAGGATCTCCCGGCGCGCGTCTGCGGCGTCCTGGCCGTGCTGTTCCTGGTGTTCAACGAGGGCTATCTGGCCACCGGCCCCGGCACCGATCCGGTGCGTCCCGGCCTGACCGCCGAGGCGATCAGGCTGACCCGTCTGGTCCGCGCCCTGCTGCCGGACGACGGTGAGGCGGCCGGGCTGCTGGCGCTGATGCTGCTCATCGAGGCCCGCCGCGCCGCCCGGGTCTCGGCCGGCGGTGAGCTGGTCACCCTGGCCGAGCAGGACCGCGGGGTCTGGGACGCGGCGCTGGTCGCCGAGGGGCACCGGCTGGTGCGCGAGCGCCTGGCCGCTGCCGCCGCCGGGGAGGCTCCGGGGCGCTACCAGATCCTCGCGGCGATCAACGCCGTGCACACCAGCGCCCGCGACATCCGCGACACCGACTGGTCGCAGGTCGTCGCCCTCTACGACCGGCTCGTCCGCCTGGACCCCTCGCCGATCATCGCCCTCAACCGGGCCATCGCCCTCGCCGAGCTCGACGGCCCGCAGGTGGCGCTGGCGGCCGTCGACGCTCTTGAGCACGGGTTGGCCGGCTATCACGCCTACCACGCCACCCGCGCCGACCTGCTGCGCCGGCTGGGCCGCGGTCATGAGTCGCGCGCGGCCTACGACAAGGCCATCGACCTGGCGGGCAACACCGCCGAGACCGCCTACCTGACCCGCCGCCGCGACCAGCTGATGTAGCACCCGCGGATCCCGCTCGAACCCCACACGCGCGGCGGCGGCCGCCCCAGAGGCGCCCGGCCGCGAGGGCCTGGCGGTCGGCCTCCTGGATCACATCGGGCGTGCACGGGCGGCTTCGAAGGCGATCAGGGCGATCAGGAGCGTCGCGGTGACCGCCAGAGCGAGTATCGCGCGGCCTATTGCGGTGGCCCGGTCGCGGCCGGGTCTGCGGGTTCGCTGCCCTCATGCCCGTGGACGAGGCCACCGCGATGGGCCTGGACCGGACGCCCTCGCCTTCAGCATGCGACGGGGGCGGAGGGGCCCGGAGCGGCCGTTATGAGGAGGGGCAGAAGACGGTCTCCACGACCTTGCCCATGGCTTGGGCCGGTCCGTTGATGTCCTTGACGCTCAGGGTGGCCGATACCGCGAGCTGGCGGCGGCCGTCCGCCGAGTAGAAGGTCATGGCGAGGAAGCCGGGGGCGGTCCCGCCCACGATGTAGAGATCGTCACCGCACGAGCCGCGGCCCTTGCGCAGGGGGCGCAGGTCATGGGGCGGCCGGTCGGTCAGGATTCGCTGGAGTTCCGGGGGCAGCAGCTTGCCCTGGGTGAACGCCCGCTGGAAGGCGCTGACGTCGTGGGCGGTGGAGACCACCCCTCCGGCCGCGCCGGCGATGCTGGCGTTGAACCGGTCCACGTCGCGCAGCGTGCCGGTGGCGTCGGGGTAGTAGCCGTGGCCGTGCGGTCCCTTGATGCCCTCCGGCGGCTTGACGGGGAGGTAGGTCCTGGTCATTCCGAGCGGGCCGAACAGGCGCCCGTGCAGTTCGGCGGCCAGGTCGTGGCCGGTCACCCTCTCGATGATCATGCCGAGGAGGGTGTAGTTGGTGTTGGAGTAGGACCACTTCTCGCCCGGTTCCCCCGTCCGGGGCCGGTCGCGGCTCCACTTCACCAGATCGAGCGGCCGGTAGTGGGTCGTGAAGTCGAACACGTCGAACGAGGGGTCTTCTCCCTCGCTCCCGTCCGGGTTCGGCTTGGCGTACCAGTCGGGGATGCCGGAGGTGTGCCGGATCATCTGCCGTACCGTGATCTGGTCGGCGCGCGTCACCAGATCGTCCTTGACCACTTCCGGCAGCAGGGCGCCGAGCTTGTCGTCCACGCCCAGCCTGCCCTCCTTGACCAGTTGCAGCACCACGGTGGCCACCATCTGCTTGGTCTGCGACCCGATCCGGAAGCGGGCGTTCGCGGGTATCCCCCCGCCCTTGCCGTCCAGGAGCCGGGAACCCCCGCTGCCCAGCCCGATGGGCTTCCCGTCGACGTAGGCCCCGCCGACGGCCCCCACGACCCCGTCGGCCCTGGCCAGCTCCTCCATCGCCTTCTGCACGTTCCCGGCCCGCGCGGTGGCGGGCCCGGCCTGGGCCAGCATGACCATCGCGGCACCGGCGGCCAGACCGGCCTTCCTCAGCGGCGGACGAACGTTCATACGCGCTCCCTCTGGTGATCACCTTCCGGAGCCGGGACGGCATGCCCCCCCGGCACGGACCGCTGTGGTCCGCGCCTCTAGTGAAGATGGATGACTGTTGCGGCGGCGTATCCGCTTTTCGATACGCCCGCGATACCCCGATTCCCGGCATCCCCGGCGTCCAGGAACCGGGCGCATGCCGGCAGCGAGCCGGTCCCGCCGCCGGTGATCGCGACGCCCCCGGGTACTGCGGGTGCTGGGGCGGCTCTTCGGTGGGCATCGCACTGCCGAGCCTCCAGCATGAGCTCCGCGTCACGTCCGCACATCTGCCCTGGGCCGTGAACGCCTGGAACCGCGGCGGCGGGCGCGCATGCACCGGAGGGTCTGGACGGATCTGCCCGAGTGGATGGCGGAGCCGCCCGCAGAACCGTTGCCGCTGGGTGGAGTCCATTGCCGGGGTCGACGGGCCGTGGGCCGCCTGTTCCCGCAGGTCCCTGGCCATGGTCGCTGAGCTCGGCACGGGGCCGGGGTACGTGCGCACCTGCGAGGGCGTGGCCTGGCCGACCGCCGGGGCGGGCTCAGGGGCGAGCGGCTCAGCCCCCGGGTTCGCGCGGCGGCGGCTACGTCACCTGCGGAGTCTCCCTCGCGGAGCCGGCCACCGAGTTTCCGGTCGCGATCTAGCGGGCCCCGTTCGGGGACGCCGCCTGCTGGGATACCGCCGCGTGCCTCTCGGGGAGTCGGATCGTGACGAGGAGGCCACCTGTGGGGCGGGGCGTGAGGTCGAGGGTGCCGTCGTGCGCTTGGACGATGCTGTGCACGATGGCCAGTCCGAGGCCGACCCCGGCGTGCTCGTCGGTGCGTACGCGTTGTGTTCCACGTTGGAAGGGTTCGGTGAGGGTCGGTAGGAGTTCTGGTGGGACGGGGTGGCCGGTGTTTTCGACCTGTAGCACGCTCGTGTCGTGCTGCGATTGGGTGTGGATGGTTACGGTGCCGCCGGTGGGGA
>NZ_SMKU01000023.1 GCF_004349215.1 Actinomadura rubrisoli | reverse complement strand
GATACGGAGGGAATGCCGCCGTCAGCAGGTGGGGGCGGGCTCCAGGCCGCGGCGCGCCGCCTGCCGCTGGTGCCGGTTGAGCATGTCGGTGATGTCTCCTCGCCGCTCAACTCGTCACCCTCCACTGTCGTCGATCTCATGGAGTCCGACGACGGGCGGCGCCGTTCGGTTCGTACGGATACGGAGGGAATGCCGCCGTCAGCAGGTGGGGGCGGGCTCCAGGCCGCGGCGCGCCGCCTGCCGCTGGTGCCGGTTGAGCATGTCGGTGATGAGCTCGATGGCGTCGGGGGTGCTGGTGTCCTGGGCGCCGCTGAGCCAGCGGGTGGCCTCGGCCAGCAGGTCCTCGGCGGAGTCGTCGGCGCGGCTCGCGTCGGCCATGCGGCCGAGGACGGCGCCGAGGCGCAGGGCCGCGTCGGCGCGGTCGGACTCCGCGGCGCGCCGGTACCAGTCGGCGGCCGACTCCAGGTCGCCCGCCCGCTCGTACATCTCGCCCAGCCCGAAGGCCACGTCCGCCCAGGTCCCGTCCGTGGGACGCCCAAGGTCCTCGGGACTCCAGGGTCGGACAGGCATAGGATCACTCCGGTAGGTCGGTGGCGGGAGACGGCGCGCGGGAACGTCACACGTGCCGTGCTGGAACCATGGTGGCCGCCGAAACCGAAATCCGCCACCGCTTTGGCTAGGTTTGGCGAAGTTTCTGCGCGACAGCATCGATAGCACCGGAAACACGCCGGTCCGTTGCGGGCCCGCCGTCCCGGCTCAGGTGGACGGGGGACGCCCGGTACGGTGGGTTCCTCCTGATACGAAGGGGGCGGGCGTGTCCGTAGTGAAGATCAACGTGCTGACCGTAAAGCCGGAGATGCGCGAAGAGGTCGAGCGGCGCTTCGCGGGCCGGGCCGGGCTGGTGGAGTCGGCCGAGGGCTTCGAGGGCTTCGAGCTGCTGCGCCCGGTCGAGGGGTCGGACCGCTACATGGTCTACACCCGCTGGCGCAGCGAAGAGGACTTCCAGCGCTGGACGGCCGACCAGTCGTTCCAGCGCGGCCACGCGGCGGCGGCCAAGGACGCCGAGGCCCGGCCGGCCGGCCAAGGGCACGGCGGGCCCGCCGCGAGCGGGGCGGAGCTGTGGAGCTTCGAGGTCATCGAGAGCGCCTCCCCCAAGCCCGCCGAAGCCTGAGCGACCTGAGCGGCCCGAGCGCAGGCCGCGCGACGTCACCCGTCCCGCGGCCTGCGCGGTGGCTGTCAGGTGGCCACAAGGTCCTGGTAGTCGGGGTGCTTGTCGATCCACTTCTTGATGAACGGGCAGCGCGGGACCACGCGCAGGTCCTTGGCGCGGATGTCGTCCAGGGCTCCTCTGGCCAGGGCGCTTCCGATGCCCTTGCCCTCGAAGGCGTCGTCCACCTCGGTGTGGGTGAGGACGAGCCGGCCGGGCCGCGACTCGTAATCGGCGAATCCGGCAAGGGCGCCGTCCACCTTGATCTCGTAGCGGGCCCGTTCGGCGTTGTCGGTGATCTCGTTGCTCATGTCCCGATCATTCCCCGGCCGGCGCCGCCGAGTCGGTCCCGGCGCCCACCTCGTGGCCGGCGTGCAGCAGGCAGTAGGTGACGGCCTCCTCCAGCGCCTGCCAGGACGCGGCGATGACGTTGTCCTCGACGCCGACCGTGCCCCACTCGCGCTCGCCGTCGCCGGACTCGATGAGGACGCGGGTGCGGGCGCCCGTCCCGTGCGTCCCCTCCAGGATCCGGACCTTGTAGTCGACCAGCTCCAGCCGCGCCAGCTCCGGGTAGAGGCGGCCGAGCGCGACGCGCAGCGCGTTGTCCAGGGCGTTGACGGGGCCGTTGCCCTCGCCGGTCGCGATGATCCGCTCGCCCTTGGCGTGCAGCTTGACGGTGGCCTCGCTGACCATGGAACCGTCGGGACGGCGCTCCACGATGGACCGCCACGACTCGACCTCGAAGTGCCGCTGGCGGACGCCGGTGAGCTCCTCGCGCAGCAGCAGCTCGAACGAGGCGTCCGCGGCCTCGAAGGTGTAGCCGGTGGACTCCAGCTCCTTGACCCGGTCGACGACGGCCTTGGCCTTCTCGCCGGACAGGTCGTAGCCGAGCTCGCGGCCCTTCAGCTCGACCGAGGCGCGCCCGGCCATGCTGGAGACAAGCATCCGCATGTCATTGCCGACGGTGGCGGGGTCGATGTGCTGGTAGAGGTTCGGGTCGACCTTGACGGCGGACGCGTGCAGCCCGGCCTTGTGCGCGAAGGCGGACAGGCCGACGTAGGGCTGCTGGGAGCCGGGCGTGATGTTGGTGACCTCGGAGACGGCGTGCGCGATCCGGGTCATCTCGGCGAGCTGGGCGTCGCTGACGAGGTTCATGCCCCGCTTGAGCTGGAGGTTCCCGATGACGGTGAACAGGTTGGCGTTGCCGCTGCGCTCGCCGTAGCCGTTCGCGCAGCCCTGGACGTGGGTCGCGCCGGCCTTGACGGCGGCCAGGGAGTTGGCGACGGCGCAGCCGGAGTCGTCGTGGCAGTGGATGCCGACCCGCAGCCCGGCCGAGACGACCTCGTGGACGACGTCGGCCAGCTCGTCCGGGAGCATGCCGCCGTTGGTGTCGCAGAGCGCGACGACGTCCGCGCCGGCCTCGGCGGCGGTGCGGACGGCCTCCAGCGCGTAGGCGCGGTTGGCCTTGTAGCCGTCGAAGAAGTGCTCGGCGTCCAGGAAGACTCGTTGGCCCTCCGCACGCAGGTGGGAGACCGTGTCGCGGATCATCGCGAGGTTCTCCTCCAGGGTGGTGCGGAGGGCCAGCTCGACATGCCTGTCGTGACTCTTGGCGACGAGGGTCACGACGGACGCGCCGGATTCGCGCAGGGCGGCCACCTGGGGGTCGTCGGCGGCCTTCACTCCGGCCCGGCGGGTCGCGCCGAACGCGGTGAGCTGCGCGTGCCTCAGGCCGAGCTCGGTCTGAGCCCGTCTGAAGAACTCGGTGTCCTTGGGATTGGCGCCCGGCCAGCCGCCCTCGATGAAGCCGACGCCCAGGTCGTCGAGGTGCCGCGCGACGGCGAGCTTGTCGGCCACGGAGAGGTTGAGCCCCTCCTGCTGCGAGCCGTCGCGGAGCGTGGTGTCGTAGACGTGGAAAGCGTCGCCTTGCATGGAAACCCCCAAGGATGGGTGATCAGCGCCAGGGCACAAAAAAGACCCCTCACGGACGTGAGAGGTCTGCGCGCCGGCGTTGTCCCGTCAGATGCCGGCGCGCCAGCCGATAATCACGAGGCTGTGGCGCATGATGGACGACAGTCTGCCACATGGTGCGCGTGGATGGGACATCCGTCTCACATGATGGGACGACTCTCGTCCGCCGATGGCGCGCTCCTCCAGGTGAGGGCGCGCCATCCGGCCGCCGGGCATCAAACGATCTTGTGGACCCAGCCGTAGGGGTCGGGGCGGGTGCCGTACTGGATGCCGATCAGCTCCTCGCGCAGGCGCATGGAGATCTCGCCCGGCTCGCCGTCGCCGATCGTCCATTCGCGGTCGTTGCCCTTGACGTGCCCGACCGGGCTGATGATCGCGGCGGTGCCGCAGCCGAACACCTCGGTGATCTCGCCCGAGGCGCAGCCGGACTGCCACTCCTCGATGCTGATCTTGCCCTCCTCGGCGGCGATGCCGAGGTCGGGCGCCAGCGTGAGCATCGAGTCGCGGGTCACGCCGGCGAGCAGCGTCCCGGTCAGCGCCGGGGTGAGCATCCGGGCGCGGGCGCCGGAGCCGTAGACGAACATCAGGTTCATCGAGCCGACCTCCTCGACCCAGCGGTGCTCCACCGCGTCGAGCCAGACGACCTGGTCGCAGCCCGCCGCGACGGCCTCGGCCTGGCCCGCGAACGACGCCGCGTAGTTGCCGCCGAACTTGGCCTCGCCGGTACCGCCCGGCGCGGCGCGGGTGTAGTCCTGCGACAGCCACACCGAGACCGGCTTGATGCCGCGCGGGTAGTACAGGCCGGACGGGGACGCGATGACCATGAACAGGAACTCGTCCGCGGGGCTGTTCACGCCGAGCCCGCGGGTGGTGGCGAACATGAAGGGCCGCAGGTAGAGGCTGTGCCCCTCGGCGTCGGGGACCCACGCGTGGTCGGTGCGGACCAGCAGCTCGACGGCGTCCACGAACAGCTGCTCGGGCATCTCCGGCATCGCCATCCGCCTGGCGGTGCGGTTCATCCGGGCGGCGTTCATGAACGGCCGGAACGTGACGACCGAGCCGTCGGGCTGCCGGTACGCCTTGAGCCCCTCGAAGAGCTCCTGGGCGTAGTGGAACACCTGGCTGGCGGGGTCCATCGGGATGGGCCCGTAGGGTTCGAGCCGCGCGTCGTGCCAGCCGCGGTCCGCAGAGTACCGGATCGTGATCATGTGGTCGGTGAAGTGCCGCCCGAAGCCGGGATCGGCCAGGATGCGCGCGCGCTCGTCGGCCGTGGCGGGCCGCTCGGTGAGCGTGATCTCGAAGTCCAGGGTGCTGCTCATCGCGGTTCGTCCTCTCGCGGATCGCCGGGTGCGGCCCCATCGCCGCTTCGGCTTCCTTAATCCCCATTGTCGTGCTTCGTCTAGACCTACTCCTCGCTCACGGCGCATACGGAAAACCGGACGCGCCGTGAGGCGCGCCCGGAGTGTCCCTGTGCTCAGGCCAGAGAGGCGCGCCCCTAGCCCGATACTCGCTTGGCGATCGCGTCGCCGATCTGCGTGGTGGAACGGTCGCCGAACCCGGCCCGCTCGGCCAGGTCGTCGGAGACGGCCCGCTCGACGCGGCGGGCGGCGTCGGCGGCGCCGACGTGGTCGAGCAGCATGGCGACCGACAGGATCGTGGCGGTCGGGTCGGCCTTGCCCTGGCCCGCGATGTCGGGCGCGCTGCCGTGCACCGGCTCGAACATCGAGGGCGCGGCGCGGTCGGGGTTGACGTTGCCGGAGGCGGCCAGCCCGATGCCGCCCACGATCGCGGCGCCGAGGTCGGTGATGATGTCCCCGAACAGGTTGTCGGTGACGATGACATCGAACCGCTGGGGCCGGCTGACGAAGAACATGGTCGCCGCGTCGACGTGCAGGTAGTCGACGGCGACCTGCGGGTATCCGGCGCCGACCCGCTTGAGGGTGCGCTGGTAGAGGTCGCCCGCGAAGGTGAGGACGTTGTCCTTGTGGACGAGCGTCAGCTTCCGCCGGGGCCGGGACGCGGCCACCTCGAAGGCGTACCGGATGACCCGCTCGACGCCGTAGGCGGTGTTGACGCTCTCCTGCGTGGCGACCTCGTTCGGGCTGTCCCTGCGGAGCACGCCGCCGACGCCCGTGTACGGGCCCTCGGTGCCCTCGCGGACGACGATCATGTCGATGTCGTCCGGCGTCACGCCCGCCAGCGGGGTGGCGACGCCCGGGAACAGCTTCACCGGGCGCAGGTTGACGTAGTGGTCCAGCTCGAAGCGGGCCCGCAGCAGCAGCCCGCGCTCCAAAGTGCCGCTCGGCACGCTGGGGTCGCCGACGGCGCCGAGGAGGATGACGTCCTGGCCGCGCAGCTCGTCGAGGACCGTGTCGGGCAGGGTCTCGCCCGTGCGGTGCCAGCGGGCGGCGCCGAGGTCATAGGACGTCTGCTCGAACGCGAGGCCGCTGGACGGGGCGACGGCGCCGAGGACCTTCAGCCCCTCGGCGACCACCTCGGGGCCGATGCCGTCACCCGGGATGACGGCCAGGCGAATGCTGCGGGAAACCATGGCCGCACTCTACTGCAAACGTCTCACTGCCTGGGCTCTCGTCTCGTATCCCGGGACGGCGGTCTCGTGACCGGCTCAGGCCCCGTTTTGTCACCCGCCGTCGACTTGACGCACCGCCCCGCAAAGGGGACGCTCTGCACGACAAGTTCACATGAGGCGACGGTGCGCAGGAACCTGGTGCGATTCCAGGACGGTCCCGCCACTGTGACCAGGGAGTCTCCCCCGCTTCACGACCACGGCCGGCGTCCCGGCTGGAAGGTCGGAGGGAGGCGCGGATCTGGGAGTCAGGACACTGACCCGTCGTCCTCCCGCTACCGGGGCGAGTGAACCCCGTGAGGAGACCCGACCATGGCCCAGTCCGCCGTTCCGTCCGCCGGAGCGCCCCCGCAGGCCCAGCCGACCCCCGCGCCGCTGCGCGTGCCGATCCGCGAGGTCCTGCCCTGGGCCGTCTTCGCCGTGGTGTTGGCCGCGGTGCTCATCTACTTCGTCGGCGCCGAGCAGGGCGCGACGTCGCTGTTCGGCGGCACGTGGGTCCACGAGTTCACCCACGACGGCCGGCACCTGCTCGGCTTCCCCTGCCACTGAGCCGCCGCCGATGATGAGATCTCTGCTGGTCCGCGGGATGCTCGTCGGGCTGGCCGCGGCGGCGCTCGCGCTGGTGGTCGCCTGGTTGTACGGCGAGCCCCAGGTCGGGCACGCCATCGCGTTCGAGGAGGCCAAGGCCCACGCCGCGCACGAGGGGCACGAGCCGGAGGTGGTCGGCAGGACGGTCCAGAAGACCGCCGGGCTGATCACGGCGATGGCCGTGTACGGGGTGGCGCTCGGCGGGCTGTTCTCGATCGCCTTCGCGTTCGCCTACGGACGGCTCGGACGGCTCGGCGCGCGCGCCACGGCCGCCCTGGTCGCCCTGGCCGGGTTCGTGGCGATCGAGCTCGTCCCGTTCCTGAAGTACCCGGCGACGCCCCCGGCGGTCGGCGCCCCCGAGACGATCGGGAGCCGGACGGCCCTGTACTTCGGCATGGTCGCGCTCGGGATCCTGGCGACGACGGCCGCGGTGGTCGTGTGCCGCCGGCTCGTCCCGCGGCTCGGCGTGTGGAACGCGACGATCGTGTCCGCCGCCGGGTTCGCCGTGGTGGTCGGCGTGGTCTACCGGCTCACGCCGAAGCCCGACGCCATCCCCGAGCACTTCCCGGCCACCGTCCTGTGGGACTTCCGGATCGCCTCGCTGGGCGTCCAGCTCGTCCTGTGGGCGACGATCGGGTTGCTGTTCGGCCTGCTCACCGAGCGGGCGTTCGCCCGGAACCCGGCGCGCGCCGCGGCCCCCGCAGCCGCCTGACCTCGGCCCTGCCGCCCTGCCGCCCGCTTGTTCAGCGGCGGGGCAGCAGGGCGCAGTCGCCGCACATCTCGCCGCCCGGCGGCACCCGGTAGTACAGGCAGCAGCTGCGCCGGACGAACCGGCCGCGCACGAACGTCCCCGTCCCGGCCAGCGGCTCCCGCGCGAGCAGCTCCCGGACGAGGGCGGCGCGTCCGGGCTCGGCCGGCCCGACGTTCAGGCCGCCCGCGAGGGCCGAGGCGGCGTTCCCCCACAGCAGGCCGTCCGCGAGCCGGACGAAGCCCAGCATCGCGTCGCGCAGCGGGCGGAGCTGCCCGTCCACGACGGCGTCATGGACGAGCCCGGCCGCGTCCCGGGCGTCCTTCGCGCGCCGGCCGCGCGGGTCGGCGAGCCACAGGGCGACGGGGGCGCCCGGCGCCCACCGCCAGTGCAGGCCGGACAGGTCGGGGACGATGCCGCGCGCCGCCACCGCGACGACGGGCGACCACAGGCGGGACGCGAGGCCCTGGAAGAGGATGGACGCGGCCACCCGCCGCTCGTCCGTCCCGAGCCGCTCGGCGTACCGGTCGGTCAGCCCGGCGAGCCGGTCGCGGTCGGTCTCGGGGAACGGGCGCCAGGTGGGGTCGGCCTCCTCGGCCGGATCGGTGCCGATCTCGAAGAAGGGGCCGAGCCGGGCGGCGTCGCGGAGGGCTTCCACGATCTCGGCGGGATCGGCCGCTGGGGGCTCGGCGGCGGGCACGCCTCCACCCTAATGCGATCAGGGGACCGCCCGCCGGTGCGGGTGGTCCCCTGATCGGCAGAGTCGGCCACTTGCAGGCCGGCTGCTGTCCGCGGGCCGGCTACTTGGAGGGGCGGCCGCCGTTGTCGCGACGGTCCAGGGCGGTCTGCAGGGCGCGGGCCGCCTCTTCCTGGGCGTCGTCGGCGGGCGCGTTGCTCATGGTGGCACTGCTCATGGCGGTCTTGTTCATGGTGGCGTCGTTCATCTCGGTCGCTCCGATCGCTGGGCTGTAGGCCGGAAGGGCCGCCGGGAGGACGTGGTTCGCACGGTCCGGCGTGAATCGGACTCACGGCCAGCACAACCTCCGCAGCGGGTGCCGGCCTGCCGATGATCAGGCCCCGCTGCGGCAGCGAAGGATTACCACGAAGCGCCGCATGACTACTCCCACGGTACCCGCCGTTCCGGCGACAGTCCCGACCCGTGGCGCATTTTCTCACCATGTGAGACGGAGCGGGGTGCCGGAACGTCTCGGGCGGGCGCCGGCACGGTGCCGGGCGCCCGCCCGAGGCGGTGCTTTCGCGGGTCAGTTCTCCAGGTCGACCCGGCGGCCCATGTCGGCGCCGACCTCGGCGGAGATGGCGTCGACGAGCTGCGGCGCGATGGCCGAGTCGACGGTCAGCGCGATCAGCGCGCGGCCGCCCTTGGCGGCCCGGCCGACCTGCATGCCCGCGATGTTGACGCCCTCGTCGCCGATCAGCTTGCCGACCGCGCCGACGATGCCGGGACGGTCGAGGTAAGAGAAGAACGCCATGTGCTCGGTCGGGACGAGCTCCATGTTGTAGCCGTTGATCTCGATGATCCGCTCGGCGTGCTTCGGACCGGTGAGCGTGCCGGACACCGACACCACGGCGCCGTCGGCCATCGTCCCGCGCACCTGGACGACGTTGCGCCAGTCGGGGCTGTCCTCGCTGGTGGTGAGGGTGACCTCCACGCCGCGGCCCGAGGCGAGCAGCGGCGCGTTGACGAACGTCACGGCCTCCTCGGTCACGTCCACGAACACGCCCTTGAGCGCGGCCAGCTCCAGCACCTTCACGTCGTGCTCGGCGATCTCGCCGCGCACCACCACGTCGAGCCGGACGGGCACGCCGCCCGCGAGCGCGGTGAAGATGCGGCCGAGCTTCTCGGCGAGCGGCAGGCCGGGCTTGACGTCCTCGGCGACGGCGCCGCCCTGGACGTTCACCGCGTCCGGGACGAACTCGCCGGACAGCGCCAGCTTCACCGAGCGGGCGACCTGCGTGCCCGCCTTCTCCTGCGCCTCGTGGGTGCTGGCGCCGAGGTGGGGGGTGACCACGACGGCGTCGTGGTGGAACAGCGGGCTGTCGGTGCACGGCTCGGTGCTGAACACGTCGATGCCGGCGCCCGCGACCCGCCCGTCCTTGAGGGCCAGGTCGAGCGCCTCCTCGTCGACGATCCCGCCGCGGGCGGCGTTGACGATCCGCACGCTCGGCTTGACCTGGTGCAGCTCGCGGTCGCCGATGAGGCCGAGCGTCTCGGCCGTCTTCGGCAGGTGGACGGTGATGAAGTCGCTCTCGCGCAGCAGCTCGTCGAGGGTGACGAGCTTGACCCCGAGCTGGGCGGCGCGGGCGGCCTGCACGTAGGGGTCGAACGCGATCACGCTCATGTCGAAGGCGGCGAGGCGCTGGGCGACCAGCACGCCGATGCGGCCGAGGCCGAGCACGCCGACGGTCTTGCCCTGCAGCTCGACGCCGGTGTACTTGGAGCGCTTCCACTCGCCCTGCTTGAGCGCGGCGTGGCCCTGGGGCACGTTCCGCGCGGTGGCGAGCAGCAGCGCGATCGCGTGCTCGGCGGCCGTGACGATGTTGGAGGTCGGCGCGTTGACGACCATGACGCCGGCCTTGGTGGCGGACTCCACGTCCACGTTGTCGAGGCCGACGCCGGCGCGGGCGACGACCCGCAGCTTCCTGGCGTGCCGGAAGACCTCGGCGGTGACCTTGGTGGCGCTGCGGACGATCAGTGCGTCGACGTCGGCGACGGCGGGCAGCAGAAGCGCCTTGTCACTGCCGTCGACGTGACGGACCTCGAAGTCGGACTCCAGCACGGCGATGCCGGCCGGGGAGAGCTCTTCTGCGACGAGGACGACGGGCTTGCTCAAGGAAAAGTCCTTTGGAAGTCGGTTGTTCGGGTGGTGTGCAGGTGAAGTCGCGAGTCACCTCGTCGTGCCCTCGCCCCCAGGCGTCGAGTCTATCTCCCGTGGACGGCGGGGCCGGCGGCGCTGCGAACACCCATGGGTAACTCCCGGCCCGTCCTCATACCGTCAGCACACCGTCCCGGCAGGACGTGCGGGAGGCCGTCCGGTTACGGCCATCCGGCCCGCCGCCGCGAGGTCCAGTGACCATGCTCACAACGTCGCGCGGCGGCGCGCCACCGGCCCGGCCGCCCGGCCGCATGATCGCCCAGCCGCCGGCCCTGCTCCGGCCGGGCCGCCGGGCCCTGTCCCGTCGCGGATCAGGCCGCGTTGGGCTCGGGGATGGCGGTCAGGACGGACGCGACCCCCTCGGCGTCGCCGACGTGGACGTGCGGGACGTCCACGAAGATCCGCAGCGGCCCGGCGGGGAGCCCCAGCTCGTCGGCGACCTGCGTCTGGACGGCGCGCAGCGGGATGTAGGTCAGGTAGCCGCGAAAGACGTTCTGCGAACGGAACATCGCCGTCATGATCAGCCGGTAGCCGCGGATGCGGAACGACAGCGCGGTCAGGCACGGCAGCCCCTCGGCGGCCTCGCCCGGGATCGTGAGCGAGATCCACGCGCTGGTCGTCCACGGCCGGGCCCGCAGCAGGTCCACGACCCAGGCGAGCTGGTCGACGCCTTCGAGGTCGCGCAGCCGCGGCCCGTACCGCCCGCGGACGGCGCGGCGGGTGCGCTCCTGGGCCCGCCGGACGATGCGCGCCCGGTCGCCGTGCTCGTGCAGTATCGGATCCTCCCAGCTCAGCGAGGCGACCTCGAAGAGCACCGGCGGTCCCTCGATGATGGGCTCGCCGTCCTCCATTCCGGCCTCGCCGGCCGACCAGACGTGCCGCAGCACGGCGATCCACGCCTGGCCGCACGTCTCCCAGCGCTGGACGTCACGGCCCGCTGCCGCCGCCACCTCACGACTCCCCGCCATATTCCACCCCGTGACCCGCAATGCGGAACGGGGAATTTCCTGCCTCCGGCATTGCCGCGCGGGGGATAAATTCCGCCTCGCGCCCGGCTCGCCGCCTCGCCGTGTTCCCGGACAGCCTTACATCAGTCATGTACTCGCCCCAACGCCGTTCAGGCGGCGGTCACGGGGTTGTTGGCGCAGGTTCTCCGCACCGGCCGGCCGTCGTCACGGCTTTCTTCAAGTATCCTGCAAAGTGAGCGAAAAGGGTAGGTTGTTTTATCCGGCAGGTGACCTTCACTCGCATTCTGACGCGCTGCCCGGCAGTCGGTCATTGGACAACCGTCCAAACGATCGGTTTATTGCGGTGCCCGGGGCCGTCACCAGGGGTCGGGCCCGTCCCGGTGGAGCACGACGTATCCGTTCGCGCGGTAGACCTCCCGGTACCCGGCCGCGATCAGCGCCCCGACCCTGTCCCGCTGCTCTTGCACCGTCCGGAACGGGAACTCAAGCCGCTGGACGTCGGCGACGACCCAGGGCGCCTGGCGCGGCTGCCCGTCCCACAGCAGGACGCGGGCGCGGCCCGACAGCGCGGGCCCGATGACGTTGGCCGATTCGACCAGCGCCCCGTCCGGGATCCGGGCGGCCACCGCAGCGGCGGCCCGTGCCCGGTCGTTGCGGGCCCAGAGCGCGGGATCGGCCAGGTGGGCGAACGCGAAGAACGGCACGCAGACGGCCGAGGCGGCCAGCAACCCCGCCGCGGGCAGCGCGGCAGGCAACCGCAGGGACCGCCCCCTCAGCCGCCCTTTCAGCCGCTCACGCAGCCGTACAGCGCCGTCCACCGAGGCCAGGACGAGCACGGCGATGATGAACGCGTTGTAGTGGAAGCGCGGCTCCCACCAGTTGTCGAAGCGGCTGGCCAGCATCCGCTCGGCGAGCAGGGGCAGGGCGGTGAGCGTCAGCGGCGACGCCAGCGGCAGCAGGAGCAGCGGCAGGACGAGCAGCGCCATCGTCCCCACCTTGGCCGGAGGGGTGCCGAGGACGCTCACCACGTCCCACGGGTTGGTCAGCGCGTGGACGGCGGCGTGCGGCAGGTCCGGGCCGAGCGACCCGTACGCCCAGTAGTAGTCGTTGTCGCCGCCGAACGCGGCGATGGCGAGCCGGGAGCACACCCAGGTCGCGGCCAGCCCGACCGCGACGCAGGCGAGGCCCGCGCGCCGGTCGCGGCCGCGTTCGCTGCGTTCGCCGTGCTCGTCGTGCCGGGTCAGCAGGAACAGCCCGAAGCCCGCGACCAGGAGGCCCATGTCCTCCTTCACCAGCAGCAGGGCGAGCGCGGCGGCGGCCGCCTGGCCGCGCCGTCCCGCGTCGTACCGCTCGATCATCAGCGCCGACAGCACCGGGACGAACGCGACCTCGTGGAAGTCGAACGCGAGGGCCTCGGCGACGGGCCACGACAGCGCGTACGCGGCGGCGACGCAGGAGGCGGCGGCACCGCCGAGCCGCCGCTGCGCGTACCGCCGGATCGGGACGATCGCGAGCGCGAACAGGACGGCCTGCGCGACCAGCAGCGTGCCGGGCCCGTCGTGGATCCAGTACAGCGGCGCGAGCAGCGCGAGGATCGGCGAGAAGTGGTCGCCGAGGACCGAGAAGCCGGGCCCGAAGCCGTTGTGCACGCCCTTGACCATCGCGACGGGCGCCCCGAACCGGCTGTAGGAGCGGACCGCCTGGTCGAAGATCACCAGGTCGTAGCTGCTGGCCCGGAACGCCCGCAGCCGCATCAGCGAGTACGCCGCGTAGAAGGCCGCGGTCAGCGCGACCAGCGCGTACAGCGCCGCGTTCCGGCGCCGCCGCCGCAGCCGTCCGAAGCGGCCGGCCGGGGCCTCGTCCGCACGCCCCTCCACGACAACCGCCTCAGCCACGCGCCGGACGCTACCAGCAACCCCTCTCCCGTGAGTCGCGGCGGGTCGTTGCCGTGCGGGCCCGCACGGCAACGACCCCCGCAGGGGTGAAAGGGGTCAGGCGACCCGCTGGGACATCGGGAGGCGGGAGCGGGTGAACAGGCCCGCGGCCGTGGCGGCCACCAGCGGGACGGCGATGCCGATCACCAGGAGCAGCGGCCACGGGAAGACGACGATCGGGCCGTGGGCCCCGCCGGGGGCGTCGGACGGCTCGTCGGTGAGCGGCCGTGCCGCGGCGATGCCGGGGACGAGGCCCGCCGCGATGCCGAGCCAGCAGCCGAGCGCGGCGATGAATCCCGCCTGCCCCATCATCAGCAGCCGGCGCGTCCGCGGGCGGGCGCCGACGGCGGCCAGGGTCGCGAGGTCCGGGCGGGCGTCCGCGGACGACAGGCCCGTGGCGATCAGCGCGCCACCGAGCGTGAGCACGGCGGCGGCCGCGGCGAGGAAGAGCAGCGTCTCGTTGAACGAGCCGGTGAAGCCCCGCTCGACGTAGACCGAGCCGTCGTCCTCGGTGAAGCCTCGCAGGGCCTCCTCCAGCCGGGACTGCTCGGCCTTGGTGACCCGATGGTCGGCCCGGTCCACCCCGAACGCCTCCGTCCGGACGGGGAGCCCGACCCGTCCGGCGAGCGACGGGGGCACGAGGGCCTGCACGTGGGGGTCCTCGGCGAAGCCGACCGCGGGCAGCCCCGGCACCTTCCTGATGGCGCGGGGTTCCTCCCGCTCGTCGTCCCATACCGAGATCGTCGCGGTGGTCGTCCCCTGGGCGAGCGGCCGGGTGCCGAACAGGACGATCTTCCCGGCGGCCAGCGCCGCGGCCACGGCGGGATCGTCGCGGCCGAGAACCAGCCGCGCCTCGCGGGCACCGCCCACCACGCTGCCCAGGATGATCGTCTGGGTGTGGTCGCCGGGGGGCCGCGCGGAGAACGAGACGCTGGGGCATTTCGCCGGGTCGTCGCCCTCGCAGATCGAGTTCTCCCCGGGCAGGGCCCGGACGGGGAGCACCGGCACCCCCGGCAGCTCGCGCTGGACGGCGCGTCCCACGGCGTCCACCCGGTCGGCCGGCGGCCTCACCAGGGTCGTCCCCATGGGCAGCTGCGCCTGGTACTCCTGCCGCTGCTGCTGGAAGTCGCTGGCGGCCCCGATGGCCAGCGCGGTGATCCCGGCGACGGCCGCCATGATCGCGGCGACCGCGGGCGCGGCGCGGCCCCGGTTGCGGGAGCCGTCCCGGACGGCGAGGCGCAGCGGCAGCGGGAGCCCCCGGGCGAGGCGTCCCGCCGCGCCGACCACCCAGGGCGCCGCCATCACGCAGCCGAGGATGATCGCGGCGGCGCCGATCGCGGCCCCGAACTCCCGCAGCGACCGGACGCCGACGAGGCAGACGACCGCTCCCCCGGCGATCACGACGGCACCGGCGATGGGCCAGCCCCGGCGGGCCCGGCCCCCGTCCCGGCGCCCGGCCAGGGCCGCGACGACGTCCATCCGCCCGGCCTGCCTGGCGGGCGCGTACGCGGCCAGCAGGCCGCTGCCCGCCCCGAGCGCCATCGTGAGGGCGACCAGCGACCAGGGCACGTCGAACGGGCCCAGCAGGGTCTCCCTCCACGCCTCGACGGCCGGCTTGGCCGCGGCGGCGCCGAGCAGCCCGAGCACCGCCCCGCCCAGCGCGGCGGCGCCGCCGAGGACGAGCCCGCTCGCGAGCACGACGGCGCGCAGGTGCCGGGCCTCGCCGCCCGCCGCCGCGACGAGCGCGAGTTGCCGGCGCTGCCGGCGCATCCCCACCGCGAAGGCGGGCCCGGCCAGCAGCACCACCTCCAGGACGATCATCGCGGCGATCATCGCGGCGACCGCCGGCTCGGCCCCCCGCGTCGCCTGCTCGCCGCCGAGCGGCGAGTCGGCGGGAGGCGGGGGCGGCGGGTCCAGCACGACGGCGCGGGACAGGACCGTGATCCCGGACTTGTTGAACTCGGTGACATCGGCCCAGGTCACCGGCTTGCCCGCGTCGATCAGCCACTGCAGCAACGGCTCCTGCCGGCCGGGGAACGCGCCGGGCAGCGTCAGCGCGACGGCCGCGCCGGGCTGTCGCGGCTCCTTCACGTAGCCGACGACGCGCTTCTTCGTGCCGTCGCGGTCGACCTGGGCGAGGGCACCGATCGGGAACCCGTGCCCGCCGAACGACGGCGACAGGGCGATTTCGCCGGGCGCGGCGGGCGCCCGCCCCTTGGTGATCTTGAAGAGCCCGCGCGCCATGGGGTCGCGCACGTCCAGCCCGGTGAGTTCGGCCCGCAGATAGCCGCGGGTGGTCTTGAGGGAGATCAGCCCGCTCTTGCTCCAGGGCAGGACGCGCGCCCCCGGACCGTACTTCGCGGTGACCTGCCGGGTGATCTCGGCCGTCGTCCAGGGCCGGTCGTTTCCGCCCCCGGACGCCTGGCTGGTGGAGAACTCGTCGTCGTCCGGCCTCTGCTGGACGGGGACGCGGCCGGCGTCGGTGAGCCGGGCGTCGGCGGCGCCGATCTCGTAGGGCAGCTCCTCACGCGGGGACCATGCGCTGGTCTTCAGCAGGACGGCCAGCGCCACGATCACCGTGACGGGCAGGCCGATCATGCACAGGACGAGCGCCGTGCGGCCCTTGGAGCGCAGCGCGTCCCGCCGCGCCATGCGCAGCGCCGGACGGTGGCTTCTCACTGCGCCTCCTGCAAGAGCGTCTCGGGACCGGGCCGGGCGGGCGTGGCGTCGATGATCTGGCCGTCGCGCAGGAACACGACCCGGTCGGCCCATGCGGCGTGCCGCGACTCGTGGGTGACCATCAGGCAGGCGGCGCCCGCGTCGCAGCGGCCCCGCAGGATCCGCATGACGTCCTCGCCCGTCTGGCTGTCGAGCGCGCCGGTCGGCTCGTCGGCCAGGACGAGCCGCCGGTCGCCGACCAGCGCGCGGGCGATCGCCACCCGCTGCTGCTGGCCGCCGGACATCTCGTCCGGGAACCGGTCGGCCAGCTCGGCCACCCCGACCTCCCGCAGGGCCGCCCCCGCCTCCTTGCGGGCCTGGCGGGCGCGGACGCCGTCGAGCTCGCGGGGCAGCATGACGTTCTCGGCCGCGGTGAGGCTCGGGATGAGGTTGAGGTCCTGGAAGACGTAGCCGATGCCGCGGCGGCGCACCGCGGAGCGCCCGGCCCGGCCGAGCGCGCCGAGGTCGGCGCCCTCGACCACGACCTGCCCGGACGTGGGGGTGTCGAGGCCCCCGGCCAGCGTCAGCAGAGTGGACTTGCCCGACCCCGATGGGCCCATCACGGCGACGAACTCGCCCGCCGCGACCTCCAGGCTCACCTCCCGCAGCGCGTGGACGAGGCCCGCTCCCGTCCCGTGGTCGCGGGAGACGGCGTGCATGGCAAGGACGCTCATCGGCGTGCCTCCTTGGAGTCGGCGGGCTCCCCAGCCGGGGACGGATCGCCGGACGGCGCGTCGGGAGCGGCGGGCGGCGCGACGGCGGGCGGGGCGGCGGCGGGCGGCGCGGCGCGCACGACGTAGGACTCGCAGTGGTCGAGCCAGCGCACCTCCGCCTCCGCCTGGTAGATCATGGATTCCAGGACGAGCCGCCAGGCGCGGTCGCCCTGCTCGGCGGGGACGGCCGGCGCGTCGGCCTTGAGCCTGGTGAGGTCCTGGAGGGCGCGCAGGGTGGCGGTGCGCTGGGTCTGCACGACGTGCCGGACGTCGACGCCGGGCGTGGTGACGGCCATGGCCAGCTTGATCGCCAGCTCGTCGCGGGGCCGGTCGGCGCGGGCGATCGGGGTGGCGAACCAGCGCCGCACGTCCTGCTCGCCCGCCGCGGTGATCCGGTAGACGAACCGGCCCTCGTCGTCGGCGCCGACGCGGGTGACCATCTCGTCCCGCTCCAGCCGCGACAGCGTGGAGTACACCTGCCCGATGTTGAGCGGCCAGGTGGCCCCGGTGGACGACTCGAACTCGGCGCGCAGCTGGTAGCCGTAGCGCGGTCCCTGGGACAGCAGCGCCAGCAGACCATGACGGATCGACATACCTACCAAGTATGCATACCGCGTATCCCCCTGACAATACCGCGTATGCATCCCCGGAGACACGGTCGCGATGTTTCACTGTGAGCGACCGATCGGAGGCTTAACGTAACCGGTGTTCCGGCCGACGATGAGAGCCGACCAGGAGAGACCCGTGACCTCGGACAGCACGATCAGTGTCCTGCGCGACGTCCTGCGCGTGTACGACCACCGCTACCTGGACCTCGACCACCGCCAGCGCGAGCGGCTGGTCGAGGGCACGAGGCAGGTCATCGGCGAGGAGGGGCTGAGCGACGCGGCGCGGGCCGCGCTGCCCGCGTCCGTGCGGCTCAGGGCGTTCTGCATCCTGCACGGGATGGGCGAGGAACTGGAGCGGCTCATCCGCGACGAGGTGGAGGGCAGCCCGGCGGGCGCCGTCGTGGTCGGCGGACGGGTCTACGCGATGTACCCCTACCTGCGCGGCGTCCCCCGGCGGGACGCCGACATCACCACCGAGGTCGGCGTGGAGCACCGGCTGGACGCGGTCACCTGGCAGGGCAGGCGGGTACGGATCCGCGGCGCGGCGCGCCTGGAGCGCGTCGACACGCACCGGACGGCCGTGGACGTCATCCTGCGGGAGCGCACGTCGGGCAAGGAGCGCTGCTTCTCCGCCGAGTCCCGGGAGCGCGCGGCGGAGGACTTCGAGGCGATCATCGACCCGGCCGCGGTCGATCCGGGACGCTGGGACGTCCACGTGGCGGCGACGGCGCTCGGGGTGCGGCGGGAGGCCCGGTTCGGGTCGGTGCGGCCCGGCAGGCTCAAGACCGTCCCGCAGCGGCGGACGACCGGCTCCGCGCACGACGGCACCGGCAAGGACGTCACCGTCTACTTCACCAAGGGCGGCCACCTGGCGCTGCTGGTGAACGACGGCGCGGGCGGCACGCCACTGCTCACCCGGATCAGGCGCCGGCTCTCACGCTGATCCCGCGCTCCGGGCCGCCCGGCACGGACGACCACCGGGCCACCCGGGACGGACGGACCACCGGGCCGCCCGGCGAGGAGAACCCCGCCCGGCGGCCCGGGAAAACGAGCCGGAGCTCAGTCGTTGATCCAGCTCATCATCGGGCGCAGCTCCGCGCCCGTCTTCTCGACCGGGTGCTCGGCGAGCTCCTCGCGGTACCTGCCGAACTGCTTCTGGCCGCCCTCGAACTCCTCCACCAGCTCCTTGGCGTAGGCGCCGGACTGGATCTCGCCGAGGATCTTCTTCATCGCGGCCTTGGTCTCCGGCGTGATCACGCGCGGGCCGCGGCTGTGGCCGCCGTACTCGGCGTTGTCGGACACCGACCAGTACATCTTGGACAGGCCGCCCTCGTACATGAGGTCGACGATCAGCTTCAGCTCGTGCAGCACCTCGAAGTAGGCGACCTCCGGCTGGTAGCCGGCCTCGGTCAGCACCTCGAACCCGGTCTTGACCAGCTCGGACGCGCCGCCGCACAGCACGGCCTGCTCGCCGAACAGGTCGGTCTCGGTCTCCTCGGTGAAGGAGGTCCTGATGCCGCCCGCGCGCAGGCCGCCGATGGCCTTGGCGTAGGAGAGCGCCAACGGCCAGGCGCCGCCCGAGGCGTCCTTCTCCACGGCCACGATCACCGGCACGCCGCGTCCGGCGACGAACTGGCGGCGGACGAGGTGGCCCGGGCCCTTCGGCGCCACCATCGCCACGTCCACGCCCTCCGGCGGCTGGACGAGGCCGTAGCGGATGCTGAAGCCGTGGCCGAAGAACAGCGCGTCGCCCTCGACGAGCGCGGGCCTGATGTCCTTCTCGAAGATCTCGCGGTGGTGGTGGTCGGGGGCCAGCAGCATGATGAGGTCGGCCTCCTCGGCCGCCTCGGCCGGGGTGACGACGCGCAGGCCCTCCGCCTCGGCCTTCTCCCGGCTGGCCGAGCCCTCGCGGAGCCCGACCCGCACGTCGACCCCCGAGTCGCGCAGGGAGAGCGCGTGCGCGTGCCCCTGGCTGCCGTAGCCGATGATCGCCACGTGCCGGCCCTGGATCACGCTCAGGTCGGCGGCGTCGTCGTAGAACATCTCAGCCACAGTGCTGCTGCCTTTCAGTGTTGTCGATCACGGCGTTGAATTCGATGACGGAACCGATCACGCGCTGCGCTCGATGGCCCGCAGCGAGCGGTCGGTGATGGAGCGGGCGCCGCGGCCGACGGCCACCATGCCCGACTGCACCAGCTCCTTGATCCCGAACGGCTCCAGGACCCGGATGAAGGCGTCCAGCTTGTCGCGGTTCCCGGTGACCTCGATGGTGACCGCGTCCGGGGCGACGTCCACCACCTTCGCACGGAACAGCTGGACCGTCTCCAGGACCTGCGAACGGGTCTCGGCGTCGGCCCGGACCTTCACCAGCACCAGCTCGCGCTGGACCGACGCCGACCGGTCGAGCTCGACGATCTTCAGGACGTTGATCAGCTTGTTGAGCTGCTTGGTGACCTGCTCCAGCGGCAGGTCGGCGACGTTCACCACGATCGTCATCCGGGAGATGTCCGGATGCTCGGTGGTGCCGACCGCGAGGGACTCGATGTTGAAGCCGCGCCGGGAGAACAGGGCCGCGACCCGTGCCAGGATCCCCGGCTTGTTCTCCACCAGCACCGAGAGGGTGTGCAGGCTCATCGGGTCAGTCTCCGTTCTCCCAGTCGGGCGCCATATCCCGGGCGATCTTGATGTCGTCGTTGGTGGTGCCGGCGGCGACCATCGGCCACACCATCGCGTCCTGGTGGACGACGAAGTCGATCACGACGGGCGCGTCGTTGATCTCCATGGCCTTGGCGATGACCGCGTCGACGTCCTCGGCCCGGTCGCAGCGCAGCCCGACGCAACCGTACGCCTCGGCGAGCTTGACGAAGTCGGGGATGCGCTTGGCGGCGTGCAGATTCGTGTTGGAATAGCGCCCGTCGTAGAACAGCGTCTGCCACTGCCTGACCATGCCGAGGTTGCCGTTGTTGATCACGGCGACCTTGACGGGGATCCCCTCGATCGCGCAGGTGGCGAGCTCCTGGTTGGTCATCTGGAAGCAGCCGTCGCCGTCGATCGCCCACACCTGGGTGCCGGGCGCGCCGACCTTGGCGCCCATCGCCGCCGGGACGGCGTAGCCCATCGTGCCCGCGCCGCCGGAGTTGAGGAACGCTCCCGGCCGCTCGTACTTGATGAACTGCGCGGCCCACATCTGGTGCTGCCCGACGCCCGCGACGTAGTACGCGTCCGGTCCCGCGAGCTTGCCGATGCGCTCGATGACGTACTGCGGGGACAGCGACCCGTCCGACGGGGTGTCGTAGCCCAGCGGGTAGGTGTCGCGCCAGGCGTTCAGCTGCCGCCACCACTCCTCGTAGTCGCCCGTGTGGCCCGCCGCGTGCTCGTTCTGGATGGCGACGATCAGGTCGGCGATGACCTCGCGGGCGTCGCCGACGATCGGGACGTCCGCGTGCCGGTTCTTGGAGATCTCCGCCGGGTCGATGTCGGCGTGGACGACCTTGGCGTGCGGGGCGAAGCCGTCCAGCTTGCCGGTGACGCGGTCGTCGAACCGGGCGCCGAGCGCGACCAGCAGGTCCGAGCGCTGCAGCGCGCCGACCGCGCCGACCGCGCCGTGCATGCCCGGCATGCCCATCTGCAGGGGGTGGCTGTCGGGCAGCGCGCCCTTGGCCATCAGGGTCGTGACGACGGGCGCGCCGGTCAGCTCGGCGAGCACCTTCAGCTCGGCGGACGCGCCGGCCTTCAGCACGCCGCCCCCGACGTACAGCACCGGGCGGTCCGCCTCGACGATCAGCCGTGCCGCCTCGCGGACCTGCTTGGAGTGCGGCCGGGTGACGGGACGGTACCCGGGAAGCTGGAGCTGGACGGGCCAGGTGAAGCCCACCGTGGCCTGGAGGGCGTCCTTGGCGATGTCCACCAGGACCGGTCCGGGGCGTCCCGTGCCGGCGATGTGGAACGCCTCGGCGATGGTGCGGGCGATGTCCTCGGCCTTGGTCACCAGGAAGTTGTGCTTGGTGATCGGCATCGTGATGCCGGCGATGTCGGCCTCCTGGAACCCGTCGGTCCCGATGAGGGAGGACGCCACCTGGCCGGTGATGGCCACGATCGGCACCGAGTCCATGTAGGCGTCGGAGATCGCGGTGACCAGGTTGGTCGCGCCCGGCCCGCTCGTGGCCATGCACACCCCGACCTTGCCGGTGGCCATCGCGTAGCCTTGCGCGGCGTGCCCGGCGCCCTGCTCGTGCCGGACGAGGATGTGGCGCAGCTTGCGGGAGTCGAAGATCGGGTCGTAGGCCGGGAGGATCGCGCCCCCCGGGATGCCGAACACGGTGTCGACGCCGACGTTCTCCAGGGCGCGGACCAGCGCCTGGGCTCCCGTGATCTGTTCGGTCGTCATGGTCTGCGTTTCCTTGGGGAGAGGGTCTGGGCTCGCCGGGCAACAAAAAACCCCCGCCGCCGTGAAGCGGTCGAGGGGAGGCGCGCAGGTCGAGAAGCTTGGTCAGCCTGCGCGCCGACCAAGTACTACGAGGATGATGGAAGTGCTCTGCACGGGACTCACTTTCGCCGACTTCGGGCCGCGGGTCAAATCCTTGGACACATCGTCTCGGTAAATGAGACGGAAGGCGTCCCATCAGCCCGGGAGGGGCAGCGGGACCTCGCCGGGCCTGCCCTGCGCCGTGAGGTTCGTCCGCACCAGGGACTCCACCCGCCCCGCCGCCATCGGCCGCGCCACGAGGAAGCCCTGCCCGCGCGGGCAGTCCATCTCGCGCAGCAGCTCCAGCTGCTCCGGCCGCTCGATGCCCTCCGCGACCACGGTCAGCCCCAGGTCGCGCCCCAGCCGGACGATCGTGCGGGTGAGCAGCGTCAGGGTCTCGTCCGAGCCGAGCCCCGCCACGAACGACGGGTCGATCTTGATGATGTCCACCGGGAGCTGCCCGAGGTAGGCGAGCGAGGCGTACCCGGTGCCGAAGTCGTCGATCGCCAGCCGGACGCCGAGGTCGCGCAGCGCCGACAGCCGCTCCACGTTCTGGCCCGCGTCCTCGACGAGGACCTCCTCCCGCACCTCCAGGGTGAGCGCCTGCGGCGGCAGCCCCGTCTCGGCCAGCGCCGCCGCGACCGACTCCACGAACCGGGGCGCGCCGATCTGCCGGGCGGTGAAGTTGACCGACAGGCCCACGTCCCAGGAGTCGCGGCGCCAGCGGGCCACCTCGCGGCACGCCTCGCGCAGCACCCAGTCGCCGAGCGGGATCATCAGGCCGGACTCCTCCGCCGGGCCGATGAACTCCTCCGGCGGCACCGACTCGCCGTCCCGCCACCAGCGCAGCAGCGCCTCCACCCCGGTCACCCGGGACGTCGCGAGGTCCACCACCGGCTGGAACTCCACCGCGAACTGCTCCTCGGCCAGCGCCCGCTGAAGGTCGCTGCCAAGCTCCAGCCGCCGGACGACGTCGGCGTGCATGTGCGGCGCGAACACCTCGACCCGGCCGCCGCCCAGCTCCTTCGCGCGCGCCATGGCGAGGTCGCCGTTGCGGATCAGGTCGGCGGCCGAGCGCCGCAGCCGGCGGCCGGCCTCGCTCCCGCCGCCCGCAGCGCCGCGCCCGCCGCGCTCCTCCTCGTCCCCGGAGAACGCGATGCCGACGCTCGCCGTCAGCACGATGTGCTTGCTGCCCACCTGGTACGGGTCGATCGACAGCACCCGCAGGAGCCGCCCGGCCAGCTCCACCGCGGCCCGCGTCTCCCGCTCGTCGGACGGGAGCTGCATGAGCACGGCGAACTCGTCCCCGCCCCAGCGGGCCACGGTGTCATCGGCCTGGACGGTCGCGCGCAGCCGCCGGGCGGCCTGCGCCAGCACCTGGTCGCCCGCCGCGTGCCCGGCCGAATCGTTCACCGCCGTGAAGCCGTCCAGGTCGACGAACACGACCGCGACCTTGCCGCCGTCCCGCTGCCGGGACAGCACCTCCCGCGTCCGCTCCTCGAAGTAGGCCCGGTTCGGCAGGCCCGTCAGCCCGTCGTGGAAGGTCAGGTGCGCGACCTGCCGCTGCAGCGCCGCCTGCTCGCTGAGGTCCCGGGTCGTGACGAGCAGCCGCCCGGGTGCCTCCCCCGTCCCGGCGTAGCGGGAGATGGTGGACTCGGTCGGCAGCCACGTCCCGTCGGCCGCCCGCACCCGGCAGGACACGCGCAGCGAGTCGGGGAAGGCGGCGTCCTCGTCGAGGAACTCGGTGAACGCCTCCTGGACGCGCGGCACGTCCTCGGGGTGGACGATCTCGTGCAGGGGCCGTCCGAGCAGCTCGTCGGCGGTGTAGCGGTACGTCCGGAGGGCCCCGGCGCTGGCGTACCGGACGGTGGCGTCCAGGTCGCAGATCAGCACCGCGTCGTTGATGCTCTCCGACAGGGCCCGGAAGTGCTCCTCGCCGGTGTCGACGGCCCGGCGCAGCGCGTCGTTCTCGCGCAGCAGGCCCGCCAGCCGCGCCAGCAGCACCAGCACGGCCGAGCCCGCGACGATCGACACGACCGGCTCCAGGCCGTCGTCGCCGGTCAGCGAGTGCCCGGCGACGAACAGGGCGGCCGCGGCGGCGATCGCGGCGGGCGCGAGGCCGGGCCCGATCATCCGGCCGCGCTCGTCGGCCGCCGGCACCGCCACGTCCTCGGGGATGTCGTCGACCTCGTCCGGCGCCGGGACGGCCGTTCCCGTCCAGGGCACCAGGAGCAGCAGGAGCAGCCCGCCGAGGCGCAGGATGTCGGCCGGGTCGTCGGCGGGCGCGCCGCCGTCCAGCCGGACGACCGTGGTCACGATGTCGGCGACCGCGAACGCCACCAGCGCGCCGAACCCCATCCAGGACGGCCGCCGGTGCCCGCGCGCGGCGCCGAGGACGAACGGCAGCGCCGCGCACACGAGCACGGTGTCGATCAGCGGGTACAGGAGCTCCAGGAGGAACTCGGACGGGGACTCCTCCGTCTGGTGGTAGAGCGAGCTGAACAGCGCCACCCAGCTCAGCACGAACAGCGCGCACGCGCAGACGTAGGTGTCGGCGCCGTAGCGCAGCCAGGTCGCGACGTCGCGCGGCAGCCTGATCGGGACGATCAGGCCCGTCACCAGCGCGGTCACGGCGGCCAGGTAGAACAGGTCGGGGACCGACAGCGACAGCGCGCTGCGGCTGATGTTGTCGGACGCGGCGGTGCCCAGGGCGCCCACGAACCAGCAGGCCGCCGCGATCCCGTACCAGCGCCGGGAGACGCGCCAGACGCCGCCGGGGCCGCTCTCGGCCGCGGCGCCCCTCGGGCCCCGGGACGACAGCAGCAGGGAGACCGCCGCGGCGCCCGCGGCGCCCGCCTCGGCCCAGGCGATGAAGGCCGTGCCGCCCCAGCCCAGCAGCGAGCCGACGGCGTACAGCACGCCGACGACCGCGGCCGTGGCGACCGGCAGCGGCCGAGGCGGCATCCGCCTGGCGTTCTCGCCGCTCATCGCGCCGTGTCCCTTCCTGCCCCGCCGGGAGCGCTCGGGTCCTCGCAGGCGCCGCACCGCGCCGGAGGAGTGATTGGGTCCGACGACCTCACCGGTCGGATAACGCCCGGTCGGTCATGGATCGTGCCCCGCGCAGGGTCGGCGCGGGCCGCCGACGGGGGCATCGCCTGCGCCGGCCGAGATCAGCGACATTGCTGCACTGCGGGATCACCGTGTCGCTCAATGTACGTTCCATAGGTCACGGAGCGATTGAGGCCCGGCGTCCTCCCGGCGACGAAGGACCGTGCCGGGGACCGACTTGGGAGGTCCGAAACCCGATCGTCACCGTTGAGATACATCACACAGAGTGACCATTTTCACTCCCCCGCGTCCCATGTCGTCCGCCTTGCCGCGGCCGGCCCGCCTCCGATCAGAGGCGATCGGCCCATGACATCCTGGAACGAGCGGCCCGCCGCGTCCGTACCACCACCGGGAGGCGTTCACATGCGTAAGCACCCGATCGTCCTGGGCGCGGCCGCGCTGCTGCTGGCGGCCTGCTCCTCGTCCTCGCCGTCCGATGAGGGCGCCCCGCACACCCCCGCGCCCCTCGCGTCCAAGACCGGCGCGGGCGCGCCCGGTGCCCCGCGGACCCTGGTGACGGGGCTGAGCGTCCCGTGGGCCGTGGCCTTCCTGCCCGGCGGCGACGCGCTCGTGACGGAGCGCGACACGGCCCGCCTCCTGCGCGTCACCCCCGCAGGTCAGAAGACGATCATCGGCAAGGTCCCGGACGTCGACCCGCAGGGCGAGGGCGGCCTGCTGGGCGTCGCGGTCTCCCCCGCCTACGCCCGCGACCACCTGATCTACCTCTATTACACCGCCTCCGGCGACAACCGCGTCGTCAAGGCCGCCTACGACGGCCGCCTCGGCGCGGCCCGTCCGATCGTCACCGGCATCCCCAAGGGCGGCAACCACAACGGCGGCCGGCTCGCCTTCGGCCCCGACGGAATGCTGTACGTCACCACCGGCGAGACCGGGGAGCCCGGCAAGGCGCCGGACAGGAAGTCCCTCGGCGGCAAGATCCTGCGCGTCACCCCCGAGGGCGCGCCCGCGCCCGGCAATCCCTTCGGTTCCCGCGTCTGGACCTACGGCCACCGCAACGTCCAGGGCATCGCCTGGGACGACCGCGCACGACTCTTCGCCACCGAATTCGGACAGGACCGTTTCGACGAGATCAACCACATCGAGAAAGGCCGAAATTACGGCTGGCCCACCGTCGAGGGAGTCGGCCGCCGCGAAGGCCTCACCGACCCGCTCCTGACCTGGACGACCGACGAGGCGTCCCCGTCCGGCCTCGCCTACGCCGGCGGCTCCCTGTGGGCCGCCGCCCTCCAAGGCCGCCGCCTCTGGCAGATCCCCCTGGACAACGGACGGCCGGGCCGCCCCATAGCCCGTTTCCACGACTCCTACGGCCGCCTCCGCGCCGCCGTCCGCGCCCCCGACGGCTCCCTCTGGATCACCACCAGCAACCGCGACGGCCGCGCCGACCCGTCCAAGGACGACGACCGAATCCTCACCATCCCCCTCCGCTGACCCGCCTCAGTACTCCAGCTCGTCCCAATCGACGGTGATAGGGATGGGAAGGCCGATCTCCGGCGTTCCCCCCGCCTCCCTCATCAACGTGTTCACGTGCTTGTACAGCCTGGTCGGCCGGTCGAGCTGGTATCGCTCGATGGCGGAGACGCCGGTCTCGTCGAGCCAGACGATCCAGTAATGCGGGATTCCCGCCTTCGCATACCCGCCGAGCTTGTGAGCGGTGTCCACGGTCTCCGAACCCGGGGAAACGATCTCGGCGACGAGAAGGGCATGCTCGGCACGAAGGCGTTCGTCGTCCTCGCGATCGAGGCACCGGTAGAGGACGGCATCGGGCCGCCGGTTCAGCAAGGGCACCTCACGCAGGCGCAAGTCGACGTCGGTGTCGACCTCCAGGCAACCACGACCACGGTTCATCGCCGCGCGAGCGTGGGCTTCGATGAGGTCGGCCAGTCGACGCGCCGCTCTCTGATGCCGGAGGTCAGGCGACTCGCGGAACACCACCTGGCCGCCCACGATCTCGATCATTCGCGAGACGTCCTCGGGAAGCAGCTCGTACTCCTCAGCCGTTACAGGCTGGGGACGAACCCTTAACAACCAGTAGTCGTCCGGCAATACCGTCATGTGCCAAATTCCTTGGACGTCTCAGCCCCGCCCGGCCCGTTCGGATTGTGGGCCGGGCGCCGTCCCGTGGTGGGGGCACGGGACGGCGTGGGCCGTTAGGAGGTGGTGAGCTTTTCGAGGATCAGCTCGCGGGCGCGGCCGGCGTCGGCCTGGCCGCGGGTGGCCTTCATGACGGCGCCGACGAGGGCGCCGGCGGCGGCGACCTTGCCGGAGCGGACCTTGTCGGCCACGGCGGCGTTGTCGGCGATCACCTGGTCGACGATCGAGGCCAGCTCGCCCTCGTCGCTGACGACCTTCAGGCCGCGGGCGGCGACGACCTCGTCGGGCGTGCCCTCACCGGCGAGGACGCCCTCGAAGACCTGGCGGGCCAGCTTGTCGTTCAGCTCCCCGGCGGCGACCATCGCCTGGACGCGGGCCACCTGGTCGGGGGTGATCGGCAGCTCGGCCAGCTCCACGCCCTGCTCGGTGGCGCGGCGGGACAGCTCGTTCATCCACCACTTGCGGGCCGCGCCCGAGTCGGCGCCCCGGGCGATCGTCGCCTCGATGAGGTCGACGGCGCCCGCGTTGACGACGTCGCGCAGCTCCAGGTCGGACAGGCCCCACTCGCCCTGGACGCGGCGGCGCCGCGCGGCCGGCAGCTCGGGCAGGGACGCGCGGAGCTCCTCCACCCACTCCCGGGACGGCGCCATCGGGACCAGGTCGGGCTCGGGGAAGTAGCGGTAGTCCTGCGCCTCCTCCTTGCTGCGCCCGCTGGTGGTGCGGCCCGTGTCCTCGTGGAAGTGGCGGGTCTCCTGGACGATGCGTCCGCCGGAGGACAGGACGCCGGCCTGCCGCTCGATCTCGGAGCGGACGGAGCGCTCGACGGAGCGGAGCGAGTTGACGTTCTTGGTCTCGGTGCGGGTGCCCCACTCGGCGGCGCCGCGCGGCATGAGGGAGACGTTGACGTCGCAGCGCATGGAGCCCTCCTCCATGCGCACGTCCGAGACGCCCAGGGACCGGACGAGCTCGCGCAGCTCGGTGGCGTAGGCGCGGGCCACGAGCGGGGCCTTGTCGCCGGTCGCCGGGATCGGCTTGGTGACGATCTCCACGAGGGGGATGCCGGCCCGGTTGTAGTCGACCAGGGAGAACTCGGCGCCCTGGATGCGGCCGGTGGCTCCGCCGACGTGCAGCGACTTGCCGGTGTCCTCCTCCATGTGGACGCGCTCGATCTCGATCCGGTACGTCTCGCCCTCGACCTCGACGTCCAGGTGGCCGTCGACGCAGAGCGGCTCGTCGTACTGGGAGATCTGATAGTTCTTCGGCATGTCCGGATAGAAGTAGTTCTTCCGGGCGAACCTGCACCACTCGACGATGTCGCAGTCGAGCGCCAGGCCGATCTTGATGATGCCCTCGATCGCGGCGTGGTTGGTGACCGGGAGCGAGCCGGGCAGGCCGAGGCACACCGGGCACACCTGCGTGTTGGGCTCGGCACCGAAGCCGGTCGGGCAGCCGCAGAACATCTTGGACGCGGTGCCCAGCTCGATGTGGGTCTCGATGCCGAGGACGGGCTCGTACTTGGCGAGCGCCTCGTCGTAGGCCATCAGGGTCGGTGCGGTCACTGGGAGACCTCCGCCAGTTCGGGGGCCTTGGCCTGCAGCGGGCCGCCCCAGCGCTCTTCCAGGGCGCGCTCGACGGCGGCGCCCACCCGGTAGACGCGGTCGTCGCCGAGGACGGGCGCCATGATCTGCAGGCCGACCGGCAGGCCGTCCGCGAGCCCGCACGGCACCGAGAGGGCGGCGTTGCCCGTGAGGTTGGCCGGGATCGTGTACAGGTCGGCCAGGTACATCGCCATCGGGTCGTCCGCGCGCTCGCCGATCGGGAACGCGGTGGTCGGCGTGGTCGGCGAGACCAGCACGTCCACCTGCTCGAACGCGTTCCGGAAGTCCTGCTGGACGAGCGTGCGGACCTGCTGCGCCTTGCCGTAGTAGGCGTCGTAGTAGCCCGAGGACAGCGCGTAGGTGCCGAGCATGACGCGCCGCTTGACCTCGGGCCCGAAGCCCTCGGCGCGGGTCAGCGCCATGACCTCCTCGGCGCTGCGGGTGCCGTCGTCGCCGACGCGCAGGCCGTACCGCATGGCGTCGAAGCGCGCCAGGTTGGACGAGCACTCCGACGGCGCGATCAGGTAGTAGGCCGACAGCGCGTAGGTGAAGTGCGGGCAGGAGACCTCGACGACCTTCGCGCCGAGGGACTCCAGCAGCTCGACCGCCTCGGTGAAGCGGGCGGTGACGCCCGCCTCGGCGCCCTCGCCCGCGAACTCCTTGACGACGCCGACGCGCATGCCTTCGACGTCGGCGCGGCGGGCCGCCTCGACGACCGGCGGGACGGGCCGGTCGACGGACGTGGAGTCCATCGGGTCGTGGCCGCTGAACGCCTCGTGCAGCAGCGCCGCGTCGAGCACGCTGCGGGCGAACGGCCCGGGCGTGTCGAGCGAGGACGCGAAGGCGATCACGCCGTAGCGGGACGAGCCGCCGTAGGTCGGCTTCACCCCGACGATGCCGGTGACGGCGGCGGGCTGCCGGATCGAGCCGCCGGTGTCGGTGCCCGTGGACAGCGGCGCCTCGTAGGCGGCGACGGCCGCGGAGGAGCCGCCGGACGACCCGCCCGGGACGCGGCTCAGGTCCCACGGGTTGTGGGTCGTGCCGTAGGCGCTGTTCTCGGTGGACGAGCCCATCGCGAACTCGTCCATGTTCGTCTTGCCGAGGATCACCAGCCCGGCCTCGCGCAGCCGCGCGGTCACGGTCGCGTCGTACGGCGGCCGCCAGCCTTCCAGGATCTTCGACCCGGCGGTGGTGGGCATGTCCGCGGTGGTGAACACGTCCTTGTGCGCGATGGGGACTCCGGCCAGCGGGCCCAACTCCCGTCCCGCGGCGCGCTGCTCGTCCACCTTGCGGGCCTGCGCGAGGACGGTCTCCCCGTCCACGTGCAGGAACGCCTTCACCTCGCCGTCGACCGCGGCGATGCGGTCCAGGTGCGCCTGCGCGACCTCGACCGCAGACGTCTCCCCGGCGGCGATGAGCTCCCCGAGCTCCGCCGCCCCTTTCCTGACCAGTTCCGTCACCTGCTCACGCCTCCTCGTCCAGAATCCGCGGGACCCGGAAGCGCTGCTCCTGCGAGGCCGGGGCGGCGGCGAGCGCCTGCTCCGGGGCGAGGGACGGCCGGACCTCGTCGGCCCGGTAGACGTTGGTCAGCGGCAGCGCGTGCGAGGTGGGCGGGATGTCCTCCGCGGCGACCTCCTGCACCCGCGCGACCGCGGAGATGATCTGGTCGAGCTGGGCGGCGAGATGGTCGAGCTCATCGTCGCCGAGCGCCAGCCGGGACAGCCGGGCGAGGTGCGCGACCTCGTCACGGGTGATGGCGGACATGAGTGGCAACCGTTTCTGGGATCGATGGGATTCCCCGCCATCCTAGGGCCGGGGCGCGCTCCGCCCGAACGCTTTGCACTGGCATGATCCCCGCGCGCCGCGACCCGGCCGTTTCAGACCCTGCTGAGGGGAACGTCTCTTTCGTCCATCCCCAGGACGACGAGAGGAGACCGCCGTGACCATCGGCGGCAGCATCGCCCTGATCATCATCGGCGCGATCCTGGCCTACGCGGTCAACTACGAGTTCAGCGGCGTCGACATCCGGCTGGTCGGCGTGATCCTCATGGTCGGCGGGCTGATCGGGCTCGTCGTCGGGATCGTGCGGATCGCCTCGGCCCGGCGGGCGGTCGCGCGCCGCGCGGTGCCCGTCCGCGAGGAGCGGTACTACGAGGAGCTCCCGCCGGACTACGAGACCCGCCGCCGCTACTAGACGGCCGCGCACGACAGGGTCGGCAAGCGGGCTGGTCAGGCGGCCGGTTCGGGGGCACGTTCCATGCGGCGCCGGAGCCAGTCGGTGGCGGTGGCGGCGTCCATCGGGCGGCCGAAGTGCCAGCCCTGCGCCGCGTCGCAGCCCATCTCGCGGAGCATCCGGGCGGTCTGCGGGTCCTCCACGCCCTCGGCGACCGAGCGGAGGCCGAGGGTGCGGACGAGGTCGACGATCGAGCGGACGATCACCGCGTCGTCGGTGGACTCGGTGAGCCGGCCGACGAACGAGGAGTCGATCTTGATCTCCTCGACCGGGAGCCGTTTGAGCCGCACCAGCGAGGAGTAGCCGGTGCCGAAGTCGTCCAGGCTGAGCGGGATGCCCAGCTCGGCCAGGGCGCTGACGGTGTCGGAGGCGTAGGCGGGCTCGTTCATCAGGATCCGCTCGGTGATCTCCAGCTGGAGCGCCGCGGCGGGCAGCCCGCGTTCGAGCAGGCCCTCCTCGATCGTCTCGGTGAGGCCGGTGTCGAGCAGGTCGCGGCCGGAGGCGTTCACCGCGACCTGGACGGCGAGGTCCTCGCGCCACCAGGCGGCGGCCTGCGCGAGCGCGGCGTTCACGACGTGGTGGGTGATCGAGCGCATCAGGTAGGTCTGCTCGGCCACCGACAGGAACGCCTCGGGCTCTAGCAGGCCCTTGTCGGGGTGGCGCCAGCGCAGCAGCGCCTCCATGCCGACGAGCTGGCCGTCCCGCAGGGAGATCTTGGGCTGGTAGAACAGCTCCAGTTCGGAGCGGTCGATGGCGCGGCGCAGGTCGCCGAGCATGCTGAGGCGGGCCGGGGAGTTGCGGTCCTTGCCGGGCGAGTAGACCTCGACGCCGGTGCGGGCCTCCTTGGCGTTGTACATGGCGACGTCGGCGCGCTGCAGGAGCAGCTCGAAGTCGGGCGCGTGGTCGGGGAACAGCGCGATGCCGACGCTGGCCTCCAGGTCGAACGACATGCCGTCCAGCCGGACGGGCTCGCTGAGCGCGGCGCGCAGGCGGGCGGCGACCTCGCGGGCGGCGGCCTCGTCGCGGACGGTGGGCAGCAGCACCGCGAACTCGTCGCCGCCGAGGCGGGCGACGAGGTCGCCGGGCCGGACGCTGTGGGTGAGCCGGTGCGCCACGAGCTGCAGCAGCCGGTCGCCGGTGGGGTGCCCCAGCGTGTCGTTGACCTCCTTGAACCGGTCGAGGTCCAGGAGGAACAGCCCGGCGCGGCGGTCCGGCTGCTCGACCGTCTTGCGGCGGCGGGCGGGGCCGATCCCGGCCGTGCGCCGCCGGTCTCCGCCGCGCCGGTCCGCGCCCCGCGCCTCGGCGAGGGCCTCCTCGGTGCGGACGATCAGCAGCTTGCGGTTGGGCAGTCCGGTGAGCCCGTCGTGCAGGGCCTGGTGCTCGCGGCGGACGGAGACCGAGGCGTTCAGGTACACGGCGATGAACGGCAGGACGATGAGCGGCACGAACACCGCGGACCTGTCCATGGCGACGACCATCAGCGGGGCCAGCCCCAGCAGGGCCAGGTGGACGAGGACCTGGTAGGCGAGGTCCCAGCTCAGGGCCTTGATCAGCGACACGCGCTCGTGCAGGGCGACGGCGGCGCCGACCAGGGTGTCGTTGCAGGCGAAGTAGACGGCGCCGGCGAGCGCTATCGCGGGCAGGTCGGCGCCGTCGGGCACCCAGAGCGAGGTGGGCGTGGCCAGGTCGCCGGCGAGGGCCAGGACGAGCTGGGCGGCGGCGAGGCTGAGGGTGTACTGGGCCGCGTTGAAGGCGATGCGGTGCGGCGTGCGGTTGCGCAGGATCCCGCAGGTGATCACCGCGATGACCTGGAGGAAGGCCGCGACGGGCAGCCCGGCGTACAGCAGCGCGGCGAACGCGAACGTGGTGGAGGTGGTCGCGCCGTTGTTCTCGGTGGAGCCCGGCGTGATGATCGGCCGGAGCTCGCCGAACACGATGAAGCAGCCCAGGATCCAGAAGACCGGATTGCGGGCGAGCGCGTCCAGGTCGGCGCCGCTCAGCCCGGCGAAGGCGGTGCCGCAGGCCGCGACGCCGAGCAGGATGACGACGACGAAGTAGATCCACAACGGGGAGCCGCGGCGTGGCGCCGTGTTCCGCGTGTTGTTCGGGTCCTTCATCACATCCTCGGGGGGTTCGGGGGGCCGTTCCCCGGCACCGGACGCGCCGGACCGCGAGGGACTCCCCCCGGGTGATACGTCCGAAGATTCAGGTGGGTCGTGATGAGAGGGAGAGTACGGCCTTTGCTCAACTTCGCGAAACCAATTGCGTACGTTCCGTTATGCCCATTCCGTACCCACCTCTCACCGGTCGGTAACCGCAGTGTACCGCTGGGTAACTCGACGCTGGTGGACGGGACGGCCAGCACAGCCGGTCACTCGTCCGCGCGCAAAGTCACGTTTTTGGCCGCATCTGGCCCATCGGCCAGCAGGACGCGGAACCCTTCCTCCCCCAGGACTGGTACGCCCAGCTTGACAGCTTTGTCGTATTTTGACCCGGGGTTGTCGCCGACCACCACGAAGCCCGTTTTCTTCGACACCGACCCGGACACCTTCCCGCCGAGGTTCTGGACCGCCGCGGTCGCCGAGTCGCGGCTGAACCCCTCCAGCGACCCGGTGATCACCACGCTGACCCCCGCCAGCGGGCGCGGCCCGGCGGCGCCCTCGTCCTCCATCCGGACGCCGGCGTCCCGCCACTTGTCGACGATCTCGCGGTGCCAGTCGACCTCGAACCACGCGCGGATCGCGGCCGCGATCGTCGGGCCGACCCCGTCGACCGCCGCCAGCTCCTCCTCGGTCGCGCTCTGGATCGCCTCCATCGAGCGCAGCTCGCGCGCGAGGTCCTGCGCGGCGGCCGGCCCCACGTGCCGGATCGACAGCGCCACCAGCACCCGCCACAGCGGCTGCTTCTTGGCCTTCTCCAGCTCCTCGAAGAGGATCTCGACCGTCTTCTTCGGCTCGCCCTCCTTGTTGGCGAAGAAGGTCACGATCTTGGGCTCGCCGGTCTTCGGGTCGGTCTTGGCCGTGCCGGTCTTGGCGTCCAGCACCGCGCTCTTGATCGGCAGGAGCCGCTCCACGGTCAGGTGGAACAGGTCGCCCTCGTTCTTGACCGGCGGATCGCTCGGCTCCAGCGGCTGCGTGAGCGCGGTCGCCCCGACGTAGCCGAGGGCCTCGATGTCGAGGGCGTTGCGGCTCGCCACGAAGTACAGCCGCTCCCGCAGCTGCGCCGGGCACAGCCGCGCGTTCGGGCACCGGATGTCGGCGTCGCCCTCCTTCTCGTACGCCAGCTCCGTGCCGCACTCCGGGCAGTGCTCGGGCATCTCGAACTCGCGCTCCGAGCCGTCGCGCAGCGCGGTCACCGGCGCGACGATCTCGGGGATCACGTCGCCCGCCTTGCGCAGGACGACCGTGTCGCCGATCAGCACGCCCTTGCGCCTGACCTCGCTCGCGTTGTGCAGCGTGGCACGTTCGACCGTGGACCCGGCGACCTGGATGGGAGCCATCACCCCGTACGGGGTGACGCGCCCGGTGCGGCCCACGCCGACCTTGATGTCGAGGAGCTTGGTGTTGACCTCCTCCGGCGGGTACTTCCACGCGATGGCCCAGCGCGGCGCCCGGCTCGTCGACCCGAGCCGCCGCTGCAGCGCGAACTGGTCGACCTTCACCACCACCCCGTCGATCTCGTACGCGGGGTCGTGCCGGTGCTCGCCGTAGCGCTCGACGTACGCGCGGACGGCGTCGAGCCCGCCGACGACCTCGTAGCGGTCGCTGACCGGCAGCCCCCAGCCGCGCATCAGCTCGTACGCCCCGGACTGGCTGTCGGGCCGCGTCCCGCCCTCCCACGCGCCGAACCCGTGCACGAGCATGCCCAGCGGGCGGTGCGCCGTGACCCGCGGGTCCTTCTGGCGCAGCGACCCCGCCGCGGCGTTGCGCGGGTTGGCGAAAGGGTCCTTGCCGGCCTCGACCTGCGCGGCGTTGACCTGCTCGAAGCCCTCGATCGGCAGGAAGACCTCGCCGCGCACCTCCAGCACGTCCGGCCAGCCCTCGCCCGCCAGCCGGGACGGGATGTCGGCGATGGTGCGGATGTTGTTGGTGACGTCCTCGCCAGTGCGCCCGTCGCCGCGGGTGATCCCGCGCACCAGCCGCCCCTTCTCGTAGGTCACCGCGATGGCCAGCCCGTCGATCTTCAGCTCGCACAGGTAGCCGGCGACCTCGCCGACCTCCTTGACGACCCGCTCGTCCCAGGCCAGCAGCTCGTCCTCGCTCATCGCGTTGTCGAGGGACTGCATCCGCTCCAGATGCTCGACGGTCGCGAAGTCGGTGGTGATCGGCGACCCGACCTTCTGGGTCGGGGAGTCGGGGGTGACCAGCTGCGGATGCCGCTCCTCCAGCTCGCGCAGCTCCCGCATCATCCGGTCGTACTCGGCGTCGGTGAGCGTCGGCTGGTCGAGGACGTAGTAGCGGTAGTTGCCCTCGTCGATCCGCTCGCTCAGCTCCCGATGCCGCTGAGCCGCCTCCGTCGGAACACCATCTCGCAAGGTCATGCGCCTATTCTCGCCCGTGGCACCGACAATGCGACCCCCGGCACGCCCCCCGCGGCGACGAGATCAGCACCCGGGGCTCCGCCCCTAGCCGGCGCCCTCGTACAGCGTCCGCCCCGTCTCGCGGCACCGCGCGAGCGCCGCGCGGACGTGCCGCGGCGACGCCCCCGCCATCCCGCACGCCGGGGTGACGACGACCTGCGCGCCCAGCCGCGCGGGCGGGAAGCCCAGCCGCCGCCACAGGCTCCGCGCCGGCTCCGCGGTCGCCTGGAGGGGCGGCAGGGCGGCGTCGGACGCGGGCACCGCGCCGAGGAACAGCCCGATCCCGGCCTCGATCGTCTCCCCGATCGCGTCGTCGTCGCGCCTCGGGACGAGGGCGAGGTCGACCGAGACCGCCCTGGCGCCCGCGCCTCGGAGCAGCCCGTACGGCACCTGCCGCGCGCAGCAGTGGACGACCGGGTACGCGGCGTCGTCCGCGCACGCCCGCTCGATCACCCCGCGCAGCACTTCCCCGGCGACCGGCTCCTCGATCGCCCGCAGCCGCGAGAACCCGCTGGCCGTGGGGACGGTGCCCGCCAGCGCCGCGGGCAGGCCCGGCTCGTCCAGCTGCAGCAGGATCCGCGCGGCCGGCAGCCGCCGCCGGACGTCGGCCACGTGCGCGGCCGCGCCCTCGGCGAGCGAGGCGGCCAGGTCGCGGACGGCGCCGGGGTCCTTCAGCGCGCGGTCGCCGTTGCGAAGCTCGATCGTGGAGGCCAGCGTCCACGGCCCGCACACCTGGATCTTGAACGGCCCGTCGTGCCCGCCCGCCAGCCCCTCCAGAACGTCCAGGTCGCGGGCGAGGTGGTCGCGGGCGCGGAGCACGTCGCGTCCCGGACGGTCGGCGAACCGCCATCCGGACGGCTGAAGGTGCACCGGCATCTCGACCAGCAGCCCGGCCGTCCGCCCCGTCAGGTCGGCGCCAGGCCCGCGCGCGGGCAGCTCGGGCAGGTGCGGCAGGTCGGGCAGCTCGCCGAGGACGACCCGCAGCGCCTCGGCTGGATCGTCCCCCGGGTAGGACCCGATGCCGGTCGCGGCTCCCGGCCGCCACGGATACGTCGTCGTCACGCCTGGAACCCTATGACCTGATCACAGGAGCCCGGTGAACCGGTCGAGCGTGCGGAGGGTGTCGTCCTCCGGCTCGGTCGGCAGGTTGAACAGGACCTCGCCGACGCCGGCGTCCTCCAGCTCGGCGATCGCCTCGCTCTTCGGCGGCACGGCGAACACCGTGACGGGCACCTCGCGTCCGGCCCGCTCCCGCAGTTCGGCGATCTGGGCCGCGAGCGGGCCGGTGCCCCGGCCGTAAATCGGCATCCAGCCGTCCCCGAACTCCACGACCCGGTCGAACGTGGTCGCCCCCGACCCGCCGACCAGGACGGGCGGGTGCGGGTCCTGGACGGGCTTGGGGTAGGAGAACACCGGGTCGAAGTCGACGAACTCTCCGTGGAACTCCGCCTCGTCCTTCGTCCACAGCTCCTTGACCGCCAGCACCCGCTCGCGCAGCAGCCGCATCCGCGTTCTGGGGTCGGTGCCGTGGTTGCGCATCTCCTCGCGGTTCCAGCCCCCGCCGACGCCGAGCACCGCCCGTCCGCCGGAGATCCGGTCGAGCGAGGCCACCTGCTTCGCCAGCATGATCGGGTCGCGCTGGACGATCAGCGCGATCCCCGTGCCGACCCGCAGCCGCCCGGTCACGGTCGCGGCGGCGGCCAGCGCGACGAACGGGTCGAGCGTCCGATAGTAGAAGCGCGGCAGCTCGCCGCCGCCCGGCCACGGGGACTCCCGCTTCACCGGGATGTGGGTGTGCTCGGCCAGGAACAGGGACGCGAACCCGCGTTCCTCCAGCGCCCGCCCAAGCGGCGCGGGCCCGATCCCCTCGTCGGTCACGAAAGTCGACACACCGAATTCCACAGAACCTCCAAGCGGCGAACCCGACCCTAGTGCATGTTTCATAAGCCCCTGTTCTGTTGCGCGGCGCCCAGGCACGCACCTCGCGGCGTTGTCGTCGGTCGACAGCCAACACCGGGCTGCCTCCCTCCTCCGCCTTGCGATGCACGCACCTGGACACCGCTCACGACGAACGCGACTTATGAAACACGCCCTAGCCGGGTCCAGAGGCAGGGGCCAGGCCGGGGGTGAGTCAGGCGGGGAGGCGGGCCGCTTCGGCGATGGTGGACGAGGCCAGGACGCGGTCGCCCCGGTAGAGGACGGCGGTCTGGCCCGGGGCGACGCCGCGCGCCGGGGCGTCCAGCCGGATGCGCAGGGCGTCGCCGTGGTCGTCGACCGTGCAGGGGTGGACCTCGCCGTGGGCGCGGAGCTGGACGTCGCAGTCGAACGGCCCGGCGGGCGCCTCGTCCAGCCACACCGGGCGCTCCCCCATGATCTCGCGGACGTCCAGCGACTCGCGGGGCCCCACGGTGACGGTGTTGGAGACGGGCGAGATGTCCAGGACGTAGCGGGGGCGGCCGTCGGGCGCCGGGGTCCCGAGCCGCAGGCCCTTCCGCTGGCCGACCGTGTACGCGTACGCGCCCTCGTGCTCGCCGACCTTGTTGCCGTCGGTGTCGACGATCGGGCCGGGCGCCTCGCCGAGCCGCTCGGCCAGGAAGCCCCGCGTGTCGCCGTCGGCGATGAAGCAGATGTCGTGGCTGTCGGGCTTGTCGGCCACCTGGAGGCCGCGCCGCTCCGCCTCCAGCCGGATGTCGGCCTTGGCGGTGTCGCCGAGCGGGAACAGCGCGTGCGCGAGCTGCTCCGGCGTGCAGACGGCCAGGACGTACGACTGGTCCTTGCCCGCGTCCACGCCCCGGCGCAGGACGCCGCCGTCCAGCCGGGCGTAGTGGCCGGTGCAGACGGCGTCGAAGCCGAGCGCCAGGGCCCGGTCCAGCAGCGCCGCGAACTTGATCTTCTCGTTGCAGCGCAGGCACGGGTTGGGGGTCCGCCCGGCGGCGTACTCGCTGACGAAGTCCTCGACGACGTCGTGGTGGAACCGTTCCGCCAGGTCCCATACATAGAACGGGATGCCGATCACGTCGGCGGCGCGGCGTGCGTCCCTGGAGTCCTCCAGGGTGCAGCAGCCGCGCGCTCCCGTCCGGTACGACTGGGGGTTGCTGGACAGGGCCATGTGGACGCCGGTGACGTCGTGCCCCGCCTCGGCGGCGCGGGCGGCGGCCACGGCGGAGTCGACGCCGCCGGACATGGCGGCGAGTACGCGCAGAGTCATAGTCCTCCGAGCGTACGCGGCGCGGGCCGGTCGACCGGAATCAATTCCGCGTACGATTGGGCGCGCTATGGGAATCTTCCGCCGACCGCGCGAGTCGTCCGCCGCCACGCCGCCCGCCATCAGCGAGTTCTGGGAATGGTGGGCGCAGGCCCGCCCGACGATCGAGGCATCGCTGGCCGCCGCGCCCGGCCCCGAGCCGGCCGAGCCGGAGGCGCCCGGCGAGGGGCTGTCGGCCGAGGCGATCGAGGAGCTGTCGCGCCGCGTCCACAAGATCCACGCCGAGCTGCAGTGGGAGATCGGCGGCGCCGAGGGCCGCGCCCCGTCCCTGACGGTGTCGGGCGGCGGCGATCCCGAGCTGCGGGGTCTGACCGAGCGTTGGCTGCGCGCCGCGCCCACCGGCGCCGCGGCGGCCGGGTGGGGCTTCCATCCGGCGCGCCAGGCCGACCTGGAGATGCTCTCCCAGGACCTCGTGCTCGGCGACCACGAGTTCGACCTGGAGTACGTGCGGCTCGGCATGCGCGCCGACGCCGACCGCGCCCGCGTGCACATCACCGCCTACCACCCCGACTTCCTCTTCGTCTCCGAGGAGCAGCGGCTCCAGGTCGCGCTGCACGTCCTCGACTGGGCTCTCGGCGAGGACGACGTGGCCCGCTGGGTCGGTGAGGTCACGATCGCGACGGAGGCGCCGATCGACTCGCTGCCGCCCTCGATGCTGTCCGCCGTGGTCGAGCAGGTCGCCGAGCCGTTCGCCGAGCCCGCGTGGCTGTCCGGCGAGGGCCGCACGCCCCGGGGCCATCCCGCCCGGCTGGGTGCCCGGTTCCCGCTGCACCGGCAGGACTACCCGCTGTGTGACCTGCACGTGGCGATCACCGTCCCGTACGCCAACAGCAACCCCGACCGGCTCCCCGTCGAGCCGTCGTCGGGCGCGCTGCGCGCGTTCGAGAAGAAGCTCGCCAAGCTGGGCGACCGGGCCGTGCTCGCGGTGCGCGAGACGGGCGACGGCCTGCGGGTGTTCCACCTGTACGCCGACCCCGACTCCGGCGTGATCGGCGAACTGGACCAGCTCGCGGCGGGCTGGGCCGAGGGCAAGGCCAAGGTCGCCTCGACCAGCGACCCCGGCTGGCGCGCCCTCGCCCCCTACCAGCCCTGAGACGTCCCGCCGGGCTCAGGCCCGCCAGGCGCCCGCCGGGCTCTAGCGCCGCGGGCGGACGGCCTCGACGCGGCGCCAGCGGGCCTCGCAGAACGAGTAGATCCCGAAGACCAGCACCCCGGCGGCGACTGCGATCAGGCCCCACGCCCCGGCGGGCGTCCCGGCGAACTCGCGGAGCGTGCCGTCCAGCCCCTGGGCCTTGCCGGGCTGGAAGCTGAGCGCCGCGTAGGCGAGGAAGACGCCGACGCCGCCGCCGATCAGGCCGCGGGCCACGTTGCCGACCATGCCGAGCGGCTCGACGACCCGCCGCGTCCCCGGGCCCATCCGCGCGGTCTTGAGGTCTTCCAGGAACGTGCGGCGGACGGCGCCGACGAGCACGACGGCGCCCCACACGAGGAACCCGGCCGCGATCGCCAGGACGAGCCAGCGCCCGCCCGGCTCGGCCATCGCCCGGGCGGTGAACGTCTTGGACTGCTGGTCGCTCGACGTGCCGGTGTAGCCGAACAGGAATCCCAGAGTCGCCCCGAAGCCGGCGGCGTAGACGACGCCGCGCCCCGCCGCGGCCAGCCGCTTGGCCGGCTTGTCCCCGTCCGGAACCGGCCGTCCGTAGAGGGTCTCGGCGAGCTGCCAGAGGGCGAGCGCCGCGAAGCCGGCCGCCACGAGCCACAGGGCGACCGGCCCGCCCGGCTTCTCCGCGACGGTCTGGAGGGCGCCCTTCCGGTCGGCCTCCTGCCCGCCGTTGCCCAGCGCGACCTGGAGGGCCAGCCATCCGACCATCAGGTAGAGGAGACCGCGCGCGACCAGCCCCACGCGGGACATGCCGTGGAACCACGGATGGCCGGCGGCCTTCCGTCCCGCGCGCTTGACCGCGCGGGGGGTCTGGGGGGTCGTCCCCTCAGAGTGACGCCTGCCGCCCGTCGCTTCCGCCGCCATCGTCCCGACCTCGCAATCCCCGACCCATGGAACGGCAACGCTGTCCCCGCCAGGGAGGGCGCCAAACACCCCGGCCCGCGCGGTCGCGCGGGGCTCAGCTGAGTCCGGCGCGGCGGGCGCGTTCGACGACCGGGCCGATGGCGTCGGCGAGGGCCTTCACGTCGGCCTCGGTGGAGGTGTGGCCAAGGGTGAAGCGGAGCGAGCCCCGCGCGCGCTCTGCGTCCGCGCCCATCGCCATCAGGACGTGGCTGGGCTGGGAGACTCCGGCCGAGCACGCCGAGCCGGTGGAGCAGGCGATGCCCCGGGCGTCCAGGAGCATGAGCAGGGCGTCGCCCTCGCAGCCGGGGAACGAGAAGTGGGCGTTGCCGGGCAGGCGCCCGGCGGGGTCGCCGTTGAGGGCCGCGTCGGGCACGGCCGCGCGGACGGCGTCGACCAGCTGGTCGCGGAGCCCGGCCAGCCGCGCGTTCTCGGCGTCGCGGCGGGCGACCGCGACCTGGACCGCGGCGGCGAACCCGGCGATCGCCGGGCTGTCGAGCGTCCCGGACCGGACATCGCGCTCCTGGCCGCCGCCGTGCAGCAGCGGAACCGGGTCGAGGAACAGCGGCTCCCTGGGCTTGGCCAGCAGCAGCGCGCCCACGCCGATCGGGCCGCCGAGCTTGTGACCGGTGATGGCCAGCGACTGGACGCCGCTCGCCGCGAACCGCACGGGCAGGTGCCCGGCGGCCTGCACCGCGTCGGTGTGGAAGGGGACGCCGTACTCGCGCGCCACGGCGGCCAGCTCCGCGACGGGCTGGACGGTGCCGACCTCGTTGTTGGCCCACATGACGGTGGCGAGCGCCACGTCCGCGCCGGAGGGGCCGATGGCCTCGCGCAGCGCGCCGGGCTGGACGCGGCCCTGCCCGTCCACCGGGATCCACTCGACGCGGGCGCCCTCGTGGTCGGCGAGCCACTGCACCGCGTCCAGGACGGCGTGGTGCTCGACGGCCCCGGCCAGCACGCGGGTGCGGGCGGGGTCCGCGGCGCGGCGCGCCCAGTAGACGCCCTTGACGGCGAGGTTGTCGGCCTCGGTGCCGCCCGAGGTGAACACGACCTCGCTCGGACGGGCGTCGAACGCCTCCGCGATGATCTCGCGGGACTCCTCCACGACCCGGCGGGCCCGCCGGCCCACCGCGTGCAGGGACGACGGGTTGCCGAGCTCGCGGAGCCCCGCCGTCATCGCCTCGATGGCCTCGGGCAGCATCGGGGTCGTCGCCGCATGGTCGAGATAGGTCACCACGCGGACAACAGTATCCGCGCGGCGGCCCTTCCCCACCGGTGGCCGCAGGGTCCCCGCGCACGCCCAGGTGAGCGCGGATCACGCGCGGGAACAACGGGCATGATCCACGGGTTGGCAGCTGTACCGTCCGGTCGGTACAGTGGAAGGGCCATGAAGCGAGAAGCCCTGCTCGACGCCGCCGAGTCCCTGCTCTTCGAGCACGGGACGCAGGCGCTGACGCTCGCCGCCGTCGCCGACCGCGCCGGCGTCAGCAAGGGCGGGCTGCTCTACCACTTCCCCACCAAGGAGGCCCTCGTCAGGGCGATGGTGGCGCGGGTCATCGAGGAGTTCGACGGCCTGGTCGCCTCCCACGACGACGGCACGCCCGGCTCCTACAGCCGCGCCTACGTCGAGGCCACCTTCGAGATCCTCACCGGCGAGGCGCGCGCCCACCGGCGATGGTCGGCGATCACGGCCGCCGCCACCGATCCGGAGCAGGCCGAGCCCCTGAACGAGGCGATGCGGCGCTGGCACGGCGAACCCGCCGGGGAGCGCGACCCTGGCGCCGCAATGGTCGTCCGGCTGGCGGCCGAGGGCCTGTGGGAAGTGGTCAGCCACGCACCCGAGCTGTACGACGGCGAACAGCTCGAAGCGCTGAAACAGCGGCTGCTGGCCTTGCTGGAGCGGTGACACAGGGCGCCCGCAGCGGCGCCACCGGTACCGTCTGATCCCCCGGCCCTGCCGACTCACCCACACCACACGCACCGCACGCGCCCCTCCCGGCGCGCGCACCCCCCGGGGCCGCGCCCCGCCGAGCCTAGAAAGAGGTGAACCATGCTGTTCCGTGCCCGTTCGGGGACCTTCCTGACCTTCGCACTCGCGGGCCTGCTGACCGGAGTGTGGGTGGCCCGCATGCCCGCGCTGGCGAGCAAGTTCGGGACGACCGAGGGCGAGATCGGCATCGTCGTCCTCGTCTGGGGCATCGGCGCGATCGTCGCCATGCAGGCGCTGCGCGGCGTCATGGCCCGCGCCGGCAGCCGCGGCACCCTGCGCGTCGCCCTGCCGCTGACCGCGCTGTCCTACGCCGGGGTCGCGCTGGCCCCGACCTACGCCGCGCTGCTCGTCGCCGTCGCGCTGTTCGGCATGGCGTTCGGCGTCACCGACATCGCGATGAACGCCCAGGGCAGCGTCGTCGAGCGGGCGCACCGCCGGCCGATCATGAGCGCCATGCACGCCGGCTGGTGCGTCGGCGCGATGGGCGGCGGCCTGTTCGGCGTCGCCACCGCCGCCGCCGGGCTCGGCTTCACCGCGACCGTCCTGTCCGCCGCGGTGCTGACGCTGCCGCTCGGCCTGCTGCTCGGCCGCACCTACCTGCCCGACCCCGCCGCCCCCGCCGGGACGGCGACGGGACGCGCGGCCCGCCGGATGCCGCTCGCGGTCTACCTGATCGGCGGGCTCGCGTTCATCGCGTTCATGACGGAGGGCTCGATCGCCGACTGGAGCGGCCTGCTCCTGCACGACGAGCTCGGCGCCACCCAGGCCGTCGCCGCGCTCGGCTACCCCATGTTCGAGCTGGCCATGCTCATCGGACGGCTGTTCGGCGACCGCGTCCGGACACGCCTCGGCACCCGGCGGCTGCTGGTCGGCGCCGGGCTCGGCACCGCGCTCGGCATGACCGTCGTCGTCCTCGCGCCCGCCGCGCCCGTCGCCATCGCCGGCTTCTTCGTGACCGGCCTGGTGGTCTGCACGGTCGTCCCGACGACGATCTCCCTGGCCGGGACCGCCGACCCGGGCCGTCCCGCCGCGGCGGTCGCCCAGGTCGGCGCGATGGGCTACGGCGGCCTGCTGCTCGGGCCCGTGGTGGTCGGCTTCCTGTCGGAGGCGACCTCGCTCCGCGTCGGTGTCGGCGTGGTCGTCGTCCTGGCCCTGCTGATCGCCGCCGGTGCCCGCTTCGTCCCCCTCCGCATGGACATGGACGTGGTGGCGCACTCCTCCGAGGCCGCCGTGGCGGCCGGTGAGGCCCCGGCCGGCGAGGAGGCCCCCGCTCCCGTCGCCGCCTGAATTCCGGACGATCCTGTATAACCCCTTCGGGATGGTCGCGGCGGAGGACGGGCATATGGGCGCGTGGCGGGTTCCGGGGTACAGCGAGATGCGGGAGCTCGGCGAAGGGGCGCAGGGCCGCGTCGTGCTCGCGCGGCACGACGCGACCGGACGCCCCGCCGCGATCAAGTACCTCGCGGACCGGCTCGCCCGCGACCCGGAGTTCCGGGAGCGGTTCCGGGGTGAGGCCGCGCTGCTGAGCCGGCTCCGGAACCCGTACGTCGCGGGCTTGTACGGGCTGGTGGAGACCCCGGACGGCGCGGCCATCGTAATGGAGGCCGTGGACGGCGTGCCGCTCAAGGCCGTCCTCGCCGGGCGGGGGCCGCTGGAACCCGAGGCGGCCCTGACCGTGCTGAAGGGCTCGCTGCTGGGCCTCGCCGCCGCGCACGACCTCGGGATCGTCCACCGCGACTACAAGCCCGCGAACGTGATCGTCCGGGCGGACGGGCTGAGCAAGCTCATCGACTTCGGCATCGCGGTCGACGCGGGCGAGGCGGGACGGTCGGGCACGCCCGTCTACATGGCGCCGGAGCAGTGGCGCGACGAGCCCGCCTCGCCCGCCACGGACGTCTACGCGGCGGCGTGCGTGTTCTTCGAGTGCGTGACGGGACGGCGGCCGTACGCGGCCGGGGACCAGGCCGGGCTCATGGGCCGCCACCTGCTGGCGCCGATCCCGGCGGAGGAGGTGCCCGAGCCGCTGAGGCCGCTGATCTCGCGCGGGCTCGCCAAGGACCCCTGGGACCGGCCGCTGGGCGCCGCCGCGTTCGTGTCCGAGCTGGAGGCCGCCGCGTCGTCGGCGTACGGCGCGGACTGGGAGGGCCGCGGTGTCCGGACGCTCGCGGGCGCCGCCGCGGCGCTGTCCATGCTCTTCCCGCTCACCGCGCTCGGGCTGGGCTCGGGCGGAGCCGCCGGAGCCGCCGGAGCCGCGGGAGCGGGAGGCGCGGGGGCCGCCGGCACTGCCGGTGCCGCGGGCAAGGGGGTGTTCGGGGCGCTCGGCGCCAAGGGCGCCGTCGCGGTCGCCGGTGGCACGGCCGTCGTGGCGGCGGGCGGCGCGGCGACCTACGTGGCCGTCGCCGACGGCGAGCCGAAGGTGAAGCCGATCGTGGCCGGGCTCGCGGCGCTCAGCGAGCCGCGGCAGGACCTGGGCGGCGGGATGACCTTCCAGGTGCAAGGCCAGGTCGTGACGGTCACGGGCGGGGACGCGCCGCTCACACGGAAGGTCAACCAGGCGCTGCGGGCACCGCTCGAAAAGCGGTGGACCGGCCTGCGGACGAGCCTGAAGAGGATCGGCCGCGGAGGGTACACCGACGTCGTGAAGCCGAAGATCCTCATGAGCGGCGACCGGCTGCTCTCGGTCTGGTACACCGTCGCGCTGCGCGGCGAGCGCGGGTCGGGCTGGGACCACTCGCCCGCCACGACCGTGGACCTGCGGACCGGCGCGTCCTACGGCCCGCTCGACCTCTTCCGCGTCCCGACCGAGCGGGGCCTCGCGCCGCTCGACCGGAAGATCAAGGCGCATCTGCCCGGCGGCACCTACTGCGGCGGCGAACCGGACGCCTCGACCGGGCCCGTGGTCCTGCGCGGCACCGACAACCCGTCCAAGTTCGTCAGGTCCGGCGAGGTCACGATGGCCCTCACCCCGGCGGGCGTCCGCGTGGCCTTCTACGGCTCCATCCTGGGGTACGCCTCGGCGTGCGGCGAGCTGGACACGGTCGTCCCCTATGCCGAGCTCGGCGGCATGCTCAAGCCCGCGCTGCTCGCGAAGGTGCCCTATCCGTCGCCGACCCGCTCCTGAACTTCGCTATCGTCGCGTTGATGCGGCTTCATGTGGGATGCGCGATGTGGACGCACAAGCCATGGCAGGGGCGCCTTCTGCCCCATCCGCTCGCGCCCGGTGAGCGCCTGCGCGCCTACGCGTCGTGGTGCAACGCGGTAGAGGGCAACACGACGTTCTACGCGACGCCCGCGGTGGGCACGGCGGAGTCGTGGGCGCGGCAGACCGCGGCCGACTTCCGGTTCCTCGTCAAGCTGCCCAAGCCGATCACGCACGAGCAGCGGCTCGGCGGGGGCGAGGACGAGGTCCGGTCGTTCTTCACGGCCATCGAACCGCTCGGCGCGCGCGCCGACGTCGTGTGGGCGCAGCTGCCGCCCTCGTTCGGCCCGTCCGACCTGGGCGCGCTCGCTGCGTTCCTCCGGCGGCTGCCCGGGTCGCACCGGTACGCCGTCGAGGTCCGCCATCGTGCGTTCTTCGAGGACGAGCGTTCCGTGCGCCGGCTCGAACAGGTGCTCGCCGGAGCCGGGGCGGAGTGGGTCACGTTCGACACCACCGCGCTGTTCCAGAGCCCTCCGACCACCGACGCCGAACGGGAGGCGTGGACGAGGAAGCCGCGCGTGCCGCGCCGGGCGGTCGCCCTCACCGATCGTCCGGTCGTCCGCTACCTGGGACGTGACGACAAGGCGCGCACCGTGGAGGGCTGGCAGGGCTGGATCGGCATGGTCGCGGGGTGGCTGCGCGAGGGCCGCTCGCCGACGGTGTTCGTCCACACGCCCGACAACGCCGACGCGCTGGAGCTGGCCCGCCGGTTCCACGACGAGGTGCGGGCGGCGGTGCCCGGGGTCGAGCCGCTGCCCGAGCCCGTGCCCAACGAGCCCGCGACGCTGTTCTGACGCCGGGCGGCGCCGAGGCCGGCGGTCCTGACGCCGGACGCCCCGGCCGGTGACCTGGTCACCGGCCGGGGCGTCCACCGCGGGAGGCCGGGCGCTCACCTGCGCTTGTTGATCTCCTCGGTGAGCTGCGGGGCGACCTGGAAGAGGTCGCCCACGATCCCGTAGTCGACGAGCTCGAAGATCGGCGCCTCGGCGTCCTTGTTGATGGCGACGATCGTCTTCGAGGTCTGCATGCCGGCCCGGTGCTGGATGGCGCCGGAGATGCCGACCGCGATGTAGAGCTGCGGCGACACGGTCTTGCCGGTCTGGCCGACCTGGAACGAGTGCGGGTACCAGCCGGCGTCGGTCGCGGCGCGGGAGGCGCCGACGGCCGCGCCGAGCGAGTCGGCCAGCCCCTCGATGATCGAGAAGTTCTCCGCGCCGCCGACGCCGCGGCCGCCGGACACCACGATCGCGGCCTCCGTCAGGTCCGGGCGCTCGCCCTTCTCCTGGACGACCTTCTCGACGATCCTCGCGGCCTTGTCGGCGTCCGACAGCTCGACCGACACCCGCTCCTCGGCCGCGGCGGCCGGGGACGCCTCGGGGGCGACGGAGTTCGGGCGGACGGCGATGATCGGCGTGCCGGTCCTGACCCTGGCGTGCGAGATGATCCCGCCGCCGAAGATCGAGTGCTCGGCGACGAGGCCCTCGCCGACGTCCACGACGTCGGTGAGCACGCCGGAGCCGGTCTTGACCGCCAGGCGCCCGGCGATCTCCTTGCCCTCGGCCGTCGCGGAGACGAGCACCGCGGCCGGGGACCCGTCGTTCACCAGCTTGGCCAGCAGCGCGGCCTTGGGCGCGACGACGTAGGCGGTCAGCTCCTCGTCGGCGGCCACGTACACCTTGCCCGCGCCGTACTCGCCGAGCTTGTCCTTGGCGCCCTCGTAGCCCGGCCCCACCCATACGGCGGCGGCCTCGCCGAGCCTGTTGGCCAGCGTCAGCAGTTCGAGCGTGACCTTCTTGACCTCACCGTCGACATGGTCGACGAGGACGAGAATCTCAGCCATTGCGTTCCAATCCCCTTCCTCGGTCAGACGAACTTCTTCGACGCGAGGAACTCGGCGATCTTCGCGCCGCCATCGCCCTCGTCGGTGACGATCTGACCCTTCGCGCGCGGCGGCGCCTCGGCGAAGTCCACCACCTCGGTGGCGGCGTTCGCGAGGCCGACCTGCGACGCGTCGATGCCGGCGTCGGCGATGCCGAGCGTCTCGACCGGCTTCTTCTTGGCCGCCATGATCCCCTTGAACGAGGGGTAGCGCGGCTCGTTGATCTTCTCGACGACGCTCACGACCGCCGGCAGGCTCGCCTCGACGCGGTCGAAGCCGTAGTCGGTCTGCCGCTGGACGCGGATGGCCGTCCCGTCGATCTCGACCTTGTTGGCCAGCGACAGCTGCGGGACGCCGAGCCGCTCGGCGAGCATCGCCGCGAGCACCCCGGTGCGCGCGTCGGTGGACTCCGAGCCGAGGATCACCAGGTCGAAGCCGGTCCGGCCGAGGGCCTGCTGGATCGCGTGCGAGGTCTGCAGCGCGTCGGAGCCGGCGAGGCCGTCGTCGACGAGGTGCACGGCCTTGTCGGCGCCCATGGCCAGCGACTTGCGGATCGAGTCGGCGGCCTTGTCGGGGCCCATGGTGAGGACGGTCACCTCGCCGCCGTGGGCCTCCTTGATGCGCAGCCCTTCCTCAATGGCGTACTCGTCGAGTTCGTTGATGACACCGTCCGCGGCAGCGCGGTCGAGCGTGCTGTCATCGGACTTCAGCTTGCGCGGGCTCTCCGTATCGGGAACCTGCTTCACCAGGACGACGATGTTCATGGCCGGTGGCCGACCTCCCTGCACTCATTTGGCCGCTGGGGTAAGCGGACAGAGGGGCGCCGCCCATGGCGGGTCGACGCGGGAACGCGTTTTCGCTGTCACAGCCTGCCAAAGACCCGAACGTGCTTCTAATCCGGGTCCCCGGTTCGGCCGCCACGACAAATGTTACCCGTCGGTAGCCTATTGGCAACTCCACCTCACGCGTCACCTCCTGTCGACGGCGTTCTGCAGCCGGTCCATCGAGCTCTCCAGCGTGCTCTGCAGCCCGTACATCGGCGCGAAGCTCGGCGTCAGGGACATGGCGCCGACCACCGCGAGCAGCGCGAGCACGCCGAGCACCACGACCGCGGCCGCGATGTGCCGCGGCTGCCGCGCGACGGCCAGGAAGGCTCGCTCCAACTGCCGCCGCGGCCCGCTGACGCCCGGCGCCGTCCACAGCACCGCTGCCCCGGCGCCCGCGCCGAACGCGCCGGCGCCCAGCGAATCGATCTCCCCGCCGACCGCCGAGACCGTGACCAGCCCGAGCGGCACCGCGACCGCGAACGCCGCCGCGTAGGGGACGGTCAGCAGCGTCCGCCCGAGCGCCCAGGCCCGTCCCCGGACGGTCCTCGCCCCCACCGCCCGCAGCAGCGTCACCGCAGCCAGCGACAGCACCAGGCCGGCGATCGGCATCATGATCACGACGCCCACCGCGATGACCACGACCATGGCCGCGAGCAGCCGGGCCCACCCCCGCGCCACGGCCAGCTCGTGCGCGGCGGCGGACGTCCCCTCGGTGTCCACCTGCGCGGCGGGCACCCGGCTCGGCGGCGGGCCCTGGCCGGGGGCCTCGTCCGCGACCTGTC
>NZ_SMKU01000239.1 GCF_004349215.1 Actinomadura rubrisoli | reverse complement strand
ACGCCCTCGTGCGTCCGGAAGGTCACCCGGAAGCCCATCGCATCGGTGAGAGCCTTCTCGGCGGCCGCCATCTGCTCGGGCAACTGGTCGATGCCCGGATGGGTGATGGCCAGGAAACTGCCCGGCGCCAAAGCGTCCAGCAACTCCCCGACGATCCGCCGCGGGTCCTCACCGTCCGGCACGCAATGCAAGACCGCGATCAGCAGCAGACCCACCGGCCGCCGGAAATCCAGCAGGTCAGCGGCCTCCTCCAAGATACGGCCGGTATCACGAAGGTCCGCATCGAGGAAAGCGGTCGGCGCACTGACACCAGCCAGCAATGCCCGGGCATGCGACAACACGGTCGGGTCGTTGTCGACATACACCACCCGGCTCTGCGGGCTCGCCTGCTGCGCGACCAGATGCGTGTTTCCAGAAGTGGGAATACCGGTACCGATGTCCAAGAACTGGGTGACGCCCTCCCCCACCATGAACCGCACCGCGCGCTGCAGGAACGCCCGGTTCGCCGCCACCCCCGGCTTGACCGTCGGCGTCGCCGCCATCACCCGCTCGGCCGCGACACGATCAACCGCGAAGTTGTCCTTGCCGCCCAGCCAGTAATCATAAATCCGTGCAATATGCGGAGTACGGACGTCGATCCCCGGAGGGACGCCCATCTCCTCCTCGGCGACCATGAGCACAGACTAGCCCGGAATGATCGAAATGTTCGTTTTCGGCCCTCTGCCGGGTTTCCTCATGCATGTCCGTTAGGGTTTGCGGCCGACCGCGCAGTAGAAGTCCATGTCCCGGTCGGCGTAGAGGGTGCCGGCGTCGGGGCGCCACTTGGGCAGCGGCACCAGCCCCGGCTCCAGCAGCTCCAGGCGTTCGAAGAAGCGCTCCAGGCCCGCGGCGCTGCGCATGACGATCGGGGTGGCGCCGCTGTCGTTCCACTTCCGGGCGACCTCGTCCATCGCCTCGGTGTTGGTCTCGTTGCTGGGGCAGGCGATCGCCAGGTGGGAGCCGGAGGGGAACGGTTCCAGGAGGCGGTTCACGACCGTGTACGCCTCGTCGGTGATGCTGAACTCCAGAATGCCCAGCAGCGTGATCAGCACCGGCTTGGAGAACTCCAGCGTGCGGGACGCCCCGTCCAGGATCGTCTGGGGGTCGTGGAGGTCGGCGTCGATGTAGTCGGTGGCGCCCTCGGGCGAACTGGTGAGCAGGGCCCGCGCGTGCGCCAGCACGATGGGGTCGTTGTCGACGTAGACGACCCGGCTCTCGGGGGCGAGCCGCTGCGCGACCTGGTGGGTGTTGTCGTTGGTGGGGATGCCGGTGCCGATGTCGAGGAACTGCCGGACGCCCGCCTCGGTGATCACATGGCGGACCACGCGGCCGAGGAACTCGCGGTCGGCGCGCGCCCACAGCACCACCTCGGGGATGGTCTCCCCCAGCTGGTCGCCCACCTCGCAGTCGGCGGGATAATGGTCCTTCCCGCCGAGCCAGTAATCCCACACCCGTGCTGGGTGCGCCACGCTGGTGTCGATCGGGATCTCCGGCTCCTGGCCGGGGGCGTACGCGTCGCCGGTCACGGCTTCGCCTCCCACAAGGGTTTCGGCGGTTCGAGGGTCCACGCTTCCCTGACGGTGTCCAAGCAGCTAATTCTGTCCGCGCTGTGAGGAAACTGCAATGAGGACGGCCATCGCGGCGAAAGCCGACAATGGCTCCCGCTTAGCGCAGCCCGTCGAGCATGGCCGTCAGCAACTCCTTAGTGGCCCCCGGCGGGGACGCATTGACCGACTGCCGGTCCAAGTGCCGCTTGTAGACCAGCAGGTCGGTGGTCTTGTCCAGGTACAGCGCGCTGGTCAGCTGCTCGATGTACACCACGTCCGGCAGGCTCGGCTCGGCGAACCGCAGCAGCGAGAACGCCCCGCCCATCGCCGTCACCGCGCTTCGCGACGGCGGGACGATCTGGAGCGTGACCCCCTTCGAGCCGACCGCGTCGATCAGGGCGGCGATCTGGGCCCGCATGATCTCCCGGTCGCCGATGGGATGGCGCAGCGCCGCCTCGTCCACCAGCACCCACAGCTGCGGCGGTTCCGGGCGGCGCAGGATCCGCTGCCGCCGCGTCAGCACCTTCACCCGGCGCTCGATCTCGGTCGCGGACGCCAGGGGGTGGCCGAGTTCGAGCGCGGCGCGGGCATAGTCCTCGGTCTGCAGCAGCTCCGGGACGAATCGCGTCTCGTGGACGCGCAGCGCGGACGCCGCCTCCTCCAGCCCGATGTAGACCTCGAACCACGGCGGCAGGATGTCGTTGTAGCGCTGCCACCAGCCCGGCCGGTTCGCCCGCTCGGCCAGGTCCAGCAGGGGCTCGCGCTCCTCCGCCGCGACCACGCCGTACAGGGTGAGCAGGTCGGCGACGTCGCGCTTCTTGAACCCGACCCGTCCGAGCTCCAGCCGGCTGATCTTGGAGGGTGAGGCGCGGATGGCCTCCCCGGCGTCCTTGGGCGAGATCCCCTTGGTCTCGCGCAGCCGCCGGAGCTGGCCGCCGAGCAGGATGCGCAGCACCGTGGGACCGCTGTGGGCCGGATCGTGCACACGGGGTCTCGGCTCCGGCACGCCATCCGGTTGAAGTGCTTTCACTACCGCTCCCGCACACACTGAACGGTGCGCCTCGACTGCAGACTGTGATGTCCACACTAATACCGACGCGCCGCGCAAGCGGTCATCTTCGCCACCGACGGCCGGTTTGTCAGCGGAGAGAAGCCGACGTTCCAGGGATGGAGCACAAGACCGATGAGTTCTTGTCCTGAGGGTGGTCGGTACCGGCATGACTACGCAGACACTGGAGATTCCCGGGGCCGACCTCGTCTACGACGTTCGCGGGCCGCTGCCGGCGGACGGCGGACTGGCGCCGCTGGTCATGGTCGGCCAGCCGATGGACGCCGGCGGCTTCGCCACGCTGGCGTCGCACCTCCCCGAGCGCACCGTGGTCACCTACGACCCGCGCGGGCTCGGCCGGAGCACCCGCAAGGACGGCCGGATCGACCATGCACCCGAAGTCCAGGCCGGCGACGTGCACGCCGTCATCGAGGCGCTCGGGGCGGGCCCGGTCGAGATGTTCGCGAGCAGCGGCGGGGCGGTGACCGCGCTCGCGCTCGTGGCCGCGTACCCCGATGACGTGACGACCCTGGTGGCGCATGAGCCGCCGCTCCTCGCGCTGCTCCCCGACGCGCGGGCCGCCGAGCGCGCCCAGGCCGGCGTCCGGGACGCCTACCAGGCCAAGGGGTCGGGGGCAGGCATGGCCGCCTTCATCGCGATGACGTCGTGGCAGGGCGAGTTCACCGACGCCTACTTCGCCCAGCCCGCGCCGGACCCGGCGGCGTTCGGGCTGCCGGCCGAGGACGACGGCTCCCGTGACGATCCGCTGCTCTCCGACCGGTCCTGGGCGGTCACCGGCTACCGGCCCGACGTCGGCGCGCTCACCGCGGCGCCGACGCGGGTGGTGATCGCGGTGGGCGAGGAGTCCGCGGGCACCGTCACCGCACGCACAGCGGTGGCGGTGGCCGAACTGCTCGGTCAGGAGGCGACGGTGTTCCCGAGCCACCACGGCGGCTTCGCCGGTCCCGAGTACGGCTACCCCGGGAAGCCCGAGGCGTTCGCGCGCAGGCTGCGCGAGGTGCTCGACGGCGGCTGACCGTCCCAGGGCTAGGGCGCGAGGGCGCGTGCGTGGGCGGCGAGCACGTGCGTGAGCAGGGCCGGGGGGCGCGAGCCGTCGCCGCCGTCCGGGAGGACCTCCGGGGTGAGCGTCCAGTCGTTGCCCACCCACGAGTCGCCGATCGTGCCCTGGCTGGACGGGAGGTTGTTGCAGGACTGCTGGACGCGGACGGCGCGCACGGAGTCGGCGGCCAGTGTGTCGGTCTCCACCAGCAGCACCGGGACCCCGACGAGCGGCCCGTCCTCGACCAGGCGCAGCAGCTGGTGCGTGTCCTCGCCGTCGAGGGCGGCGCCCGCGTCCATGATCACCACCAGCCGCACCGCCGGGCCGCCGGCCGGACCGGCGGGCGGGTCGCCGTCCGGGTCGCCGATCCGGCGCAGGTCCACGAGGTCGAGGAGCCGCCGGAGCCGCTCGGACGCGGCCGGGCCGGTGGCGACCCCGCCGCCCAGCAGCCGAGCGCCGCCGGCCGGGTCGAGCTTGTTCAGCCAGCCGGCGCCCGACAGCCCCACCGCGTCGATCACCTCCAGGCCGACCAGCCCGGGCGGGACGGCGGCCAGGAACCGGGTCACCAGCGACCAGGCGTAGGCGGCCGCGTCGCCGGGCGCCGTGCCCCGCGAGATCCACACGGCGCGCCGCCACGGCACCCGCAGGACGAGCGGCACCCGCAGGTCGGGCAACTCGGGGGTGGACAGCCGTCCCAGCAGCACCCCCTCGGCCAGGTCGACGCGGGGCCGCCAGGTCAGCCAGGAGGGCGCGTCGAACGGCGCCGCCTCGGCGGTGACGTGCGGCTCCACCCGGGCCAGCTCGTCGCGCAGCTGCGCGGCGTCGGCGCGCAGCCGCTGGTCGGCGGCCGCCATGAGCTGGTCGAAGCGCCCGCGCGGCGCCCGTCCGGTGACCTCGTCGTTGCGGATGTTGAGCGCGTGGTCGGTGGACGAGCGGAACGCGGCCAGCGAGCGGCTCGCGTCCTCCCAGACCAGCCAGGCCCGTTCGAGGTAGCCGACCTCCGCTGAGGACGGCGCCTGCGGTGCGGACGGCGTCTGCCGCGCCGATGGCGTCCGCGGTGCGGGTACCCCCTGCGGTGCGGACGGTATCTGCGGTGCCGATGGCGTCTGCGGGGCGGGGTTCCCAACGGCCGGGCCGGGGGGCGGGGTTCCCATGGCGGTCTCCGCCTCGCCCGGGTCGTCCACCTCGACGCCGTGCGCCTCGACCAGCTCGGCCAGCCCGCCCGCGTAGCCCTGCCCGACGGCGCGCACCTTCCACCGGTCGTTCCGGCGGTAGACCTCCAGCCCGATGATCGCCTTCTCCGGGCCCAGTCCGGCGACCGTGAACCGCGCCATCGGGTCCCCGCCGGACGCGGCGAGCTGGACCTGCGGCGGCGGAACCGTCCCGAACGCGACCCCGCCTCCGGTCAGGCTGACCGCGATGAGCACCGCCTGAGCGTCCGCCGGGACGGCGTCGAGGTCGAGGTCGACGCGCTGGCGGCCGCCGCCGTCGGCCCAGCGGACGCCGGGCGCCTCGGGGGCGTTGAAGAACACCAGGTCGGCGTCGGAGCGCACGCGCAGGTCCGGGCCCACCACCAGGGCGCTGACGTCCACGGGCACGGCGCAGGACACGGTGGCGGTGACGCGCCGGGCGGGCAGCGGGCCGTTGGCGCCGGGCGAGAGTTCGAGCATCGCGGGTCAGGCCAGCCCGACGATCGTCGGCAGCATGTCCTCGAAGGTCCGGCCGTGGCACGGCTCGCCGATCGCGTTCATCTTCCATGCCTCGCCGTGCCGGTAGAGCCGGGCCATCACCATCGCGGTGTGGGCGCCTCCGCCGGTCAGCGTGTACCGGGCCAGCTCGCCGCCGTCCGTCTCGTTGACCAGGCGGCAGAAGGCGTTGTCCACCTCGTCGAAGGTCTGCCCGTTGAACGAGCTGACGGTGAACACCAGCGAGCTGACGTGCACCGGCAGCCGGGCCAGATCGACGATCACCGACTCGTCGTCGCCGTCGCCCGCGCCGGTCAGGTTGTCCCCGGTGTGCCTGACCGAGCCGTCGTCGCTGACCAGCTTGCCGAAGAAGACCACGTCGGCGAGGCGGCCGTCGGCGAAGAGCACGCAGGAGGCGTCGAGGTCGATCTCCCGCTCCCGGGAGCCGAAGAAGCCCTTCTTCCGCACCGCGTCCCAGCCCAGGCCCATCCGGACCATGCTCAGCGCCCCGCCGGGCTTCTCCAGCGAGATCCGCTGGCCCTTCGTCATCGAGACGGTCACAACCGTCGCCTCCTCATGTCCCCTGTGCCGCGCGCTCCCCGAGAGCGCCGCGCCGACGGCATCCCGATCACCTCAAAGGCGAGCAAGGTGCGACGAAAGCCTTGCAGCCCGGCCACCCGGTTGTCACCTGGACGCGGCACGACGGCCGGACCACCCTATTTCCTACTAATCATATTGATATAGTTTGGTACGCCTGGATGCCGCACGGTGAGGTGAGGTCATGGCGTTGCCGGACTTTCTGGTGATGGGTGCTCCGAAGGCCGGGACCACGGCCCTGCACGCGGCGTTGGACCGGCACCCGGCGCTGTACATGTCGCCGGTGAAGGAGCCCAAGTTCTTCCTCACCGACGGGCCGCCCCCGACGCGGGGCGGCCCCGGAGACGCGCAGACCTACCGCGAGCACGTCTGGCGCCGGGCGGACTACGAGGCGCTGTTCGACGACGCGCCGCCGGGGACACTGCGGGGCGAGTCGACGCCGTTCTACCTGTACGACCGCGCCGCCCAGCGCCGCATCCGGGCGCTGATCCCCGGGGCGAAGCTGATCGCGATCCTGCGCGACCCGGTGGAGCGGGCCCACTCCAACTGGACGCACCTGTGGTCGGCGGGGCTGGAGCCCATCGAGGACGTGGTCCGCGCCTGCCGGGAGGAAGAGTGCCGCATCGACGCGGGCTGGGCCGACTTCTGGCACTACATCGGGCTGGGACGGTACGGCGAGCAGCTGACGCACCTGTACACGCTGTTCCCCCGGGAGCAGGTCCTGGTCTTCCGCTACCGCGATCTGCTGGAGCGGCCCGCGCAGGCCCTCGATCGGATCTGCGCCTTCCTCGGCGTCCAGCCGGGCGTCGTCACCGAGGTGCCGCGGGAGAACGTCACCGCGCATCCCGATCGCACGGTGCGCCACCGGGTGCTGTCGCGGGCGGTGCGCACCGGCGTGGTCGCCGGATCGCTGCTCCCGGGCGACCTGGCCATCCGGGTCACCGCGCAACTCGAACGCGCCCTCCAGCGCAACGGCCGGCCGCGGCGGCCGCTGACCTGGGAGCAGCGCCAGGCCCTCATCCCGTACTTCGCCTCCGACATCCGGCGGCTGGAGAAGGCCACCGGGGAGGTCTTCGAGGACTGGCTGGAGCCGCGCGACAGCTCCGGCGGCCTGGTGGGCGCCAGGCCGCCCGGGCAGGGCCAGGCCCGCAACGGCCGGCGCCGCCGTTGACCCTGTCGGCGCCGTTGTCGCTGTTGGCCCTGTCGCCGCCGTTGACGCCGTGGAGTTCAGCGCAGCTCGGCCCTGAGCTCGTGCGCTCCGTCCGGACGGGTCAGCTCGTAGAACAGGCGGTGGCGGCCATCGGAGGTGCGCAGGATGTCCAGGTAGCGCAGCCCCCCGCCACGGTGCGGGGACTCGGCCCACGGCGCCGATCCGACCGCCGCCAGTGCGCCGGGGTCGCCGCCGGTGGCGATGCCGGTGCGCTCCTCGCAGTTCTCCAGCGCGCTGGCCCGCCCGTCGTAGGCGGCGACGACCGTCCCGGACGTGAAGCGCACCGCGCTGACCCGGACGCCCCGCGAGTCCCACGCGCCGGCCCGCCGCCCGAGAGCCGGGCCGCGCCAGGTCCACTCCAGCCCGTCGGCGCTGGTGGCGTACTCGGTGACCATCTGGTCGGCCTGGTCGGGCTCGTCCAGCGGATGACAGGAGGCCCACAGGTGCCAGAGGCCGTCGCGCTCGACGATCACCGGGTCCTTCACCCCCGTCCGGGCGTCCCCGGGAAGGACCACCCGCCTGTCGCGCGCGCTGAACCCGGCGGGGTCGCCGGCTTCGAGCACCTCCACGCGCCAGTGCTTGGTGCCCGCCGTGGCGCAGCTCAGGTACAGCCGCCACCTTCCCTCCCGGGTGCGGACGAGGGCGGGCCGCTCCAGCGACTCGGCGTCCATCTCGTCCTTGCCGATCGTCACGAGCGTCTCGAAGCGGCGGCCGTCGTCCGAGCAGGCGACCACGATCGCGTAGCCGCGCCCTTCCCCGATCGGCCGGCGCAGCCGGTAGGCGAGGTAGATGCGCCCATCGCTCTCGACCGCGCTGGGCGCCCCCGCCCAGTACCCCTCGCCGTCGCCCGGCGGTCCCACGACGACCGTCGACCGTTCCGGACGGGGGAGCAGCGCATGGAACTCAGATTCCCTTGTTTTCATGTCGAAATAATAGAGTACTCGCTACACGGAGGAATCTCCATTTACATCTTGCAGACGGAGGAATCTCCGTCTAGGCTTCCCGGTATTCGAGGGTGCCGGCGACGGGCCGGGACCGGTGGGAAGGTGAGGTGGGCATGTCCCCGAAGATCGCGGTGATCTACTACTCCTCGACCGGGAGCGTGCACGCGCTGGCCGGCGCGCTCGCTGAGGGGGCCGAGAAGGCCGGAGCGGAAGTGCGGGTCCGGCGGGTGTCGGAGCTGGCGGACGACTCGGCGATCGACTCCAACCCCGCGTGGCGGGCGCATGTGGAGCAGACCGGGAACATCCCGATCGCCGACCACGACGATCTGCGCTGGGCGGACGGGTACGCGTTCGGCACGCCGACCCGGTTCGGGAACGTGGCGGCGCAGCTCAAGCAGTTCCTCGACACGACGGGCCAGCTGTGGCTGGACGGGACGTTCACCAGCAAGCCCTTCACCGGCTTCACCAGCACGATCAACCTGCACGGCGGCAGCGAGGCGACGCTGATCGCGCTGTACCTCCAGGCGTTCCACTGGGGGTCGGTGCTGGTGCCGCCGGGCTACAACGACGCGAGCGTCCCGGACGCCTACGGCAACCCGTACGGGGTGTCGCACCCGACGAAGGTCGGCGGGGAGATCCCGGACGAGAAGGCGCTGGCGGCGGCGCGGTTCCAGGGCCAGTACCTGACGACCATCACCGGCCAGCTCCTGGCCGGCCAGCGCAACTAGATGGACGCTGCCGACCTGGTCGGGCAGTGGGAGCTCGTCTCGATGGCCGAGTTCGACGAGGACGGACGGCCCCAGGACGGGCCGCTCGGCCCGGCCGCGCGCGGAAGGCTCTACTACGGGGCGGACGGCTACATGTCGGTCCACCTCATGCGGGGCGACTCCGAGCCCGGCTACATCGGCTACAGCGGAGGCTGGCGGCTGGAGGACGGCCGGATCGTGCACCGGGTGGCGGTCTCCTCCGATCCCTCGTGGGTCGGAGGGGACCAGGTCCGGAGCGCCGAGATGGTCCGGGGGCTGCTCGTCCTCGGCCGGCGGGACGGCACGTTCCGGGCCCGGCTCGCCTGGCGGCGGCTTCCGGTGGGCGATCTGGGCCCCGGTTAGACTCCGATCCCGGCGGACGGGCGGAGGAGATGCGGCGTGACCATGCGATACATCACCGGGACCCTGCCGGTCGTCGGGCAGGGGCCGTCCGAGCGCGCAGACGCCGCCCGGAGCCGGCGCAAGATCCTGCGGGCCACCGCCGAGCTGGTCGCCCAGCGCGGCGCCGAGAAGCTGTCCCTGGACGAGGTCGCCCAGGTGGCCCAGGTCGGCGTCGGAACGGTCTACCGGCGGTTCGGCGACCGCGCCGGGCTGCTGCTCGCGCTGCTGGACAGCAGCGAGCGGCGTTTCCAGGAGGCGTTCATCCAGGGCCCGCCGCCGCTCGGGCCGGGCGCTCCCCCGGCGGAGCGGATCCGCGCGTTCCTGCACGCCATCGTCGACCAGGTGGAGGAGCACCCGGACCTGCGGCTGGTCACCGAGGGCGCCGCGCCGGAGGTCCGGTACGGCTCGGGCAACCACGCGATCCGCCGGCTCCACCTGGTCACGCTGCTCAGCGAGATCGTGCCGGAGGCGGACGTCCGCTATCTGGCCGAGGCCCTGCTCGCCCCGCTCACCCCGAGCCTGATCATCTACCAGCGCCGGCATCAAGGACTCTCGGTCGACGAGATCAAGTCGGGTCTCGACGGCCTTCTCGAACTGATCCGCGCCCGTCCCTGAGGCGGGCGCGGAGCACCGCACCCGAAGGGCGGCCATGGCGACGAACGAGGAACTCCTTCGCAGCTTCTACTCCGCGTCCGGCCGCGGCGACCCCGGCGCCGCGTCACAGGTGTTCGCGGACGGCGTTCCGCCCGTCTCGCTGCGTCCGCTCCCGGAGAACGTCCGGCCGGAGGCGCGGGAGTTCGTTGCGGCGCCCGGCGAGCGGGTCGTCGTGCTCGGCGACTACCGGGTGGGCGGGGAGGCGGTGCCGTTCGTCCACACGTGGCGGTTCGCCGGCGGGAAGGCCGTGGACGTGGCCGACGTGCACGACAGCGCCCGTCTTCAGGCATTGGCCGCGGGCGACGACGACGGCGGGCTGCGGGAGATGGCCACCGGCTTCATGAGCGCGCAGGTCCTGCACGCGGCCGTCGAGACCGGCGTGTTCACGGCGCTCCGGCACGGCCCGCTGGACGGCGAGCGGCTCCGGCGGCGCCTGGGGCTGCACCAGCGGGGCGCGCGGGACTTCTTCGACGTGCTCGCCGCCCTCGGGCTCCTCGAACGGCGGGACGGGCTCTACGCCAACACGCCCCTGACCACCGCCCATCTCAGCGACACCGAGGCGGACTCCTATCTGGGCGGGCTGCTGGAGTTCATCGGGAGCCACTGGTACTGGTCGTGGGGGAAGCTCGCCGACGCGTTGCGCACCGGAAGGTCGCAGTCGTACGGGGGCGTGTTCCCCTATGACGCGATCCAGGCGGACCCCGAGCTCGCGGAGCGCTTCCAGCGGGCGATGTTCGCGGCCTCCACCGCGCTCCGGGCCGCGATAGCCGGGGGCTTCGAGTGGGAGCGGGTCGGCACGGTCGCCGACATCGGATGCGCGGACGGGTCGCTGCTCGCCCGGCTGCTCAGCGCGCATCCGCACCTGCGCGGGATCGGGTTCGACCTGCCGGCGGGCGCGCCCGGCTTCCACAGGACCGTCGCGCGGCACGCGCTGGAGGACCGGACGCGCTTCGTCGCCGGGGACTTCCGGGCCGCGCCGCTCCCCCGCGCCGACGCCCTGCTGTTCGCGCACATCCTGATCGACTGGGACGACGATTCCCGGCACATGCTGCTGGCCAAGGCGTACCAGGCGCTGCCCGAGGGCGGCACGATCCTCATCGTGGACACGCTGGTCGAGGGGACGCGGGGGGCGGAGAGCGCCGCCGGGCTGCTGGTCAGCCTGCACATGCTGGTCGACCAGCGGGGCGGTCCGAGCTACAGCGCCGAGGAGTGCTTCGGGTGGCTCGGCAAGGCCGGGTTCCGCGACTGCCGGGTCCGGCCCCTGTCGGGGTTCGACCGGCTCGTCACCGCCGTCAAGTAACACGCCGTCACACAGCCGGGCGTCACGTAGCCCGGCGCGGGGCGAGCCGGGCGCTCAGGTCGTCGATCAGCGCCGCGGCCCCTTCCGGGCTCGCCGCCGTGCCGAACACGGCGAAATCGGGCCGGACGAGCATCGCCCGCGCGGACCGTCCGGCCAGGTAGGCCGTGTACGCGCCGGCCACGTCGATCACTTCGTCGGCGGCGGCCGGGCGCGCGGCCGCCCGTGCGCCCGGCCGCGCGCCTGCGGGGACGGCATGGACGACGTGCGCGCCGAGCTTCTCCAGGAACGCGCGGCGGCCCTCGTCGAGCAGCTCCGCGACGGGATCGGCGGAGATCAGCGCGAAACCCGTTCCGACGATCTCGTCGAACCGGCCCGTCGTGCCGTGTGCGCCTACGGTGCCGTTCGGCGCCAGGTCTCCTCCGGTGGCGTGCAGCAGCCCGCCGGACAGCGCCTGGACCTCCAGCACCGCCTGCTGCGACCCGCCCGCCGCCCGCAGCTCGGCGGTCATCTCCGCGTCGCGCCGGGCGGCGATGCCCGGGTCCGGCTCGCAGATGACGCGGCCGAGCTCCACCGAGCGGAGGATCGCGTGCTGGACGTGTTCGCGGCGCTCCTCGGTGTAGGTGTCCAGCACGTCGTCGTCCGCCAGGCCCGCGAGGACCAGGTCCAGCTTCCACGCCAGGTTCGCGGCGTCCCGGAACCCCGAGCACATCCCCTGCCCCGCGAACGGCGGCATGAGGTGGGCGGCGTCCCCGGCCAGCAGCAGCCGCCCCTTCCGCCACTCGGCGGCGTGGCCCGCCTTGAACGTGTAGACGGCGTGCCGGTCGAGCGTCGCGTTCTCCGGGGTCTCGCCCTCCTGGGCGAGCAGTTTCCACGCCGCCTCGGGGCTGTCGAGGTCCGCCGCCGTCTCGCCGCCGACCCGCATGAACTCCCATCGGCGGTGCCCGGGACCCGCCGCGACCGAGGTGCGAGGACGGGCCGGATCGCAGATCTGCAGGTTGTCGGGGACGTAGTCGCGCGGCGTCGTGGGCGTGATGTCGCAGATCAGCCAGTCGTAGCTGAAGCCCAGCTCGGTGAACCGGGTGCCCATCGCCGAACGCACGAAGCTGTTGGCCCCGTCGCAGCCCACCAGCCAGTCCGCCTCGACCCGCAGCGGGCCCCGGCCGTGGCCGCCGGAGCCCTGGCCGTGGCCCCTGGGCTCGGCGATCAACCGCACCGAGCCCCCTCGGTCGGCGATCTCCGTCGCCTCGTAGCCCCGGAGCACGCGCAGCCCCGGCAGCTCCGCGCCCCGCGCGATCAGCGCGTCCTCCAGGCCGGGCTGGTACATGGACGTCACCATCGGCCAGCCCTGGGGGCTGATGCGGTCCAGGCCCGTGAAGTTCAGCAGGTCCTCGCCCGCGCGGTTGCGCCACACGTAGTCGCCGAGGGGCCGCCCGTGCTCGCCGAGCGACGGGTCGATCCCGGCCGAGGCGAGGATGCGCGCCGACTCGCCGTCGTAGGCCACCGCGCGCGGCAGGGCGTACGGGCGTTCCCAGCGTTCGACCACGACGACGCTCCGGCCGCGCTGGGCGAGGAGGGCGGCGAGCGTCTGCCCGATCGGGCCGTGCCCGACGATCGCGACATCGGCTTGGAGTTCAGTGGTCACCGGCGGGCACTCCCAGGATGCGGTCCGTCGCGGCCTGGAACTCGGCCGGGTCCACCAGGACGCGGGTCTGCTGGACGCCGTCGTCCACGGTCGTGAGGATCCGGCCGATGAGGACCGACTGCCCGCGTCCGGTGGCGCGGGCCCGCATGACCGTGGCCGCCGCGACCAGCTCGCCCGTGGCGGCGCGGCGGCCCATGCCGGCGGGCCCATCGTTCCAGTCGGCGAACGCGCGCGGGCGCGGCGTCAGCCGGTAGAGGGCGTGCCAGTCGCCGTCCCGCGCCTTGCGCTCGACCACGAGCCGGTCGCCGTCCCCGGTGACCCGGTAGCGGCAGCCGTGCTGCTCCTGGACGCCGCCCGTCACGCGCAGCGGCTCGATGAAGCCGGGCCCGGCGAACCCCACGTCCACCAGCCACAGCTCGCCCAGGAGCCGGACGCCGAGCAGAAGGTGCGCCTCGGCGTCGCTGAACCGGCCGTCTGGCTCCCACAGCGCCGCCGAATAGATCTCGGGCTCGAACCCGAGCGCGCCGAGCAGCCGGTGGAAGGAGCCGCTCAGCTCCAGGCAGTTGCCGCCGCGCCCGCCGAGGACCGCCGCGCCGAACACCGCGTCGAGGTCGATGTCGGCGGCGATGAGCCCCGACTCGCCGCGCCCCACCCACACCGAGTTGTCGTACGGGACGCGTTCCATGTGGCGCCGGTGCAGTTCCCGCAGGGCCCGGGGGGTGCGGTCCACGGGGCCGGGGTATCCGATCCCGGACAGATACGATTCCGCGTTGAACATGTCAGGCCGTACTCTCCGTGGTCAGCTGGTCCAGCAGATGCTCGGCGAGCATCTGGGGTGTGACGAAGTCGAAGACGAGAGTCGCGGGCAGCTTCAGGCCCGTCCGGCCGGAGAGCCGGTTGCGCAGCTCGGTCGCTCGCAAGGAGTTGAACCCCGCCTCGAAGAACGCCGCGTCGGGAGTCAGCGACGGTTCGGTCTCGCCCAGCGCGGCGGCGGCCTCGTCCCGGACGAGGTCGAGGAGCGCGGCGAGCCGGTCTTCCTCGGGACGGTCCGCCAGCCGCTCGGCGAGCGGCTTCTCGGTCGGCGGCCGTTCGGTCACCGGCGTCTCGGTTCCGGCGCGGGGCAGGGTCGTCGTCGGCCAGAAGCGCTGATGCTGAAAGGCGTAGGTGGGGAGCGGGATGCGGCGCGGTGTGGTGCCGTGGAATGCGCCCGTCCAGTCGATGGGGACTCCGGCGGTCCACAGTTGTGCGGCCGAGGCGTATACCCGGTCCAGGTCGCCGTCGTCGCGGCGCAGCGTCCCGGCCACGACACCCCCGGTCGTGTCTAGAACCTCTTCGATGCTGCTGGTCAGGACCGGATGCGAACTGGACTCCACGAAGACCCGGTGGCCCTGCTCGGCCAGCGCCTCCACCGCCGCCCCGAACCGCACCGGCTGCCGCAGATTCCGGTACCAGTACCCGGCGTCAAGGGAGTCGTCGTGCACCCACCTCCCGTCGCCCGTGGAGAAGAACGGCACCTTCGGGGGCCGGGGCCGCACCTCGGCCAGGGCCTCCAGGAGCTGGTCGTGGATGGACTCCACTTGCGCGGAATGTGAGGCGTAGTCCACGGCGATCCGGCGGACGCGGACCCCGTCGGCCTCGCACCCCGCCACCACCTCGTCCAACGCCTCCGGCACCC
>NZ_SMKU01000238.1 GCF_004349215.1 Actinomadura rubrisoli | reverse complement strand
CCACCCGTCCGCGATCTGCGCTTCGCAGCCCCGGAACAGCCCGAGCCATGGGACGGAGTCCGTCCCGCAACGACGTTCGGGACGCCGCCGCCGCAGTCGTCGACCGTCTCGCCCGGTGCGCCGGAGACGACAGGGGACGACTGGCTGACCTGCAACGTCTGGTCCCCGGACCTTGGCGCGGCCCACCTGCCGGTGATGGTGTGGATCTACGGGGGCGCCTACCTCATCGGGCACTCCGGCGATCCCGTCTACTCCGGGGCGCGCCTCGCGCGCGATGGCGGCGTCGTCGTGGTGACCTTCAACCACCGCGTGGCCATGGAGGGGTTCGGCCAGATCGAGGGCGCCCCCGCCAACCGCGGCCTGCTCGACCAGGTCGCGGCGCTGACCTGGGTCCGCGACAACATCGCGGCCTTCGGCGGCGACCCCGGCGACGTCACGGTGTTCGGCGAGTCCGCCGGCGCGGGCTCGATCGCCGCCCTGCTGGCCATGCCGCGCGCGGCCGGGCTCTTCCAGAAGGCGATCGCGCAGAGCGTCCCGGGCACCTACTTCTCCCGCGCCCTCGCCGACGACATCGGCGCGACGATCGCAGCCGAGGCGGGCGCCCGCCCCGTCCGCGACGAGCTCGCCGCCGTCGCCCCCGCGCGCCTGATGAAGGCCGTGGACGCGATCGTGACCACCATGGGTCCACGGCAGCGCTGGGGCCAGGTCGCACACTCGGCGACCCCGTTCTCCCCGGTCGTCGACGGCGACGTGCTGCCACGAACGCCCTGGGACGCCCTCACCGACGGATCCGCCCGCGACATAGCGCTCATCACCGGCCACAATCGCGACGAGTACCGGCTCTTCACCGCCATGGACGGACTCCATGGACAGGTCACCGAGGAACAGTCCGCGACCGCCCTGCGCACCTTCGCCCCGGACCCTGACGCCTTTCGCCGCGCCTTCCCGGACGCGTCGGCGGAGTACCTGCACGAACTCGTCCAATCCGACTGGCTGTTCCGCATGCCGAGCCTCCACCTCGCCGAGGCCCACACTGCGGGCGGAGGACGCGCGCACCTGTACGAACTGACGTGGCAGGCCCCGGGCCTGGGCGGCATTCTCGGCGCATGCCACACCCTCGACATCCCGCTGGTGTTCGGCAACCTCGCCGGTGGCATCGCCGACCTGGTGATCGGGGAAGACCGGGCGGCCGCGGCCGAGCTGTCGGCCGAGATCCGGTCGGCCTGGACCGGCTTCGCGACGTCCGGCGACCCGGGCTGGCCGGTCTACGAAGCGGCACAGCGGCTCACCCGCGTGTACGACACGGTCTCGTCCGTCCTGCCCTACCCGGAGGAGACGTCCAGGGCCCTGTGGGCCGGCCACACTTTCAGCGAACTCCCCCTCCTTTGACCGCGGTGGGCGCGGCCCGCGCTTCCCAGGGCCGCGCCTGCGGCGGCGCTCCGCCCCGGGCCGCAGGCCCCGGTTAGCATCTGATCATGGCATCGAGCTTCTACCACCTGGTCGTCGACTCCATCGAGCCCGAGACCGTGGCCCGCTTCTGGTCGGCCGTCCTCGACCAGCCGATCCTGTATCTGTCGGACAACGGCGACGAGGCGATCGTCGGGGTGGACGAACAGACCTATCCGGGCCTCTGCTTCCTCCGCGATCCGAACCGCAAGACGGTCAAGAACCGGCTGCACATCGACCTCAACCCCGACGACCAGGACGCCGAAGTGGACCGCGTCCTCGCCCTGGGCGCCCGCCGAGTCGACATCGGACAGTCATCCGACGTCAGCTGGGTGGTCCTCGCCGATCCCGAGGGCAACGAGTTCTGCGTCCTCCGCCGGCACGGCTCGCTCATCGACTGAGTGTCGGTCTCCCCTGCCACACTCCTGACGATCCATCCAGCGGCTCGGCCGCAAGAGAGGGGCACCGCACATGAGCGACCTGGACGCGCCGGAAAGGCTCCGCGACATCTGCCTGTCGCTGCCGGAAGCGACCGAGAAACCCTTCGGCGGCCACACGGCCCCCTCCTTCAGGATCCGCGACAAGCTGTTCCTCATGACGAGCGAGGACGGCCTTTCCATGATGTTCAAAGCCGGGCCCGGCGTCCAAGAGGCCCTCGTGTCCGAGGCTCCCGGACGCTTCTTCGTCCCGAAGTACGTGGGCAGCAAAGGATGGGTGGGCGCAAGGCTGGACGTCGACCAGGACTGGGACGAACTAGCCGAGCTGATCGAGGACAGCTACCGGCTCATAGCCCCCAAGCGCCTGGCCGCCCTCCTGGACCAGCGCTAACCGATCCACCCAGTCGACGACAGACCGCGCTCATTGGTGTCGGCGGGGCGGCTTCGCGCGGCCGGGGGTGACATTCGGGTGCGGACGTGCTCGCGAAGTTTCGGCGTCCAGGGGCTGGCGCTCGGGTCAGGGACGGCGTCATCGTGGGCGAACATGCTCGCGGAGTTTTGGCGTCCAGGGGTTGGCGCTCCGGTAAGGGACGGCGTCATCGTGGGCGGACGTGCTTGCGGAGTTTCGGCGTCTGGCGGCTGGCGCTCCGGTCAGGGACGGCGTCATCGTGGGCGGCGGGTGAGGGCCTTGAGGCGGGTGGCTATGTTGTCCATGGCGGCGTCGTCTGGTTGCCAGCCGCGTTCGAGAAGCGCCGTCAGGAGGGCTTCCAGGTAGGGCGTTGGGCGGGATAAGAAGTCCTTGGTGGCCGGGATGATCTCCCAACCCATTTCCTTGGCGAGCCAGCGCCGACGACGCTCGTCGTGGACCCGGGCCTTGGTGCCGGTGTGGTGGCGTTCACCGTCGTATTCCATACCGACACGGAACTCCACGTAGCCGAGATCGACGTAGAGCCATTGGCCGTGCGGGCCCATCACGGGTACTTGGGTGCGGGGACGTGGGAAGCCCGCTGTGACGATGGCCGTCCGAATCCAGCTCTCACCAGGCGAGGCGGCGCCCCGGTCGCTCAGGCGGACGACCTCGCGCAGCCGTTTGTTGCCGCGATAGCCAGGTAAACCGCGAGCCATCTTGTTGAGTTCTTCGACGACTACCCCCTTCCGCAGGAACTGGTCGAGGGCGGCGACCGCTTCGAATCGGGGTAACCAGCGGGCACAGTCGAGCGCGGTACGGGGTAGGGACGTGACCCGAACATTCGCCTTTTCCTGGACGTGGTCGGCCGGCAACTTCACTCGGTCGGCGGTAACCGGCGCCGGGGAGGGACCGGCTTGGGACGGGTCAGGCATGATGAGTTCGACGTCCCAGTCGGCCTCTTTCACCCCCGGGGGCAAGACGTCGAGGCCCCAGATCCATGCGGCGGTGCGGCGTGCGATGACGGCTTCGGACGGCAGGAGGCGGCTCAGCGTGGCGGCCCTTGATGCCAGCGATGTTCCCTTGACGGGTGCGAAGTAGATCCCCGGCCCGACAGGGACGACTGAGCCTGCGGGCGTTCGCTTCCAGGTGATGTTGAATCCGTTCATGTCCACGATGATGCTCGCTCTCCACTTCCCTCCGAAAGGGGGTGGCGAAAATGTGGATAACTTCGAGTTCACGCAGGTCAGCGACCGCAGCCGGTGGCCAATCGGCAGGGATGTCCGGATGCTGCATCGAAAACCGTCGCAGCGCCGATCATGGACCGGACGCCGCACGTCGACGAACCGGGGGCTGCGAGCCAGAGCAAGCACCGTTTGCCCCAGAAGACTGTTTCGTTTGGGGCGTCGGAGATGAGGCACAGGGGCAGCCAGATTTTTGGACAAATCAGCAAAAATTACAACCAACAACGCAAACATGGCTGGGGCACATTGCATCATTTCCACCCTGATAGTGCAGGTCAGTAGGGCATGGTGTAGGCCGGTAGCCCGTGGCGACTCGACCCCGGCCGGCAGGCCCTGCTCGCCCTGGCCCACCTGCGCAACGGCGACCCCCTCACCCGCTTGGCAGCCGGGTTCCAGGGCGGGGCCATGGCGACCGGCCCTGGTGATGAGTTTTCGCGCCCGCACCCGTCACACCTACGACGGGGCACGACGAGGGCGAAGGGTGACGTGATGGGTGCGGACACGTGGCTGGAGGAGCTGGGCGTGAGCGGGCTGGGCGAGGTCGACGAGCCAGCGTTCTCGGGGCTGGCGGAGCGGCACCGGCGGGAGCTGCACGTGCACTGCTACCGGATGCTCGGGTCGTTCGAGGACGCCGAGGACACCGTGCAGGAGACGTTCCTGCGTGCCTGGCGGCGGCGGGAGACCTTCGGGGGGCGGTCGACGTTCCGGGCCTGGCTGTACCGGATCGCCACCAACGCCTGCCTGGACCTGCTCGCCAAGCGCCGCCCGGAGCCCGCAACGGGCGGCGAGGTGCTCTGGCTGCAGCCCTACCCGGATCGGCTGCTCGACGAGCTGCCCGCGGGCGACGCCGACGAGCCGGAGACCGTCGCCGTCGCGCGGGAGACGATCGAGCTCGCGTACCTGGTCGCGGTCCAGCACCTCGCGCCGCGCCCGCGGGCCGTGCTGATCCTGCGGGACGTGCTCGGCTGGCCGGCCAAGGACGTCGCGGAGTTCCTCGGGGACTCCGTCAACTCCGTGAACAGCGCGCTGCAGCGGGCCCGCGCCGGCATGCGCGAGCACCTGCCCGCCGAGCGGCAGGACTGGACCGGCGGCGAGGAGGACGCCGGGACGCGCGAGGTGGTGCGCCGCTATACCGAAGCCAGCGTGGCCACGAACGTCGACGGGCTCGCCGCGCTGCTGCGGGACGACGTCCGGTGCTCGATGCCGCCCACGCCGGGCCTGCACGTCGGCCGCGACGCGGTGGTGAACGACTGGGTCGAGGACGGCTTCGAGGGCATGAAGCACCTGCGCGCCGTCCCAACCCGCGTGAACCGGCAGCCCGCCGTCGCCTTCTACCAATGGCGCAGGCGCGAGGGCGCGTACCTGCCGCTGACGATCGACGTCCTGCGCGTCACCGGCGGGGCGATCACCGAGATCGTCACGTTCCACGACGACCGGTTCCCGCGGCTCGGATTGCCCGAGCGCCTGCCCGCGGACGGTACGGAGTAGTCCCGGTGCGGGCGCTCGCGCTACGCGGTGGCGCGCGCGTCGCGGTGGTCGCTGCCGAGTGGTGCGACGCGTTCGGCGTCGTCACCCGCGGGCGGGTGCAACTGGAGTTGCGCGACGGCGAGCCCGGGCCGGTCCTGGGACGTGACGCCGGGTTCTGGCTCCACGGCACCGGCGTCCGCGCCCTGCGCAACCCCGGCCGTCGCACGGCCAGGGTGCGCATCCTCCCCCGCGCCAGGACCGCCACACGCCAGTCACCACACCCCCACGCCAGTCATCCAATGACGGAGGACGCCATGAACAGCATGAAGGACACCGGCGCCGCCGCTGGCCCGGCACCGGGCCAGACCAGCCGCACTCACCGACTCCGCGGGCTCGCCGGCACCGGCTTGGTCGCCACCCTCGCAGCGATGGTGGCCACCACTCTCGCCGCTGCGCTTGCCCAGGCCACCGGCGTCGACTTCGAGGTCCCCGATGGTGGCGAGTCGATCCCGCTGTTCGGGTTCGCCGTCGTGACCGGCTTCTTCTCGATCGTGGGCACCCTCATCGCCGTCGCTCTTCTTCGCTGGAGCGCTCACCCCGCCGCGCGATTCGTGTGGACGGCAGTGTCACTGACCGCGATCTCGTTGATCCCGCCTCTACTGTCCGGAGCGAACACCGCCACCACCACCGCCCTCCTCGGGCTACACCTCGTCCCTGCGATGGTGATGATTCCCACCCTGACGCGGAGCCTCCGCACCCGGACCGATTGACGATCCCGCGACGGGACAACGGCGACGTGAGAGCGTGCGGGAGTGCACCAACGTGGCCCCCGGTACTGCCGCCCGATGCGATTGACGTCCTTCTTCGCTCACAACAGGCGGAGACAATGCCGGTGCCGCTTGAACGGGGTGTGGATCGTGCCTCCTGCGCCTTGATAGCGCTTGTCGGCGAAGACCATCGCCTTCGTCACCCACTCCACGCGAAAGCCAAGGCGAGGCCATCACAACACCTACCCACGCCAGACCTTCGGTTCCGTCGATGGCGAAAGGCTCCACTCAACCGAACTGCTGGCATGAGATTCCGTGTCCCGGCATCAAGGAACCTGGAGAGCCTCGCGGACTTCCCGAACTCGGGAACTTCAACCTTCCAAGGTGCGTTTGCGGCGGTGAATGCCCGGCAGGCGGCGTGTTCCGTTGCCAGGTGTTTCGGGTGGGATGAGCCGTAGCGCGGTCACGGCTGTGATCAGGCACATGCCGATAGCGATGGCCATGGCGATCGGGGTTCCGCTGTCCGCATGGGTCGTCGCGATCACGCCGAGCAGAGCGACTCCGATCGCTCCGCCTGTCTGCCGCGCCGTGTTCAGGGCGCTCGACCCCATGTTCTTGTGCCGGTCGGGCGCGAACGTCATGACCGCGAGTGTCTGCGCGGGTGCGGACAGTCCCATTCCGGTGGAGAATACGCAGAAGCCGACCGCGACGAGCGGATAAGGGGTGGAAGGGGCGGCGAGAAACGCGAGTCCGGTCGCCGAGAGCGTCATTCCGGTGGCCAAGCCGGAGCGTGGCCCGAATGCGGTGATGAAGCGGGCGCCGAGAAAGGTTGCGGCGAATGTGGCAGCGGCGGTCAAGGGCAGAAACGCCAGACCGGTCTGGAACGCGGAATATTCGCGAGACTGCTGGAAGTCGAGCGTGTAGACGATCAGCATCCCGTAGAGGGTGAAATTGTACGTCGCGCCGCCGAGCAGGCCGGCGAGGACGGGACGAGCGGCGATGATGGCCGGCGGGAGCAGAACCTCCCGCCCATGTCGTGCCCCGGAGTACTGGGTCGCGAGGAAAACGACAAGGGCGACGCTGCCGCCGACGATTGCCGTCAGCACGGCCGGATCGAGCCATCCGGCGACGCTCGATTCCAGCAGCGCCCACACGGTGGCGGTAAGACCGCCGACCACGATGATCTGCCCGCCGACGTCGAACGACACGCGTTGCAAAGGGGTCTCGCGCACGTACCGTACGACGAGCCAGCCGGTGACGGCGGCAATGGGAATATTGAGAAGGAAGATGCTGCGCCAGCCAAGGGTGTCGACCAGTAGCCCGCCGATGAATGGGCCGATCATGAATCCGATACCGCCGACACTCACCCACATCGTGACCGCTCTGGTGCGTTCGGCGGTCGCGGTGTAGGTACGTGTGATCAGTGTCAGCGGTGCGGGAGCCAGAAGCGCCGCGCCCAGCCCCTGGCAGGCGCGCCCGAGGACGAGCGTGCCGGTGCCGGGGGCCAGACTGCAGACGATCGAGGCGATGGTGAACAATCCCAATCCGGACAGGTAGGCGCGTCGGGCACCGATCCGATCCCCGAGGCGGCCCGCGGACAGCAGCAGTGCGGCGAACACGAGCGTGTAGGCGTCGATGACCCACAGGGCGCCGGCGGGGCTTGCGTGAAGGTCGGACCGGATCGCCGGGATCGCGACGTTGACCACGTTCGCTTCCATGACTATCAGTGCCGTGCCCAGACACAGGCCCACCAGGCCGAGAATTCGACCGGTGGTGAAAGTGGAATCGGGTGGGGAAACCTGTTTTTGAGCAGCATCGGACGACATGGTTGCTCCGATACACATGAGAAAAGCGTTCGGGAGGGCGATACCGGGCCGCGGGCAAGCCTTTTCAGGTCAGGTACGGGCGCTCGCCCGCAGAAGTGACAGCACTCCTCGTACGGCACGGTCGAAGGGTTCGACGGCTTGAGCGGCACGGGCGAGCGCGTAACCGCCCTGGATCACCGCGGCGATCGTGGAGGCTATCTCGTCTGCGTCCAGACCGTCGGCGAATTCGCCTGCGGCCACACCTTCGGCGATGGTGCGCTGAAGGTTTTCGTGCAGTACCTCGAAGGTTTCGCGTACCGGTGCGCGCAACTTCTCGTCGGCCATGATGTCGGGGTCGGCCGTGAGCCGGCCGACGCTGCACCCGCGCAGCACATCGCGTTCGCGGCCCAGATATCCGGAGATCCGTTCGAACGCGGTTCCTTCCAGGGCGAACGCGTCCGCGATCTGTTGCTGCATGAGTTCCGCACTGCGTTGCTCCGCAGCCAGTGCCAAGTCCGGCTTGCCGGCGAAGTGATGGTACATGCTGCCCTGACCGACGCCGGAGCGCGCCAGGATCGCGGTCGGACTGGTGCCGATGTACCCACGCTCCCACAGCAGTTCCCGCGTACCCTCGATCAGACGGTCACGAGCGTCCGGTTTCACTATTCCTCCAAGCACGCAGTGCGGTGTTCTCATGGCCGGATCGCCGACCAGAATTCACAGAAGCGGATGCCGCAAATGCCAATCGGATTCGCGCTGATAGGCGTCGCCCAGCCGGATCAGCAGTTCCTCATCATAGGGACGGCCGACGAATTGGAAGCCCAGCGGCATGTCGTCCTCACCGAAACCGCCCGGCAAAGTGATCGTCGGGTTGCCGGACATATCGAACGGGGTGACGAAGCGCAGGAAATCGATCAAAGAGTCAGCGTCGGCGTACAATGCGTCCTTCTGGGCGAGGGTGAGACTCGTGGTCGGCTGCACCGGAGTCAGCAGGACGTCGACGTCGCGCATTGTGCGCGTGACCTCACCGGTGAACGAGAGCCGCTGATGATGTGCGCGCATCAATTCGATCCCGGACACCGAGTGACCCGGCGCGATCAGTCCGGCGATCGAGCCGGGTGTGTCCACCGGGCCGTACTCCGACGCGTGAGCGGGGAAGGTCTCGTGGTGCGCGAGCGCGGCCTCGACGCCGGCGTAGCGCGGCCACAGGGCGTTGATGGCGTCGGTACCGGCGAGGGTGACCTCCACGATCGTCGCGCCCATGCGGCGCAGTGCGGCGACGACATCGTCGAGCATTCGGATGGTCGCCGAGTCGACGCGCGTTTCGTTGTACTCGCGGTCCACGCCGACTCGCAGGCCGCCGATGGGCGCGCCGAGACCGTCCAGATAATCGGGCACGGGCGTGGGACCGGCGGTCGGATCATGCGGATCCGCCCCGGCGATCACACCGAGGATCGCTCCCGCGTCAGCCGCCGAGCGCGCCATCGGACCAATATGGTCAAGGCTCGCGGCGAGCGCGAACACGCCGTACCTGCTCACCCGACCCCACGTCGGTTTGATGCCGGTGACGCCATTGGCCGCCGAAGGATACCGGATCGACCCACCGGTATCGGTGCCGAGCGCACCGAACCCGAGGCCGGCCGCCACCGCGACTCCGGAGCCGCTCGACGAGGCCCCCGACCAGTAGCCGGGATTCCACGGATTTCGGGGAGGCGTGACCGACGGGTGATGCTCGGCGAACGCGCCCTCGGTGAGTTGCAGTTTGCCGAGCAGGATCGCGCCCGCAGCCGAAAGCCGCTGGACCACCGTCGCATCGTAGGAGGGCACATGCCCCGAGTGGATCGCGGTACCCGCAGCGGTGACGATACCGGCGGTGAAAATGTTGTCCTTGACCGCGATCGGCACCCCATGCAGGGGCCCTCGATAGCGTCCCGCTTTCAGTTCGGCCTCGGCGGTCCTGGCCTGAGCGGCAGCGGCATCCGCGGTCACCGTCGCGTAGCTGCCAACGACCGGATCGACCAGTCCGATCCGCTCCAGGATCGCTTCGGTCAGTTCGACGGGGCTGAGCTCGCCGGCGTAGATCCGCGCCGCGACGTCCAACAGGTTCGCGTAGTGCATCTCGCAGTCGCCGGATACGGCCGACTTACCGGGAGGTGTGCAAGCAGGAGAGCTCGTCATGACACGAACATACATACTAGTATGGATTTTGTCCATCGAGAGGCCGCCGCGCGCAAGGTTCCGTACCAGGTGAAGACCCGGGAGGCTGGTGCGTGAGATCGCCCCAGACCCGCACACGCCCAACCAGACGATCTGCCTGTGGCTGTGGCAGGACCGGGTCGATGCCGGCCTGGAACCCGGGTCGGCCTCAGCCGATCAAACTGAGTTCGAGCTCCCCCAACTACAGCCAGGTGACCATCCACCACCCCAAGGCCGTCCACGCGTTCCTGCACGACCATCCACGCATCGAGACTCTGTACGGGGCGCGCTACAGCCCGCACAACAACCCGGCACGTGTGCGGGCGGCACTGAAGAACCACCTGGTCCTGCGAGATGAAGGCAGTGGCGCGCCCACGACCACGGCCGCCCGCTCCCCTAAGCGGAGGCGCCCAAGCGACGGGACCACCCGGTCTCCTACGCCGGCGACGGAAGCGGCGCGAACTCGTCCTATATGGGGCACGACGACCGGGTTCCGGGGCCCTTTGACGATCTACGCGGTCCGGCACCGGACGAGCGGACGCCGCCCGGCCATGTCGTAATTGATCCTGGATAGAGGTGATCCGCGCGTGGTGGTCGCTGCGAAGCCCAAGGGCGGCTGGTGGAGCACGGCTTCGAGCCGTGGCCCGAGGTCGCCGTGCTGAGATCCCGGCTGTGAGGCCGCACCGGCCCGACGGACGGGTCTCACCATTAGGCTGTTCGGCATGGCCGACTTGTATGAGGTCTTGGTGACAGCCGACTTGCCCGATGACGTATCGGCCAGTGAAGTGGCCGAGCTTCGTTGGCATCTCGGTCTCGGGCCGCAGCCCACCAGGTTGACGATCGTGACCGATTACGACGAGGTCGTCATCGGAGACGACGGTGATCCGCAACAGGACGGGCACGGAAACTGGGTCTTCGAGAGCCGGCCATATCCGGTTCTCGCGGAACGAGGGCCTGCCGCCCGGATCGGCGGTGTGTTGTTCTCCGAACTCGTGCGCCGTGAGGGTGGCGTTCGTCCCGGCTGGGCTCTGACCTCCCGTCAGGAGATCCACGCAGAGGCGTTCCAGCATCCGACGGTTCTCCTCCAATGGCTGAGCACGAGGGCCGTCCGATTCCAGTGCCACACGCGCTTCTACGAGGACGACGTGCTGACGCCGGCTTTCGTACGGGACGGCGAGCTCGTTTTGTCCACGTAGGAGGCCCAAGGATGCTGCTCGAACACGAGGGCGCAATGCCGGTGGTGCCGGAGTCGGCGTATGTGGCACCTACTGCGGTGCTGTGCGGAAGCGTGGTGCTCGGTGAGGGCGCACGCGTCCTGCATGGGGCGGTCCTTACCGCGGAGAACGGTGAGATCCGCGTCGGGTCTGATGTGGTGGTGATGGAGAACGCGCTTGTGCGAGGTCGGGCCGACCATCCTGCGACCGTTGGCGATGCGGTACTCATCGGGCCGCACGCGCACATCAATGGAGCGACGATCGAGGACGAGGTTTTCGTGGCGACCGGCGTATCGGCCTTTCCGGGGTCGGTGGCGGGGACACGGTCCGAACTCCGCATCAACAGTGTCCTGCACGTCAACTCTCGTCTGGCTCCCGATACAGTCCTGCCGATCGGCTGGATCGCGGCCGGTGACCCTGCCCGGTTGTTCTCGCCCGATCGCCATGAGGAACTCTGGGAGGTCCAGAAGGACCTGGACTTCCCCGGGACGGTCTACAAGATGCCGCGTGGCACGTCGATGCGGGACATCATGGCGCGTCAGGTTGATTTCTTCGGAAGCCACAAGACCGACCGCGTCATCGAGTGACGCGGCGTACTCGGATGCTCGGGTGGCGGTCAGGCTTTCAATGCCTCAGCCAGGCGCGCTCCCCATTATTGGTGCGCAGACTCTGGTCGTGTGGCGGCAACGGCCGTAGACGCCCATGCACCGATGCGCTTGACCAAGTCCGGAGTGGCGGCCATCTCAGCATGGCCGAAGGCCGGCTCGATCCACAGCTCGCGCGGATCGCGTGCCGCGCCGTACAACTGCTGCCCATGCTCAAGCGGGAAGAACGAGTCCGCATCACCATGGACGATCAGGAGAGGCACTGGTGCGATCCGTCCGACGACCTCGTACGGGGCTTCCGGCACCGGATCCCAGCCGTTGGGCGCGATTCGGGTGCCTCTCGCTAGTCGCACTGCCAATCGTCCAACACGCCGTTCGATCACCCAGTGCACTCGCCGCATCGATACCGTCCCGCGGTAGTACCAGCGAGCCGGCGCACTGATCGACACCACGGCATCGACGCCGCCGTGCAAGGCCGCGTGCCGTACGGCGACGGCCCCGCCCATGGAGAACCCCGCAACGGCGATCCGCCGGTATCCCCGTCGACGCGCCGCCATGACCGCCGCCTCTATGTCGAGCACCTCTCGGTCACCGACCGTGGAGTGCCCGTCTGATTTTCCGTGACCGCGGAAATCGAGGCCCAGAACCCCTCCGTACTGGTTGAGAACACCGGCGATCCGCCGAAGCGCCGGTTGCCGCCACGAACACGTGAAACCGTGCGCGAGGACGAAGCACAGCTCACCAGCACCTCGCAGATGCCCCGCGTCGATCCGCACATCGTCAGCGGTGTAGAGCGTAAGGGGTTCGGGAATCACCACGCCCTCCATGATGGATCATCACCGTGAGTAGTGACTTGTAGCCCGATCGGCCATGTCACAGAGATCCGGGCCCGTTGAGGCACCGCCTTGCCGAGCGATGGAGGGATATGAACCGTCCGGGGCACGTTGGGCCCGACCAACTCCTTGTGGTCATCGGTTCAGCGTCGGCCGTCAACTACGGGCGGGGCGTGCCCTTGGCCAGACGGAGGTTGACACGTTCGCCACGCCGAGTAGGCCAGCCCAGGGCATCATTCGCCCCTGCGAATTTACTGGACGCCTGTGCCGATGGGTTCCTCGCGGTACTTACGATTCCCCGGTCAGTTTGGCCGACCCCAGGGTGGCGTTCGTAATGGCCCGCGCCGCGGTTTGCGTCGATGAACTGGAGTCGAGCTCGGACAGCGTCGCCTTGTTGAGCGCGTAGATCACGAACTCATAGGTGTTCACCGAGCCGGGCGAGCAGGGTCCCTGGTATCCGAAGAGGCTCGCGCTTCCGCGGTAGTAGACCTGCCTGGCTCCGGAGGGGACCGAGGGCGTGTAGACGTGCTCGACATTCTGCGGGAGCGAGGCCACGTTCACCGGAATGTCGTAGATCACCCAGTGAATGAGATTCCTGTTGTCGAGGTCGCGCATGACAAGTGCGTAACTCTGGGCGGCGGTCGGCCCGCCGGTCCACGCCAGGGGTGGGGATTCGTTCTTCTGACGTGGGTCGTTGCCGCCACTGGTGCACTCGTGCACCTTCGGGATGACCCCGCCCTCGGTGAAGGCGGTACTCGTCAAGGTGAATGCGGCACCGCCCGCCTCTGACGATGCTGCGATCGACGGCGTGGCAGCGGTGGTCGAGAGACCGACGGTCCATGGGATGAGCAGGGCGTACAGCACAACTCGTTTGATGGTCACAGAGGGCTCCTCAGGTTTTCGGTCCTGCTGCTCCGTCCATTGCATCTCCCGGTATTTCCCAAGATTGGGATCATAGTGTACAGACCACGCTTTACGGTCGCTACCGCCCGTGTCGTCACCCTCACCGCCCATCGCCCTCGGCGTCACGGTACTGTCGGCGATGCGCTGAGCTGGCGATATGGCGGAGAGTCGACTCGTGCTGGGTGGCCCGTTCTAGGCAGACTCAATCCGACATCGGATTTCTAGTCGGGCTCAATCCGGCCTCGAACGAGATCGACTCTCGGACTTGATCTTGACATGGCACCGGAGCCCATTTATCGGCTATGCCGAACCATGGGTTCTGTGCATGTTTCGCGTGGCCGGAGCGGGTCACGTCCACGGTTGTGCGATGAGGGGCACTCAACTGGGTGGAACAGCGTCCACCAGGTTCATCGACCGTGGTCGTGGGGAGATCACGGATCGGGCCATGACGCGCGGTGACCCGGCGCGGAGACGATCTCGATCGGTGTCTCGGGGCGCTCGGTCGGGGAACCCCGAGGCTGTCGGAGGGCGTCCAAGGGACGGTCGGGATGCCGGACTAGTGGCGAGATTCGCCAAGGGGTGGGGCGATCATGACGGCTCGGGAGAAAGGCGTGATCATTTCCTGGAGCGATCGTGAAGGCCGTGGAGTGATCCAGCGAGCCGAGGGACCGGATGTCGAGTTCTCCTTCACCGCCGTCCACCAGGCGTCGGGCTCGTACCTCGGGCTCACCGTGGGGCTTCGAGTCACGTTCGTCCTGGTGAACACCGATTCTGGGGTCCAAGCCCAGGATGTGGTGGTGGGCTGGGCGTAGACGTCCAGCCGGGTCGGCTGCCGTGGGACGACGTCGGGGCTGAACGGTGAGGTTGCTGGGTAGATAGTCAGATGTGTCGGAGGGGCTGGATATTCGACGGGCTTGGGGTTCATGCCGGCCGGCATGGGCAGCGAAGATCGTGCCCTTCAGGTGAAGCCTCTGAAGGAACTGCCCGAAGAGCCGCGCGCCGGTGGGGCGGACGTCGAAGCCTGCAGCACCGAGGTGCAAAGCGCCTCGGCGGCGAAGGCCTCCCGGAGCAGGGAGAGCGCCGGGCCCAAGAGGGCGAGGTCGGATGCGCCACGCATCCGAAACCGCAAGCGAGGCAGGGAAACTCAGCTTGGTGATGCCCCCGGGAGCGGACGCCCAAGGAGGGAAGGGTCCAAGCGTCCCGGGGGTAAGGTTCGCGAGCGCTCGTCTGGGACGGCTTCTGGCGCTGTTGACGCAGTTGGGGAGGGCGTCGGGG
>NZ_SMKU01000237.1 GCF_004349215.1 Actinomadura rubrisoli | reverse complement strand
CCACCCCCACGTCCCCCAACGTAACGCTCCCCTTACCTGACCACTTCCGGTCCGGCAAGCTTGAGTTGGCATCGAAACCGCTGACGGCTCATCGCAGCAATCGTGACAGGAACGCCTGGGTCTCTTCATCGACCGAGTAGATCAGCGTGCCGACCATGCCGCGGGTGAGCAGCACTTTGTAGGTATTGCGGATGAGTTCCGCCGCCTCCTTGTCGGTTACCGTTTTCGGCCTGAGGGCCGGGTCGCGGCTTGCCGCACGGTTCGGCATGAGCTTTCCGTCGCGGTAGACAAGGTCGCGTCCGAGAATGACCCCGTTCCAGTCGTACTCGAAACCCTGCGCGGTGTAGACGCAGCCGACCTGTCCGAACCCGCCGGGATTGGTGGCCCACAGCTCGCTCGGCGGCGCGTCCCCGATCGCCCGGTCGCCCTTGACGTTCCATGGACGGGCCCAGTCGCCGATCACCACGTCCGGAACGAGTGACTGCTCCCAGCCTCCGGCGTCCTTGCGGGGGTTGCTCCAGGGCCAGCAGAAACCGGCGGTCATCCGCGCGGTGCGGCCCCGCTCATGATGCGACCGCAGGAGCGCCTCCATCTCCTGCGGGGACTCGGCGAGGGAGACCTCGAAGTCGTCGTCGTCCGTCCACGGTTCAGCAGGCTGCTCATGGAGGCCGAGCAGCCGCAGCACCCAATCCTCGTACTTGCGGCTCCCACCGCATCTGAACTGCTCGTCCAGCGAGACGTGCTGGACGTTCAGCCCCTTCGACTCGGCGTGCTCGCGGATCTGCTCAAGCGTCCCCATCTCCCCGGGGCGGACGTTCTGCTGGCCGTCGAGCAGGAACACCGGGACCCGTGCCGCGTCGATCAGCTCGTCGACCTGGGGCCGGCCGGTGCGCAGGCGGGCCGGGGTGTACTGGTTCGCCGACACCTTGCGGATGCGATGCGCCTCGTCGCAGATGAGGACGTCCAAGCCGTTGCGGTCGGCGTCCATGAAGTTGTTGAAGTACTTGAACATCGCCTTCGTCTGCGGCGATCCCTTGGCGACGTGCCGGCGCATCGTCTGCGTGAACGACTTGGAACCGGTGGCGTGCAGCGCCGAGAGCCCCCGGGCGGACAGTGCGCCGAGCAGCGAGAGCGCGATCACGCTTTTGCCGCTCCCGGGACCGCCGGTGATCACCACGACGGTCTTCAGGTCCTCCCTGCGCGCTTTGTCGACCGCGTGCAGGACGAGCTGGTACGCCAGTTGCTGCTCGTCCAGCAGCACGAACTGGTCGCGGTCGCGCAACTCCCTGGCCGCATGCGCGAGAAGCTGCTTGGACGGACGCACCTCGCTGCTCAGAAAGTGGTCGGCCGCGGCACGCCCGGGTGCGGGTGCGAACCGGTCGCGCAGATAGTCGACGAACGCTCCGCGCGTCGACTGTGTGAACAGCAGGGTCCGCTCGTCCTTGACGGCGTCGTAGAGGTCGAGGACGTCGCCGCGGGCCGCGTTGTGCAGGTACGCGACGGCGTGCAGCGCCTCGGGTCTCCTGGCGAGTTCCACGAGGAACCCGTAGATGTAGTCGGTGTACCCCTTGGCCTGCAGGGCGGGGTGGAGCTTCGGCTTGCCCGTCATGTTGTGGACGAGGACGCGGCTCGGGTCCTCGTCCCACACTTCCGCGCGGCTCCACTGCTTGAGCTCGACGACCACGTAGGCGTCTGCGCCGGTCCGCCGGTCGACGCCGGCGAGCACCACGTCAGCGCGCTTGCTGGTCAGCGGCAGCTTGTACTCGATGAGCATCTCGACCTGTCCGAGCCCGGCCTCGACGAGATCGTGGGCGACGACGGGAAGGCTCCGCTCCCATGACCGCACCTCGGAATCCGAGACGGTGATCCCGTCCCGCATCTTCATTTGCTCGGCGAGGATCTGCGCGAACCTTCGCTCGGCGGGTGACAGCAGTGACTCGGCGGTGAGACGGAGAACCGTCAACGGACTTTCCCCCAGGCAGCACGAATGTCTCGTGCGGTATGGGGGCGTGTCCTGTGCCCGCGCTCAGGCGGGTCGGCGGAAGCCCGTCGGGCCGCAGCTTGTTGAGGAAAGGCTAGCGGCGATCCCTGACATTCTTCACGGGATTACGGGCGGCGCCTTAGATCACACGGCCGGCATGGGCGCGACGCACCTCAAGGCACGAGGCTCTTCACCAGCCCGGAGAAGATCTCCATCTGCTGTCGTTGCTCCGGAGAGAGCGGATTGGGCCGGAAGTGCGCCACCTCGTTCCGGATGCGCCGGACGGCGTCGACCTTCTCGACGAATCCGTCCTGATGCAGCGCCCAGTTGAGCCTGGCCCAGCGGTCGGGCCTCGCGAAGACCTTCTGGAGCTGCCCGAACGTCAGGTCGTCGGCGGTGTTCGCCTTGCCGTGCCCTGACGCCTTGCGCAGGTCCTCGACCGTGTCGCACATGCGCTCGACGCACCGGCGCAGCCGTCGCTCGATCTCGCCCAACTGCAGGAACGGGCCCGTGAGCCGACCGAACTCAAGGCTCAGGTCCGCGGCCGTCACCAGGCCGGTGATCTGCTGATCGGAGTCGCGGACGAACACGCAGTTGTGCCGGATGATGTCGTGAATGGTGACCAGAAGCTCCGCCTTGATGCTGACCTCCTGCGCGGGCTCGGTCGCATCGGCGAGCGACTCGCACTTGCCGCGCGCGTGCGCCAGTGCGATGGACTGCCAGCTCACCACGCCGATGAGCACGTAAGGCCCTGACATCACCGGCAACTGGGAGAAATGGTTCTCCAGCATCACCATGCGGGCGTGCGCCAGGTCGTCATCCGGGTTGAGGCTCACGAGCGTGCCGCTCGGCATCCGGGCGGTGGGCAGGTCCCCGACGCAGAGCGCGGACGGGGCGATGGACTCCTCTTCGGCACCGGCCTGGGCGTCCTCGTCTTCCACCCCGATCGGGCCGACGACCACCGTCGAGTGCAGTTGCCCATGGAGCAGGGTCGGCACGCAACGCAGTCCGGCCTGCCCGAGCTCCGTCTCGATCCGGCCGACGATCACCGGGTCCCGGTTGCGTTCGCCGAACAGCTCCAGCAGTTCCGCCACCGTCAGCTCGACGGGATCCTCCGCCGCGTTCTCCAGTTCTGGTGGAAGGCTCATGCCACAAGCTCCGGGTCGGACTCGTAGTCGTCGGCGGATTCGGGTGCGACGGCGGCGGGGATGGCGGACTTGCCCATCGCCGCCTCGATCAGTTCGCGCAGCCGTGTCGTCCGCTCCCGGTAGAAGCGCTCGAAGTCCTCTTCCCGCAGGCAGGCCGGATCGATGAGATGTGTGGCGATGATGTCGTCCAGCCAGTTGCCGGGCAACCCGGTGTCGGTCTCCAGCGACTGGAGGTAGTTCTTCGGACCCCGCTGCCCGACGAGCTGCCCGGTCCGGTGGGCCAGCAACGTCTTGTTGACGATGCTCTCGTACTTGTCCCTGGAGACCTTGTTCCGCTCGCACCAGCTCTTGGGGAAGATCTGGTACAGGCCCACCTGGTGGCCGAAGAAGATGCGCTCGTCAATCGGTTCGCGGTTGTGCGTCCAGTCCTTGCAGCCTTGCCGCATCAGCACGGCATAGACACCCTTGTAGGCGGCACTGTTGCGGCTGCGCAGCGTGCCGAGGCGGGCTTCCTGGAAGATCGCCTCACCGACCGAGGCCGGTTCGCGGCCACCCCGGACCCAGGCGACGACCTGTTCCAGGTCCTTGGGCAGCCGTGTCTCGGGGGAGCCGCCGTACTGCTCGCCGAACACACCGCACCAGTACCAGCGGGCGATCTTCGCGTAGGTCTCGTCGGAATCCGTCTCATCGCCGAGGACGGTGCGGATCGCGGCCAGCGCGACGAGCTGCGTCGTGTACGGGATGTCGGCGACCTGGAAGACGCACTGCCGCCGCAGGAACCGGGCCGTCCAGTGGTAGGCGTCGACGACCCGGGGAGACCATTCGAGGTACTCCTCCAGCGGCAGGTCGAGGATGTCCTTGCGCTTGCAGCTGGCGGCCGGCTGCGAATAGGGGTCAGCGCCCTTGCGCCCGCGTCGGCGGAAGTAGGTCGACACGAGCGTCACCGTCTGCAGGAAGTCGGTGTTGCCCAGCCCTCCGGCACGTGAGGTGGCCACCAGCATGGTGTTGGCGGCGAGGCCGTTGAAGATGCGTTCCCAGTCCTCGTGGAGCTGGAAGTCCTTGCCCTTCTCCTCGAAATAGGCCGGATCGGCGGCGTACGAGGCGGTCACCAGCTCGAAGACGTTCAGCGGGACGCCGCCGGTGTTGACCTTCTCGAAGACCGTGCATACGGCCTCCTTGGGAGTGTCCTTGGTGAGATTGATGATCGGGATCTGGTATTGCCCGACGTTGTTGAGAACCTTCGAGGTGAACCTGGTCCACAGGCGCTGGCGGGCCGGGTCGCCCGCCGTGAAGCCGAACATCCACTCCATGGTCTTCTGGGTGTCCAGCATCAGCCGGAACGGGAACATCCCCGCCGCGGCCTCGTTCTCGGTCGTGCTGAGGTCATAGGCGACACCGCGGCCGAAGTCCTCGCGGAGGACGCGGTCCTCGGGGACCGAGAGGATGGCGTCCTCCCGGTCGATGTCCTCGTTGACGGCCCGGTCGATGTCGATGTAGTACCAGCGCCGCAGCTTCTTCTTGCGGGCGTCCATCGTCTCGACCGGGGCCTCGGAGTGAAGCGCCTGGTAGAGCGAGGTGAGCCGCTGCTGGCCGTCCATGAGCAGCAGCTCCGGCTCGACCCGGCCGACGGGCGCGCCCGACAGCGGGCGCGGTTTGAACCGGGTGCCGGGGCCGCCCGTCTCCAGCGCCATCATGACCCCGACGGGATAGTCCCGCGTCACCGTCGCCAGCAGCGCCGCGATCCGCTCGTCGTCCCACTTCCAGGGGCGCTGGAAGTCCGGCAGCTGGATACGGCCGTCATGCACCATGTCGAGAAGTTCGCGAAGGTGGAACTGGGGGGTCTGGAAGGGCACGCCGACACTCCTCCGGAGCTCACGTCGAGTTATGTGCCGAGGCTAGCGCTGTCAAGGTCGTCCTGACCTGTGAACGAGCGATGACCGACCGCATGTGGCAAGGTTTCCGGTTCGTGATCCTGACTGGGGTGCGCACTGTCGGTCGCTGCTCCTATCCTGTCCAGGCACGACCGGACGGGGGATGACAGGCTGATGGCGACAGGCGGTAACCGCTGGTGGGGGGCGCGTTCCGAGTTCCCCTGGGAGCAGGACGCCCTCGACTTCATCAAGCGGCGCATGCCGGACGCCGAGCCCTTCCGCGCGTGGACGACGTTCACCTTCACCGCGAAGTCGGGTCACGTCCGCGAGGTCGACCTGCTCATGGTCACCCCGTCCGGGCTCTACCTCGTGGAGATCAAGAGCCACCAGGGCCGGCTGGTCAACTCCGGCGGCACCTGGATGTTCCACCACCTGGGCCGCGTCAGCACGATCGAGAACCCGCTCCACCTTGCGGATCGCAAGGCCAAGGAGCTGAAGAGCCAGCTCGAATGGGCGATGCGCAAGCTCGGCGTCCGCGGGCTGCGCGTCCCGTTCATCAAGGCCGCCATATTCCTGTCCGACCCGGCGCTGAAGTCGGAGCTGGACGAGGTGCAGGCCACCGGCGTCTATGCCCGCGGCCCCGACAACGGGCTGCCCCGCATCTGGGACGACCTGCTCGGCACCTCCCGTCCCACCGGACCGGGGCGCGGCGAGGTCACCTTCTCCAGGAAGATGCCGGCCCTGCTGGACGCCATCGGCATCCAGGGCTACCGCAAGCACCGGACGGTCGGCACCTGGCGGCTGGAGCCCAAGGCCATGGACGCGGGCCCCACCTGGGAGGACTACCTCGCCGAGAACACGGCGCTGGAGGGCGACCACCGGCGGGTCCGGCTGTACCTGTCGGAGCTGGGCGCCTCCCGCGAGGCCCAGGAGTCGACCCGGCGGGCCGCGCGCCGCGAATACCTGGTGCTCCAGGGAATCGACCATCCGGGCATCGTCAAGGCCGAGCAGTTCAGCGACGACCATGACGCGGGCCCCGCGATCGTGTTCCCGCACCGGCCCGAATGGCTGCGGCTCGACCACTACATGGCTCAGTTCGGTGACGGGCTCGACGTCGAGACCCGCCTGGGCATGGTCCGGCAGCTCGCCGAGGCACTGGCGCATGCGCACCGCCGCCACCTCTACCATCGCGCGCTGGCCGCCCGCAGCGTCTACGTCGCCTCCCACGGCGCCGGATACGACCCCACCTTGAAGATCGTCGACTGGCAGGCGGCGGCCCGTCCCGGCGGGGCGTCGACCGACCCGCGACGCCCTGGACGCACCTCCACCCTGGCCGGGGGCGTCGCTGCCGCGGCGGGGCACATCGAGCGGTCCGCCGAGGCGTACCTGGCGCCGGAGTTCGGCCGGGCCGAGGCCGACAGCGTTCCCCTGGACGTGTTCGGCCTCGGCGCGCTCGGCTACCTGATCATGACGGGTACCGCGCCCGCCGACAGCCGCGGGGCGCTCGCCCGGCGGCTGACCGAGGAGCACTGCCTCACCCCGTCCGCGATCGACGAGTCCATCACGTCCCAGATGGACGAGGTCATCGAGAGCGCCACCAAGCTCGACGTCTTCGACCGGTTCCAGTCCGTGAGGGACTTCCTGGAGTACCTCGACCTGGTCGAGGAGGAGCTGACCGCGCCGGACGTCGAGCCCGACCCCGACCCGCTGGAGGCCGTGCGCGGCACCGTCGTCAACGGATGGACGGTCCTGCGCAACCTCGGCCAGGGGTCCACGTCCCGCACCTTCCTGGCTGAACGCGAGACGCCTGAGGGGACGCAGACGGGCGTGCTGAAGGTCGCGCTCACCGAGGCCGCAGCCGACCGGCTGCACGCCGAGGCGGGACTGCTCGGACGCCTGCGCAGCACCCGGATCGTCGGCCTGATCGAGGGCCCGTTCGACGTCGCCGACCGCACCGTGATCGTCCTGGAGGAGGCCGGCCAGGTCACCCTCGCCGAGCACATCAAGCGGCAAGGGCGGCTTTCCCCCGACGAACTGGAGAAGTTCGGCGACGAGCTGTTCGACGCGGTCGACTACCTCGAAGAGGAAGGCGCCCGGCACCGCGACATCAAGCCGGAGAACCTCGCCATCCGCCGCCTGGCCAACAACACCAGCCGCCTGGTCATGCTGGACTTCTCCATGGCCGACACCCCCGACACCGCCGTCAAGGCCGGCACCCCCGACTACCGGGACCCGTTCGTCGGCACCGACCGCCGCCCCCGCTACGACGATCACGCCGAGCGCTACTCCATCGCCGTCACCCTCCACGAGATGGCCGCCGCCGAGCGCCCGTCCTGGGGCGACGGCATGGCCGAGGCCGAGTTCATCGACAAGGCGGAGTCCACCCCGCAGATCGCCGAAGACCGTTTCGACGCGGGCCTCCGTGACGCCCTGGCCGCGTTCTTCGAGCGCGGCCTGCACCGTGACGCCGACCAGCGGTTCGCGTCACTGAAGCAGATGCGCGACGCCTGGCGCGGCATGTTCCTCGACCTCGACCAGACGGCCCCGCCGACCACCCCGAGCAGCACCGACGAGGACACCGACGACGTCAAGCAGGCCCGCAAGTCCCGGGCCGAGGCCGCCGTCGAGACGACCCCGCTGGTCGAGGCGGGCCTGTCGCCCCGCGCGCTGTCGGCGGCCATCGACGGGCTGGGGGTGTCCACGGTCGGGGAGCTGATGGCCGTCCCCGCCGCCCGCGTCCACCGGCTGCGGTACTCCGGGGTCGGCTCGGGCCCGCGCAACGAGATACTGCGCCTGGGCCGCGACTGGCGGCACCGCCTCGGCTCCAAGGAGTCGGTCGCCAACGTCGCCAAGGACCAGCGTGAAGCCGCCGAGGGCGTCTCCGTCGCCGGCGCCGACGCCAAGGACAGGCTGAAGCGGCTCAGCCTGGACGAGATCGCCGGACGCCTCATCCCGAAGAGCGAGGGGCAGGATGCCGAGGCCGTCGCCCTGGCCCTCGCCCTGCCCGGCCCGGACGGCGCATCGCCGCTCGCGCCCTGGGCGTCCCAGCGGGAGATCGCCGACCACAAGCGCATCAACCCGACCGAGGTGTCCCAAGCGCTCGCCGACGCTCGCCGCCGGTGGATGTCCGACAGCGCCATCAAGCCGCTCCGCGACGACGTCATCGCGATCCTCACCGAGAAGGGCCGCATCCTCGAAGCGGACCAGGTCGCGGCCGAACTGCTGACCAGGCGGGGGAGCGGCCTCGCCGACACCGCCGCCCGCCTCGCCGTCGCCAGCGCCGCCCTGCGGGTCGCCATCGAGACCGAGGAGCGCTTGGACGAGCCGCGCCTCGCCAAGCGCCGCACAGGCCCCGGCGACAGGACGGTCCTGCTGGCCCTGCGTCCCGCCGAGGACGCGGACGCCCCCGACGTCGCCGACCTGTTCGACTACGCCGAAGAGCTCGGCAAACGCGCCGACAAACTGGCGGCTCTGAACCCGCTGCCCAGCGCCGTGACCGTCCGCGGGATGCTGCGCGAGGTCATCGTCCCGTCCGGGATGGCGCTGCTTCCCGACACGGCCCTGGTCGCCCTGGCCGCCGCCGCGTCCACCAACGCCGCCGTTACCGCCCGTCTGGAGCTCTACCCGGTCGACCTCGCCCCGGAACGCGCCCTCGAACTGGCCCAGATCGCCGGATACTTGGGCGGTTCCGGCATCACGGCGGACGACCTGCGCCGTCGCGTTCTGGCCCGCTTCCCGCGCATGAGCAGGCTGCCGTCCACCCCGGCCGCCCTCTACAAGGCGCTCCGCAAGGCGAACTACGAAGTCGAATGGAGCAAGGACGGCAAACGCCTCGTCGACCCGCGCTTCGGCGTCGCCGCCCGTTCCTACAGCGGCGGGCACTCACCAGGGACGTCCACCGCCACCGGCCGCATCTCCACCGATCAGATCACCCGGCGACTCCTCGGCAGCGTCGACAACGGTGGGTTCCTGGCCCTTAAGACCCGTATCCGCTATACCGGCTCCATGCTCGCCGTCCTCACGGGCTTCGCGGACGTCACCCCTGTCAACGTGACCGCCCGGTTCACCGAAGCCCTCCGTGAGATCGTCGCGGCCCGCGGCAAGCCCACCTGGGACACCATGCTGGAAGCCGATCCGTCGACCGCCCCGCCCGTCTTCCACCAGCTCGTCGAGCAGGCGTTCGCCGAGGTGGAGAAGACCGTCCGCGCCATCGACCGCGTGGCACTCCTGCACGACGCGACGCCCCTCGCCCGCTACAAGGGCGGCTCCGAACTGCTGGCCCGCCTCGCCGACGCCGCCCGCGACCCGCACGAGACCCCGTACGGGCTGTGGCTTCTGTGCCCGATGCCGGACCCGAAGCCGCTGCCCCTCCTGGACGACACGGTCGTCCCGACCAACACCGACAACGAACACCTCGTACTGCCCGGCCCGTTCGCGCAGCGAGATGAGACGTCCTCTGGGAGAGCTTCATGATCGTCCGCAAGGCGCTGCTCACCGACCTGAAGAAGCAGGTCGGAGTCCTCGAAGTGGATCTGCGGGAGCGCGCGGCCGAAGACGAGGACACCCACGCCCGCCTCCACAGCGAATGGCAGAAGGCCCGCGAGGCGAGCCGCATCGCCGCCACCTACGAGACCTGGCTGGACGACCGCGTCACCCAGGCCGCCGTCGCCTGGGTCCTCGGAACGGTCTTCCTGCGCTTCTGTGAGGACAACGGCCTCATCGAGCTGCCCTTCCTCGCTGGCCCAGGCGACAAGCTGGACCTCGCCCAGGAACGCCAGGCCGACTACATCCGCAACAACCCGCACTCCACCGACCGCGACTGGATCCTCGCGGGCTTCGCCGAGATGTCACGCTCCCCGGTCGCCGCAGGGCTGTTCGACAAGGCCCACAACCCCATGTGGCAGATCGAGATCCCCCACCACGCCGCCAAGGCCCTCCTCGCCTTCTGGCGCACCCGCGCCGAGAACGGCGAGATCGTCCACGACTTCACCGACCCCGACTGGGACACCCGCTTCCTCGGCGACCTCTACCAGGACCTCTCCGAGCACGCCAAGAAGACCTACGCCCTGCTCCAGACCCCCGAGTTCGTCGAGGAGTTCATCCTCGACTACACCCTCGAACCCGCCATCGACGAGTTCGGCCTAGCCGGCCTCCGCCTGATCGACCCCACCTGCGGCTCCGGCCACTTCCTCCTGGGCGCCTTCCACCGCATCCTCAACAAGTGGCGCGACGCCGAACCCGCCACCGACATCTGGGAACTAATCCGCCGCACCCTCCTCTCAGTGCACGGCGTAGACAAAAACCCCTTCGCCACCAACATCGCCCGCTTCCGCCTTCTGGCAGCAGCAATGAAGGCAGGCGCTCTCTTTTCTCTTACCCAGGTTCCCGAATTTCCGATCATTGTGGCTACCGGGGACTCACTACTTCACGGTAGAGGTGCTCCAGGTATTCAAGAAGACCTGTTTATTAATGCCGAGCCGCACGCCTACGTGACGGAAGACATTTATGAGTATATTGGCCGAGACGACGAGGTGCAGCCTAGCCTCATCGATTTGCTTGGCGCAGGAAGCTACCATGTGGTAGTTGGAAACCCGCCATACATTACGGTTAAAGACAGCCAGGAGAACGAAAATTATCGTCAAGCCTACAAGAGTTGTGCCGGCAAGTATGCACTCTCGGTCCCTTTTGCTGAGCGCTTTTTCCAGTTGGCAAAATTGGGGACCCTTGATGCCTCCGTCGCTGGTTATGTCGGTCAAATAACCTCCAATTCTTTTATGAAACGCCAGTTCGGAAGAAAGTTGATCGAAGAGTACTTTTCCACGATAGACCTCTCTCGAGTTGTCGACACCTCTGGCGCCTTTATACCGGGGCACGGAACTCCCACGGTGATACTTATTGGTCGTCGACAGTGGCCGCGTCACGGAACGTTTGTTCGCACTGTCATGGGAGTAAATGGAGAGCCAGGAGAGCCTCCGTCTCCGGAAGATGGACTCGTATGGCGAGCGATAATCCAACAAATCGAGTCACCCGGGAGTGAGAGTAAATGGGTCAGTGTGGAAGATATCGCTCGTGAGCGACTAAACTCCTACCCTTGGAGCTTGTCGGGAGGCGGTGCTGCCGGGCTGATGGACGCGATTGAGGGGAAGGGGCGCCCGCGCCTGCGAGCATTCGTAGAGTCAATTGGTTTCCTTTCAATCACAGGCGATGATGAGGTGTTCACCGCCAGCAGGGTGCCGGCCAGTTGGAGCAGACAAGGAGTAACCTATAAGCACTACAGTGTTGGCGAGAACGTTCGTGATTGGAGCGCCTCCGGCGGATACGTACTATGGCCGTACGAACAGAGATCGCCTAATCAGAAACTTCAGTCGAGCTGTCTGTACTGGCCATATCGTACTGGCTTGCGAGCCGGACTCGCTTTCAAAAGGACCCGTGAACAACGCGGCATGCAATGGCATGAATTGATCATGCTTTCATGGGAGCGTGCCGATGCTGACCTCTTGATAGCTTTCGCTGATGTTGCAACGCACAATCATTTCACTCTCCTTCGTGGAGATAGGGCCTGCAATCAACACGCGCCTGTGATCAAGCTGCCTGGAACCCGGGAAGAGGGGGATTATCTTCGCCTCCTCGCTATCCTAAATAGCTCGACTGCGTGTTTTTGGCTTAAGCAGGTCAGCTACCCTAAGGGAGGTGACCCTGTCGGAGACGAAGGTGCTCGGGTTAGTGCAGAAGGGTGGTCAGATAGGTACGAATTTACTGGAACCAAGCTACAAGAGCTTCCGCTTCCGGCTCAACTTCCCTTGAAAAGAGGGCGGAGGTTGGATTCGCTGGCGCAGTCGTTGGCTGATGTGAGCCCAAAGAACGTCCTAGCGGTTCCTTGGTCGCGCCACGCTATTCTGGCGGATTCGCAGAGCCAATGGGAATCTATCCGCCGACAAATGGTTGCAGAGCAGGAAGAGTTGGACTGGGAAGTGTACGGGCTTTACGACCTCCTCGATGTTGATGTCGTGGCGCCTGCTGGAAGCTTGCCTGAAATTCGACCTGGAGAACGTGCCTTCGAGATTGTGCTTGCTAGGAAGATCGAATCCGGCAATCTTCAAACACAATGGTTCCATCGTCACGGTTCAACTCCGATTACAGAAATACCGGAACATTGGCCGGATGAATACAAGCGTGTCGTTGAGAAGCGCATCAAAGTTATCGAGAATCGCCGTGATATTGCTCTGATCGAGCGACCGGAGTGTAAGCGGCGGTGGTTGCTGGCCACCTGGGAGGAGCAAGCAGAAGCCGCGCTCCGCGAATGGTTGCTAGCTGGATGCGAAGAGCGCGGTCTCTGGTTTGCAGATGATGAGTATGGCACTGAACAGCCGCGCGCTATGACGGTAAACCAGCTCGCTGACCGACTTAGGAACAGTGAGAACTTCGTGTCTGTCGCTCGTCTGCACGCTGGCGATTCCGTCGAGCTTTCCACGGCAATTGCGCAGATTGTACAGGGCGAACATGTCCCATACCTAGCAACGTTGCGATACAAAGATCCTTCCGGATTGCGTAAGCGAGTGCAATGGGAAAATATGTGGGAGCAACAGCGGGAGGAGGATCGGATTGGCAAGGACCTGGGCATTGCCGTTCCCCCGAAGTATACGTCGGCTGATTTTCTGAAGGCTTCGTACTGGCGGAATCGTGGGAAGCTTGATGTGCCCAAGGAGCGGTTCATTTCGTATCCGGGTAGTAGCCCGGACGGGGACTCGTCGTTGTTGTTGGGGTGGGCCGGCTGGGATCATCGGGAGCAGGCCCAGGCGCTCATGATGCTGATTGAGGAGCGTGCCACTCAGGACGGGTGGGATGCTGCTCGACTGACTCCGCTCCTTGCGGGGTTGGCTGAGGTGCTGCCGTGGGTGTGGCAGTGGCATGGTGAGATCGATCCGGCGTTCGGTCAGAGTCCTGCAGATGCGTACACGATGTACCTGGAAGCCAAGCAGACCGAGTACGGGATCTCGGACGAGGATCTGAAGAACTGGCGTCCCGAGAAGCCCAAGCGTGGCGGCCGGAAGAAGCAGGACACCTGACAATCTTTTCGGGGCCCTAGCCGTCAGTGTACTTGTGGCCGTGGGCAGGGCGCGTTTGCGTCACGAACGTCCGAACGCATTCACCTTTGAATTAGTTCAACAGTTCGCGTCCGAGCGTGGATGTAGTGATTTACGGCCTAGTCGCGGCTGCGAGGCCAATGTCGCGTCCGGAGCGATGCCGCTTCTTCTAAGACGGCCATTGGCCGACAGCTCGATGGTGGCCAGGGCGTGCTATCGTCCCGACCGGATAGAGTTGAGAAGTGTAACCCATTCGGCGCGTGTGAATTCGAGGGTCGGACCCTTGCCGTGCATTGTGGAGTCTCGAACGGCGACTGCGCCGGACGTGGAGCGGCCTACCTCCACGCACGAGCCCCCGGCCTCGGTGTAGCTAGAGACACGCCAGCTAGTGAACTTCTTCATCATCCGTCTGATCCAGCCTCACGGGTTAGTCGGTCGGCAGCCTCAGCCAGACAGGAGAGGCTGTCCTTTGAGGATAGAACAGCCTTGCTGAGAAGTTCATATCTCTTGATGTGCTGCTCGACCTCGGTTGCTTCGCTGTAAACCAGATCGGTGCTGGGCGTCTCGACCACGGCCAATGGTGGGTCGACCGGGTTCGAGAACGTGTAGAGGAAGAACGCTGACCGGGGAATCGAGATACCCTCGATCCGCGCGTCCACTGGTAGGACGCGCACCTCTAGGCGCGGTTCAGACGTCATTAGGTTGACCAGATATCGTGTCTGGGCTGCCATGATGCCGATCGGAACGTTGATCCGCCGGACGACCACCTCGTCCAAGATGATGTCGAGGGTCGGGCCATCCGGCCGCAGTACGGCCTCCTGCCGCCGCCTTCGGGCCTCGGCCATCCGCTTGGGGCTGAAGTCGAGCGCGCCCTCGGCTCGCTTCAGTTTGACAAGCGCATCGATGAACTCGGGAGTTTGGAGAAGACCAGGTAACGAGGTGTCGTTGTATTCGCGGATGGTGGCGGCGCCGGACTCGATGTCTGCGTACAGTCGCTGGCGAGCCCCCATTGCGTCGCCGAAGGAGTCCCACCAGCCCTTCGCGGATGCCTCATGGGCGAGCGAGACGATTTCCTTCCACCTCTTGTCTGAGACGCCGAGCGTGTTGAGGATGGTGATGACGTCGGCGACGTCCGGGCGGCCGTGGGCGTTCTCCAGGCGACTGATCTTCATACGTGAGTAGTGGATGTCCTTCGCGAGGTCGTCCGCCGTCATCTCGCGTTCCTCACGGAGTGCGCGAAGCTCGGCGGCGAGGCGTCGGCGGCGGACGAAGGGGCTGACCATGTCGACCTCCGGGGAGTTGGTTGTCCGTGATCAGACAACTACTCTATGTACACGACCTGGAGGCTTTCGCGGCGAAGGATGAGTCGATTGGTTGGCTAGATAGAGCCACAGTCTTGTATCGAACGGGTTCGAGGGCGTGTTCGGACATTCGGTGAAGTGAGTGTCCTAGAGGGCAGGGTGTTCAGCTCGTCCGACCAAGGGTCTCGGAATTCGAAGCAGTCTGCCGAAGTCGTGGCCTGCTTAACCGCTCAAGGTGAGTGGGCGGGGAGGGTCTGGGG
>NZ_SMKU01000236.1 GCF_004349215.1 Actinomadura rubrisoli | reverse complement strand
GGGGCCGGGCGGGAAAAGTGGCCGGGCATGTGCGGTCCCCGGGCCTTCCCGCGTTGGGCGGGGGATGGACAGGACGGGTCCATCGGCTCCGGGGACCGGGTAACTGCCTGGTTCTCGCCGGTCACCGTTACGACCGGTTGCCGCCGCCGGAGCGGCGGCGCCGAGGCGGTACGGCGACTAGCGGACAGCCACCTCGCGAGTCCTAAGATCAACCATCTCTTGGACCACCTCCTTTCGCGCGTACCCCGCACGTTATGCGAGCCCCGCGAGGACGGGCAAGCGGGTTTTCGGGGATCTCCGTTCGTGACCTCCGGCACATAGACTCGGGGCATGGTCGAGTCGTGGCAGGAGGAGTTGCGGGCGAAGGGGTACCGGGTCACGCCCCAGCGTCAGCTCGTCCTTGAGGCGGTCACCAACCTGGAGCACGGGACCCCTGAGGAGATCTGCACCGAGGTGCAGCGCACGGCCCGCGGCGTCAACATCTCCACGGTGTACCGGACGCTGGAACTGCTGGAGGAGCTGGGGCTCGTCAAGCACGCCCACCTCGGGCACGGGCCGCCCAACTACCATCTTGCGGCGGACGCCGAGCACATCCACCTGGTGTGCCGGGGCTGCCACACGGTCGAGGACGTCGATCCGCGGGCGGCGGCCGGGCTGTCCGGGGTGCTGGAGCGCGACTTCGGCTTCGAGACGGACGTGCACCACCTCACGGTGTACGGGCGATGCAAGGACTGCCGCGCCACATAGTCTGGCTTCATGAGCAGCCCGCTGTTGCAGTCGCCCGGAGCCGTCGCCGCCGATGCGCCCGATCAGGAGGTCGCCGCGCACTACGGGGAGCCGTCGCAGGAGCAACGGGCCCTTGAGGGCGGGACGGCGTTCGTCGACCGGAGCAACCGGGGCGTGGTCAGGGTCTCCGGGCCCGACCGGCTGAGCTGGCTGCACAGCCTGCTGAGCCAGCGGCTGGACGGGCTGCGGCCGTTCGAGCCGACCGAGGCGCTGCTGCTGAGCCCGAACGGGCACATCGAGCACGACCTCTTCCTGGTGGACGACGGCGAGGCCGTCTGGGCGCATGTGGAGCCGGGGACGGCGCCGGGCCTGGTGGGGTTCCTCGACCGGATGCGGTTCATGCTCCGGGTCGAGGTCGCGGACGCGTCCGGGGAGTTCGCGTTGATCACGGGGCCGCCCGGAGGCGGAGGCGCCGGAGGCGGGGGCCTGGCGTGGCCGGACGCGTCCGGTACCGAGACGCGGATCGTCCCGCGCTCGGAGGGGTTCCCGGACGGGCTGAGGCCCGCGGGGCTCTGGGCGTACGAGGCGCTGAGGATCGCCGCGTACCGGCCGCGGTTCGGGATCGACACCGACCACCGGACGATCCCGCACGAGGTGGGCCTGATCGAGACGGCGGTGCACCTGAGCAAGGGCTGCTACCGGGGGCAGGAGACGGTCGCCCGCGTCCACAATCTGGGACGGCCGCCGCGCCGGCTGGTGTTCCTGCACCTGGACGGGAGCGTCGACCGGCTGCCCGCGCAAGGGGATCCCGTCGAGATCCCCGGCGGACGGGCGGTCGGGACCGTCGGATCGTCCGCGCGCCACCATGAGCTCGGGCCGATCGCGCTGGCGCTGGTGAAGCGGAACGTCCCGGTGGACGCGGAGCTGCTGGCGGGCGGGATCGCCGCCGCGCAGGAGGTCGTGGTGTCGCCGGACACGGGCGCGAACGCGCAGATCGATCTTCGGCGGCGTCCGGTGAACCGGGGGTAAATGCGCGGCCTGGAGGGCAGTTGAGGGCGATATTGTCTGATATAGACGATTTCTGCCCGGTCGCCGTCCGGGGAAGGTGGATTCCTACGATGGTCGCGAACCTGGGGAAGGCCGAACCGCCCGCAGCCAGACGGGGCACCCGGCGCCGGCGGCGCCGGGAGTCGGCACTGGTGTGGTGGGCGGTGTTCGCGGCCTTCGCCGTGGCCGCGTGGATGCTGCACTCGTGGCGGGTGGCGCTGCTCGGGCTGCTGGTGTGGTGCCTGTACCAGTTCCTGCTCGTCCCGACGCTGTGCCGGATCGCGACGCGGGAGGGCCACTCGTGCCCGGAACGTGCCAGGGGGCGGCTGTTCGCGTGCGGGCCGGGCCATCAGCGGGTGAAGAACGACGCGCTGTGGCGGCTCGCCGGCCTGCGCAACCCGTTCCGGGCCAAGGGCGACGCCCACCGGGACACGGGCGTGGTGGTCTATTCGCCGCCCGTGCGGGGACGCCTCGCCCCGGCCGACCGCGCCCTCGTCCTGCTGGCCGCCGCCGGGACGATCGTCACCGTGGCGGGGATGGTGTACGGGTTCGGCTGATCACATGTCCACGACTCGGTTCACATGTCCACGACTCACAGGTCCACGACTCACATGTCCACCACGAGGGTGATCGGGCCGTCGTTGACGAGCGCGACCGTCATGTCGGCCCCGAAGACGCCCGTCTCGACCTTGGCGCCGAGCGCCCGGAGCTCGTGCACGACCGCCTCCACCAGCGGCTCGGCGACCGGGCCCGGGGCGGCGGCGGTCCAGGTGGGACGGCGGCCCTTCCGCGCGTCCCCGTACAGGGTGAACTGGCTCACCACGAGCAGCGGCGCGTCCAGGTCGGAGCAGGACTTCTCGTCCTGGAGGATCCGCAGCCCCCAGAGCTTGGCGGCCATCCTGCGGGCCTTTCCCACGTCGTCGTCGTGGGTCACGCCGACCAGGACCATGAGGCCCGGTCCCTCGATCTCTCCCACAACGCGGCCCCCGACGGACACGCTCGCCTGGCTCACCCTCTGGACTACGGCACGCATGACCATGCATTCTGCCGCGTATGGGAGCAACGACGCTCATCACGGTGGCGCCCACCGGCGCGGAGTCCGCCAAGGCGGATGTCCCGGCCCTGCCCGTCACCCTCGATGAACTGGTCCAGACGGCCAAAGAGTGCGAGGCGGCCGGCGCGGCCGTCGTCCACGTGCACATACGCGACGACGACGCGCGGCCGACGCTCGACCTGGGCCGGCTGCGGGAGACGGTCCGGGCGCTGCGGGACGGCACGGGGCTGATCGTCCAGCTGTCCACGGGGGGAGCGGTCACCGACCCGTACGAGGACCGGCTGCGCGTCCTGGAGGCCGAGCCCGACATGTGCTCGCTCACCTGCGGGACGGTCAACTTCGGCGCCGACGTGTTCATGAACCCGTGGCCGTTCATGGTGGAGCTGTACCAGCGGACGCGGGAGCTGGAGATCGTCCCGGAGTTCGAGCTGTTCGACCTCGGGCAGGTCGCGGCGCTGCACCGCCTCCTGGACAAGCACGGCCTCCCGTACGGCGGCCACGTCCACTGCGACCTCGTCATGGGCGTGCCGGGCGGTATGCCGGGGGACGCCAGGACGCTCGTCGCCGCCGTCGAGGCGCTCCCGGACGGGGCGACCTGGTCGGCCACCGGCGTCGGCCGGACGACGCTGCCCGTGCTGTTCGCCGCGCTGTCGGCCGGCGGGCACCTGCGGGTCGGCATGGAGGACACCGTCACCTTCGCCAAGGGACGTCCCGTCGCCGCGAACGCCGAGCTGGTCGAGCGGGCCGCCGCGGCCGCCGCCCTCGCCCAGCGTCCGCCGATGGCGGCGGCCGACGCCCGCGCCCTGCTGGGGGTCAAGGCCCGCTGAGACCGGCCCGTCCCGGAGCGTCCCGCGGGTGCGGGGCGCCCGGACGGGCGTGTGCGTGGATCACTGGGGAAGGACAGGAGCATGATGGAGATCAATCCCGTCCTGGTGGAGGTCGAGCGCTCCGGCTTCGTGGAGTCCCGCCATCGCGGGGCCGCGGTGGGGCTCGCGGCCGACGGTTCGGTGGCCGTCCGGGCGGGGACGCCCGAGGAACCGATCTTCCCCCGCTCGGCCAACAAGCCGATGCAGGCCGTCGCCATGCTCCGCGCGGGCCTCGACCTGGACGGGGAGCTGCTCGCGCTCGCCGCGGGCAGCCACTCCGGCGAGGACTTCCATGTCGAGGGCGCGGAGAAGATCCTGGCCGGGGCCGGGCTCGGCGCCGCCGACCTGCGCTGCCCGGAGCAGTGGCCGCTGGACCTTGAGGTCGTGCGGACCGGCGGCGGGCGGTCCCGGCTGCGCATGAACTGCTCCGGCAAGCACGCCGCCATGCTCGCCACGTGCGTCGCGTCCGGCTGGCCCACCGCCACCTATCTGGACGCGCACCATCCGCTGCAGCTCGGCGTCCGCAAGGCCGTGGAGGACCTCGCGGGCGAGCGGCCCGCCGCGGTCGGCGTCGACGGCTGCGGCGCACCGCTGTTCGCGGTGTCCACGGGCGGGGTCGCGCGCGCGTTCCGCGCCCTCGTCCTGGCCGAGCCGGGCACTCCCGAACGCCGCGTCGCCGACGCCATGCGCGCCCACCCGCACTGGACGTCCGGGACGCGGCGCGAGGAGCGGCGGCTGATGGACGCCGTCCCCGGCCTGCTGGTCAAGTGCGGCGCCGAGGGCGTGGACGCGTTCGCGTTCGCCGACGGCCGCGCCGGTGCCGTCAAGATCGACGACGGGGCGATGCGGGCGCGGACACCGGTGACCGTCGCCCTGCTGCGCGCCCTCGGCCTCGCCGAGACCCCGGGCGCCGACACCGCGTCCCTGGAGGAGCTGTCGGTGGTGGACCTGCGCGGCGGCGAGGACGTGGTCGGCGCCATCCGTCCGGCCCCGGGGGTGTTCGCGTCCTGAGGGCGCCTACCGGTCGACAGGCCGGCTACTGGTCGACGTCGTCGTTGTACTTGACCTCGCCCGGCGGGTAGCTGTGCGAGTACATGCCAGGCGTGTACTCGTAGAAGCCGCCCTGCTCGGCGCCTCGGTGGTTGTGCTGGTCGTTCCTGCGCTGGGGATGCAGCTTCCTGGACGACGCCTGCGTGAGCATGGGGAGCCGCGCCACCAGCGCGATGACCGCCGCGATCGGGAGCAGCCAGAGCCCGATCATGGCTCCACGGGGGGCCGTGTTGGCCAGGACTGCCGCGAGCATCCGTTCCACCTCCGCGTTGGCGCGCTGACGTCTTGCCCAGGGTTCTGTGCCCAGAATCGGCCGGTTATGTCCCCTTCTCCCGAAATTTTGCGGCAAGCCGGAAAGGGTTTGCCCGAGGCGTGGCGCGCTCACCTCAGGACGGGCGCTTCGCCGGCCTCCTCGGCGGGCGAGGGCGAGCCGATCAGCCGGTTCCGTCCGGCGGCCAGGCCGGGGACGGTCATGATCCCGGCGATGGCCAGCACCCCGATCATCGGAACGGTCCAACCACCGGTGGCGTCATGCAGCGCACCGATCCCCAGAGGTCCGAGCGCCGCGATGACGTAGCCGACGCCCTGCGCCATCCCCGACAGCTGCGCGGCGACCGGGGCGTCGTGGGCGCGGAGCCCGATGAACGACAGCGCGGTGGCGAACCCGAGGCCCTGGCCGAGGCCCAGCACGACCGTCCAGCCCCAGACCGAGCCGATCGGCGCCCAGGTGACCCCGGCGAAGCCCACCAGGGTCAGCGCGGCCGTGGCGACCACGAGCGGACGCTGGTCGCGCATCCGCCGTCCGAGCAGCGGGACGGCCAGCGACCCCACCGCCTGGACGGCCGACGCCAGGGCCAGCACGTACCCGGCGGGCGCCTCGGCCATCCCGCGGTCCTGGCAGATCGTCGGGAGCCAGCCGAGCGTCACGTACGCCAGCAGCGACTGCAGGCCCATGAACACGGTGACCTGCCAGGCCAGACCGGCCCGCCACACCTGCGCGGCGACCTCGCGCGACCCGGCGGCGGCCGGGACCCCGCGCGCCGCCCGCGCGGCCCGCAGCGCCTTCGGCAGCCAGATCGCCCCCGCGACCGCCGCGGGCACCGCCAGCAGCCCGAGCGGCAGCCGCCACGACGCGTCGAACGCGTCCTCGACGGGAACGGCGAGCCCGGACGACGCCGACGCGCCGACGGTCACCGCCACCGTGTAGACGGCGGTCACCGTCGTGATCGAGTTCGGATGGTCCCGCTTGATGATCGTGGGCATCGCGATGTTGCCGACGCTGATCGCGATCCCCGCGACCAGCGAGCCCGCGAACAGGAAGAACGGCGCGTCCAGCAGCCGCAGCACCAGCCCCACGACCAGCAGCCCCATCGCGGTCACCAGCAGCGTCTCGCTGCGCGGCGCGCGTTTCAGCAAGGGCGCGAGCAGCCCGTACGCGCCGAAGAACACCAGCGGCAGCGTAGTGAGCGCCCCCGCCGCCGTCCCGGACAGCTGGAAGCCCTCGCGGATCTCCGTCAGCACCGGCCCGACCGCCGCGATCGCCGGCCGCAGGTTGACGGCGACGATGACGATCAGCACCAGCCCGCCGACCAGCGCCGCCCGTCCGGTCGCGCGGGGCGCGTCCTCCGCGCCCGCCTCGGCGCGCCGCCCCATCAAGCCGCACCCCCGCCCGCCGGGGACGCGCCGGGCTCAAGCCCGGTGTCGGTGGGCGCCTCTCCGACGAGACCCTCCAGGATGGCCAGGGTCGGCTGGACGACCGCGGCGGCCGCGCGGGCGGCGCCGTCGGGATCGCCCGCCGCGATGGCGTCCAGCACCGCGCGATGCGCGGCCGGACCGGCCTCGGGGACCTCGTGGTCGAGCCTGATCGTCCGCATCGACTCGTGCAGGCGGTGGATGAAGAAGCGCATCGCCTCGATCAGGACGGGGTTGCGCGTGGCCTCGGCGACGCCCAGGTGGAAGCGCGCGTCGGCGGCGCCGAACTCGTCCGCCTCGGTCGCCTCGTCGCGGGCGCGCAGCAGTTCCTCCAGTCGCGCCAGGTCGGCGCCGGTGCGGCGCCGGGCGGCGAGGCGCGCCGCCTGCACGTCGTAGGCGAGCTGGACCTCGAACACGTCCCGGGCGGTCGCGCGCGTCACCCGCCGCAGCAGCGGGCGCGGGTCGCCGCTGCTGCGCACGTACGTCCCGTCCCCGCGCCGCACCTCCAGCACGCCGACGTGCGAGAGCGCCCGGATCGCCTCCCGGACCGCCGGACGGCTCACGCCGAGCTGCGCCGCCAGGTCGAGCTCGGCGGGAATGCGCTCGCCCACCGGCCAGGAACCGCCGCTGACCTGCGCCTGAAGCTGATCGAGCACGGCATCGACGGTCGATCCGCCGGGAACCGGACTGAGTGCCACCATGACCTCCAAGTAAGACGTCAGACATCTTACTTGTGGTCCCGTCCATCATTCAGGCGGCCCGTCGTGCGCCGAGGTCAGCGGGGGTCGCGGCGGTTGCGCTGGGACGGGCTGCCCTGGACGACCCCGCCCTGGACGGGGCCCCGGTGGGGCGACCCGTCGTCACGGTCCCGGGGACGGGTGCGCCTGCGCGAGGCCCGCAGCGTCATCGTGAGCCAGATGGCGAGGGCGAGGGCCACGACGATCGGCCCGATGATCCACAGGTACGGATCGCCCACCATGCCTTTGTCGGCGAGCATGCGGTGACACCTCCTCGCCACCGCCCTTACCCGAGGTCAGGGGTTCAACCACGACCTGTGCGGAGAGGCCGGTCACAGCCCTCGCGACTGGGAGATGGAACCCGAGGTGGTCAGCGTGAACACCCGCATCGACTCGGCGAACTTGGACAGGTCCCACTCGGCGGGGCCCTCGTACCAGTAGAGGTTGTCGGCGCCCTCGGCCCGTTCGCCCGCGTCCTTGACGGTCTCGGCCCACTGGGCGACGAGGTTGAACACGACCGCGTACGGCAGGAAGCGCGAGAACAGGGCGATGCGCTGGACGGAGGCCATCGGCTCCCCGTCCGGGAGGGCGCCGCGCTCCAGGAAGGCGCGGAACCCGATGGTGTGGGCGAGGACGGTCGCGCCGCGCGCGGTCTTGGCGGGCATGTACTGGCCGCCGTAGGCGAGGGCGGCGCCCGCGATGATCACGGCGAGCCCGGCGAGCGCCCATTCGGTGGTGATCGCGAGCGCGACGGTCCCGGCGATGCCGAGGACGGTCAGGGCGAGCCCGGCGACCGTCCAGCGGGACCGGACGGTGTCCGGGCGGCGGGCGAACCAGCCCTGCTGGACCACGTCGTCGTACATCGCGGAGCGGACCTGGGCGAGCCGGGTGGCGAACGTCCCGCCGAGCTCGGACAGCTTGACCGCGGCGAGGCCGGTGCCGCCCGGCCCGGTGAGCAGGGCGTCGAGCAGGATCCGCTCGTAGGGGAGCAAATCGACCATGGGGCGGTCGAGGCGGCGGAGCGTCCAGTCGAGGCGTCCGGTGACGGCCCGGTCCTCCTCCTCGATCAGCAGGTAGCCGCGCACGGCGAGGTCGACGATCGTGGCGGTGACGTCGATGACGTCGGCCTGCTCGTCGATGAGCGTGCCGATCTGGCCGGGGCGGACACCGTCCGGCGGCTCGAACTCGCTGCCGGACACCGGGGCATGGTCGCCCTCGGCCGCCTTCTTGCCGACGACCCGGGCGTCCCGTCCGCGCAGCAGGTAGAGACCGCCGAGGCCGCCGCCCAGCAGCACCAGCAGGCCGAGGAGCGCGCTTGCCGTGACGGCGTTGACGGAGAACGCGGTCGCGGCGTTGTGGCGCCGCTCGTAGAGGGGGCGGCCACCGGTCGTCCCGGCCGGGAAGCCCGCGACGACGGTCATGTACTCGCCGGCCAGCATCTGCTGCTGGCTGTAGACGCCCCGCGTGTGCGTATGGTTGGTGTAGTACTGCGTGCAGCCGATGGTGCTTCTCAGCGGACCGGCGAAGCAGTTGACGTTGCGGATCGGGCCGCCGCCGACGGACGCGCGCGCCTCGTCCACCGGGACCTTCCAGCCGCCGACCACCGGCCAGCGCAGCTCCTCGACGGAGCCCACCGTGTCGATCGCGCCGCGCAGGTCGTACTCCAGGACGATCGTGCGCCGCCCGGTCAGGTTCTGGCCGCCCGTCACCTTGACGGTGGTCTGGGTGTCCCCGCTCGTGGCGGAGACCTTCGTCGGGCCGCCGTCCGGGCTGGTGGCGCGCAGGTTGCCGAGCTTGTAGACGCGGTCCCGGGTGACGGTGTCGTGGGTCCGGGTCGGGAACGTCCGCTCGAAGCCCCGGCGCCCCGCGAACTGGTAGACGATCGTCTCCCTCACCTTGGCCAGGCCACCCGGGCCGGCGGTGAGGACGACGTCGTCCTTGAGGACACGCTCCGCCGCGACGTCGCCCTGGTCAGCCGCCGAGGCGGTCGCGGACAGGGGGAGGAGGGCGGCGGCCGACACCGTCAGGGCCACCGGTCGCAAGCGACACAACGCCGCAAGAGCAGACATGGCCGCAAATCGTAGCGGGAACGCGTGCGATGATTCTTCGCTATGGCAGGTCACCACCCCCCGCCGGCCCCGGCACCGCCGTACGGCGCGCCTGCCCACGGACCGCCGCAGTACCGGTACGCCCCGCCGCGCAGGCCGCCCCGGCGCACCGCGGGCGGGACGGTCGCGGGCATCATCGGCGGGCTCGCGGCGCTCGGCGTGCTCGCCATCCTGGGGTTCTCGGTGTTCGGCGCCAACGGCGGCATCGGCTCCCGGACGGGCTCCGCCTACGGCGGGACGGCCACCCGCGCGACCGCCACCGACAACAAGCTCTACACCTCGGGCCCGCTCACCCCGGCGCGGTGCTCGCTGCCCCCGATCGGCCCGACCGCCGCGTCGATGCGCCGCTTCATGGACGCGCTGAGCGGCTGCCTGGACGCCTCGTGGAGCAGGCAGTTCCGCAAGATCGACGTCCGGTTCGACCCGCCGAAGCGCGTCTTCTGGCAGGAGCCCGGGCGCAGCCCGTGCGGCACCTACCCGAGCCCGGGCGCGTCGGCGTTCTACTGCCCGGTCAATAACACGATGTACGTGGGGCTGCGGCACATCGTGGAGACGTCCGGCGGTGAGCCGCTGACGCACTTCGCGGTGTTCGCCCGCGTCATCGCGCACGAGTACGGGCACCACGTCCAGGACCGCGCGGGGATCCTCGTCTACGGGCACCAGGAGATGGAGAAGGCCGACGTCGCGACCCGGACGCAGGCCAGCCGCCGCATCGAGCTCCAGGCGCAGTGCTTCGCGGGCGCCTTCCTCGGCGCGGAACGCTCCACCCTCCCGATGACCCGCGAGCAGTACGTCGCGATGATCCTGGACGTCCGCGGACGGGGCGACGAGCGCCTGCCGCCCGACCAGCGCGACCACGGCTCGGGCCGCAGCTACGCGGGCTGGGTGGTCAAGGGCTTCAAGGGCCGCGGCCTGGCCGCCTGCAACACCTGGACCGTCCCCGCCTCAGAGGTCAGCTGACCCCCACACGCCGCCATCGCGGACGGGTGTGAGGGGTATCACCGGGGGGTGCTAGCTGATGTGCTTGCAATAGCAAGCACTCATGACGCAAGGTGGGGACATGGCAGGTTCCAAGGTCGGCTCCATCGGGGAGTACATCCGGGAGCAGCGGACGCGGGCGAAGATCTCGCTGCGCCAGCTCGCGGACGTGTCGGGCATCTCCAACCCCTACCTGAGCCAGGTAGAGCGCGGGCTGCGCAAGCCGAGCGCCGAGATCCTCCAGCAGATCGCCAAGGGGCTGCGGATCTCCGCCGAGGCGCTGTACGTGCAGGCCGGGATCCTGGAGGACCGCGAGGCCGATACGGACGTGCAGGCCGCCGTCCGGGCCGACCTGCTCCTCACCGAACGGCAGAAGCAGGTGTTGCTCGACATCTACGCGTCGTTCCTCAAGGAGAACGAAGCCACCGGAGTGCTCGACCACGAGCACGAGACGCACGAGCAGAATGGAAAGGAAGAGGTCGGATGACGCTGGCCAGCACCCTCCGCGAGAACAAGGCCGTCTACACGGTGGCCGGTGCCGGCGACTTGGCGGTGGAGAAGCTCCGTGAGGTCCCCGAGGCCGTCGACCGCTACCGCGGGCAGGTCCGCGAGACGGTGGACCGCTACCGCGGCGAGGTCCGGGAGAACGTGACCAGGGCGCAGGAAAGGGTCGAGGTCAAGGACCTGCCCGGCGCCGCGGTCGCCTACGTGACCCACGTCGGCACCCGGACGGTCGAGTTCATCGACGAGCTCGCCGAGCGCGGCAGGAAGGTCGTGCACCGCGAGGCCGCCGAGGTCGCCGAGATCACCGAGGCCAAGCCGGCCCCCGGCACCCGCGCCGCGCAGCCGAAGGCCCGGGGCACCGCGAAGAAGAACGACGCCTGAGGCGGACGGGCCCGGCCGGGGGAACCCCTGGCCGGGCCCTCTCGTCTTCCTGGACGACGGTGTCTTCCCCCGCCCCGGGTGGACAAGCCGAATAGGGTTGGCACAGTGATCCCGTGTGCGCGACGTGGAGTCGCCGTCCGAGACAGGCAGGAGCGCTGATCGCCGGTGGCCGACTTCAATGTGCTGGACTACTTCTTCTGGCTTCTCCTGCTCATCGCCTTCGTGATGGAGATCTGGGCCCTGGTGGACGCCCTGACCGTCCCCCAGGGCGCGTTCGCGGCGGCGAGCAAGCAGAGCAAGAAGCTCTGGATGATCATCCTGATCGTGGCCACCGTGCTCGGCCTCGCCCACGTGGCCGCGCCGGCCTACGGGATCAGGCCGATCGGGCTGCTGCTCGGCATCCTGCCGGTCGCCGCGTTCATCGCGGCCGCCGTCTACCTCGCCGACGTCCGCCCGGCGGTCGCCCCGTACAAGAAGCGCAACGGCGGCCGCGGCGGCTCCTCAGGCCCCTACGGCCCCTGGTAGCGGCCTTGTCAGCACGGGCGGGTGAGGGCCTCGACGGACGAGAGGCCGCGTTCGACGATGTCCACCGCGCGGTCGAGGGCCGTCCGCATCGAGAGCGGGTCGTAGCCGTGCCGCCGGCAGTGGACGATCACCGCCTGCATCCCGCCGACCGCGACGCCCGAGGCGGCCACGGCGTCGATCTCCCCGATGTCGGGGCACACTTCCCGTAGCAGGGCTTCGATCGTCTCTTGGGTGTCGGTCAGCCGCTGGAGCGCGCGCGCCTGAAGGCCGGGGCGTTCCAGGATCAGGGCGATCTGGACGGGCCCGTACTCGCCGTGCTCGCTGACGATCGCCCACAGCACGTCCGCGAGGCACATCCGGATCGTCTCCAGGGGCGATCGGCCGGGCGCGACCTCGGCCAGGCGTTCGGCGACCTCGGCGAGCCGGTCGTCCACCTCGGCGAAGACCACGTCCTCCTTGCTCGGGAAGTAGCTGAAGAACGTGCGGGGGGACACGTCGGCCGCGGCGGCGATGTCGGCGACCGTCGTCTCCTCGTAGCCGTGCTCGGCGAACAGCCGGAGGGCGGCGGTGGCGAGCGCGTGCCGGGTGCGGCGCTTCTTGCGCTCGCGCAGGCCGTTCCGCTCGTCCATGTGACGCACGTTACCACGATTGCAAAGTTGCACTATTGCAAAACTGCAGATATGCATGATTTCCTGCGATCATGGCGCGATTCCTGGACGCACTGGGGCGTTTCTGCGCGCGGAGGCGGCGCGCGGTCTTCGAGGTGTGGTTCGTCGCCATGCTGGGCGCCGGGGTCCTCGGCGTCGTCCACGGGGGGATGTTCGTCCAGCAGAGCACGCTGCCCGGCACCGAGACCCAGCGCGCGATCGACACCCTGCGGCAGGACTTCCCGGCGCTGACCGGGCCGACCGCGACCGTCGTGTTCCACTCCACCCGCGACGTGCGCCCGGGGGACTGGCGGGTCGCCCTCGCGGTCGGGCGGTCGATCGAGAACATCACCGGGCTCGACCGCGTAGCGTTCGCCGAGAACCCCTACGCCCAGGGCATGGGCGGGATGAAGAACCACGAGGCCGTGGTCGTCCGGCTCAACTTCACCGGGACGATGGGCGACGTCGGCCCCGGCGACCTCGACAAGCTGAACGACGCCGTGGAGCCCGCGCGGATGGCCGGGCTCGACGTGCGGTTCGGCGGCATCACCGCGATGATCCTCAACCAGCCGAAGGGCGGCCCGCAGGAGGGCGCCGGGATCATGCTCGCCCTGCTGGTGCTGCTGCTCGCCTTCGGCTCGTTCCTCGCGGCCGGCATCCCGATCCTGGTGTCGCTGTGCGGCATGGTCGTCGCGTACTCGCTGATCCACTTCTCGGCGTCCCTGTTCGAGGTGCACCCGACCGCGCCGATGGTCGCGGCGATGCTCGGCATCGGCGCGGGCATCGACTACGCGCTGTTCGTCGTCACCCGCTACCGGCAGCAGCTCGCCGCGGGCGACGATGTGGAGACGGCGGTCGGCCGCGCGATGGCGCACTCGGGCCACGCGGTCGTCTTCGCCGGCGGGACGGTCGTCTTCGCGATCTGCGGGCTGTTCCTGTCCGGGATCGAGTTCATCGGACGGATCGGGCTGGCCGCCGCCCTCACCGTCGCGATCATGGTGCTGGCCGCGCTGACCCTGCTGCCCGCCGTCCTCGGCGCCCTGGGCGACCGCATCGACCGGTACCGGCTGCCCCGCGTCCGCCCCGACCGCGGCTCGCGGCGCTGGACGACCTGGGGCCGCCACGTGGACCGGCACGCCTGGCCGTACGCGGTCGCCGCGACCCTGATCCTGCTCGTGCTCGCCGTCCCGACGCTCAGCCTGCGGTTCGGCGTGATGTCCGACAGCACGTCGTCGCGCTCGATGGAGGCGCGGCAGGCGTACGACGTGGTGGCCCGCGAGTTCGGCGCCGGGCACTACAGCCCGTTCGTCATCGTGGCGAAGGTCCCGGGGCCCGAGCAGCGGATCAGGTCCAAGGCCCAGGCCGGCAAGAAGGACGAGCCGAAGGCGCCCACCGTCAAAGGCCCTCAGGGCCTGACCGGCATCACCGGCCCGCACGTCCCGGCGCCCGCCCCGTCCAAGCCCGCGGACCCGGGCGCGCCCCGCGTCAAGGGCGCCCCCGACCTCACCAAGAAGCCCGACAAGCGCGCCGTCCGCATGGCGCAGGAGCTGCGGCAGCGCGTCACCGAGGTCCCGGGCGTCGCCTATGTCGCCGAGCCGGTGGTGACGGGCACGACCGCGATCCTCCAGGTCGTCCCGCGCGACGCCCCGCACGTCCAGGCGACCACCGACCTCGTCCACCGGCTGCGCGGCACCGAGATCCCCGCCGTCCGGGACGCGCACCCCGGCTCGCGGGTCTACCTCGGCGGCGAGAACCCCGCCATCATCGACCTCGCCGACACGGTCGGGGACCGGATGCCCACCGTCGTGACCGCCGTCGTCGGCGTCGCGCTCCTGCTCCTGGTCGTCGCGTTCCGCTCGATCATCGTCCCGGTGAAGGCCGCGCTGATGAACCTGCTGTCGATCGGCGCCTCGTTCGGCGTGGTCACGGCCGTGTTCCAGTGGGGCTGGGGCGTCCGGCTGCTCGGCGTGGACCAGGCCATCCCGATCATGTCGTTCGTCCCGCTGTTCATGTTCGCCCTGATCTTCGGCCTGTCCATGGACTACGAGGTCTTCCTGCTATCGCGGATCAAGGAGGAGTACGAGCGGACGGGCGACCCGCACGAGAGCGTGGTGACCGGCATCGGCGCCACCGCCCGCCTCATCACCTCCGCCGCCCTCATCATGATCTTCGTGTTCGGCAGCTTCGTCCCGCAGCCCGACCCGACGGTCAAGATGATGGCCCTCGGCCTGGCCGTGGCGGTCGCCGTCGACGCCACGATCGTCCGCCTCGTCCTCGTCCCGGCCCTGATGAGCCTGCTCGGCCACGCGAACTGGTGGTGGCCCGGCCGCCCCCGCCC
>NZ_SMKU01000235.1 GCF_004349215.1 Actinomadura rubrisoli | reverse complement strand
GCCCGGGACAGTACGCGCCTCCGCCCCCTCCGCCAGGCGGTCAGTACAACCAGCCAGGGCAGTACGCTCCGCCGCCCCCAGCGCCCGGATACGGTCAGCCGCCACAGGCTCCGCAGCAGCAGGCCCCGCAGCAGCAGGCCGGCAAGATCTCCTTGACGAAGAACTCGCCGTCGGTGTCGCTCACCAAGCATGGCGCGACCTCCGGCAACATGCGCGTCAACCTCAACTGGACCGCGCGGGAGGGCGTCGCGAAGGGACGGCTCGGCAAGCGACGCCGCGGCGTCGACCTCGACCTGGACCTGTGCTGCCTCTGGGAGCTGCAAGACGGCCGTAAGGGCATCATCCACGCGCTCGGTGACATGGGCGCGCTCGACCGGGCGCCGTTCATCAAGCTCGACAAGGACGACCGTACCGGCGCGGTCGAAACGGGCGAGAACCTCACGATCAACCTCGACCACACCGCCGAGTTCAAGCGGATCCTGGTCTTCGCCGAGATCTACGAGGGTGCCGACGACTTCCGCGGACTGGACGCGATCGCCACGCTGTTCCCGCTGGGTTCGCCGCCGATCGACATGCGCATGGACGACTGCACCGACGCGTCCCGTGACGCGGTCCTCGCGCTGTTGGAGAACGTGAACGGCGATCTGGTCGTGCGCCGGGAGGGCCGGTTCGTCCTGCCGCCGCCCGGCCGCCCCCGCTGGGGCAAGATGTCGGTCGACCAGGCGTACGGCTGGAACCTGGAGTGGGTCGCCTCGCGCGGCAAGGACTGAGCATCCGACCCCTGCGCGTGTTGGAACGGCCCCGGAATCTTGGCTGATCTTGCCGGTTGTCCGGGGCCGGTAGCGCGCGGTAGGAACGGTTGCATGAGCACTCAGCGGCAGTACCCCGTCGTGCCGGCACCACGTTTCGACGTGCCGGGTGAGAAGGCGGTCGGGCGCGTCCAGGCGTTCGCCGACACGATGGCGTTGCGCCGTACCGTGCGCGACTTCTCCGGCCGTCCGGTGCCGCAGGAGGTCATCGACCATGCGATCCGGGCGGCGGCGACCGCCCCCAGCGGCGCGAACCTGCAGCCGTGGCGTTTCGTGGTCGTCACCGACCCGGAACGCAAGCGGCGCCTGCGGGAGGCTGCCGAAGAGGAGGAACGCGAGTTCTACGAACGGCGCGCCTCCCAGGAGTGGCTGGACGCGCTGGCGCCTCTGGGCACCGACTGGCGCAAGCCATTCCTGGAGGACGCTCCGGCGGTCATCATCGTCTTCGAGGTGCACAAGGGTCCGGAGACGCCTCGCCCGTATTACGTGAAGGAGTCGGTGGGCATCGCCGTCGGATTCCTCTTGGCCGGGTTGCACCAGGCGGGTCTGGCCACCCTCACTCATACTCCAAGCCCGATGCGCTTCCTGAACGATGTGTGCGAACGGCCGCTGGAGGAGCGTGCGTACGTGGTGATCCCTGTCGGCTATCCGGCCGATGACGCGATGGTGCCCGACATCACCCGCAAGCCGGTGGACGAGGTCATCGTCAGGTTGTGACCGGAGGATCGCCGGATGGGACGTCAGGCGGCCTTCACGGCATCGGCGAGCTTCTTGTCTCGGGCCACCCTGACCAGGGCCGCGGTGAGGCGTGCCAGGTCCTTGTCGGGCACCTGCGAGGCGAGCTTGCCGGCGTCGGTGGGCAGACCGAGCCGTTCGGCGCCCTTCTTGACCTGGGAGTCGACGTACGGGCGGAGCCAGGGCCACATGGCCTGAGCCTCCCTGCAGAAGATGTCCACTCCCGTCGGCCCGATGCCGGGGAACTCCCTTAGCAGGTCGCCGATCCGCTCCGGATCGTGCTCCGCTTCGGTGGCGAGCTTGCGAAGGTCGCCCTTGTACTTGTCCTGGACCATTTCTGCGGTCTCGCCCAAGCGCGTCGCGGTGCTCTCGTCGTAGCGGACGTAGTGGCCCCTGCCGAGCGCGTCGACCCGTTGCTGCCACGTCAGTTCGCTCATGCCGTGTGGTGTTCCGCCACCGGCCTCGAACAGTTCCCGTGCGGCGGCCAGTGCGATCTCTGAGGAGATGCGGGCGCTGAGCAGGTTGGCCAGGACTAGCAGCTTGAAGAGGGCGGCGGGCTGGTCCTTCAACGGCACGCCGGCCTGTTCGGCGAACGTCTCTCCTGATTGCCGCATCAGCTTCTTCACGACAGCGTCCATGGAATGTACCTCCGTTGGACGCCGCCCTACCCCGGCACGGGACGATGACTCATCCGCCGGTCCGGGGATGAGCAGCCACCTGAGGGCCCTCAGGAAGCCATCTGAGGGCTCAGGGACCCGCTGGCGACCTCAGGGCCGCGGAGTGGCCTCAGAGGAGGCTGAGTTGGCCCTCACCGGCGAGCGGGTCTCGGTGCCTCTTGAGATGCCGCCAGCGTGGCAGACCGTCCAGGTAGGACCAGGACAGCCTGTGGTGGGGGGTGGGGCCGGACTCCTCCAGGGTCCGCTGGTGGACGGGCGATGGGTAGCCGGCGCTGTCGGCGAACCCGTATCCGGGATATTCCCCGTCCAGTGCCGCCATCAGCCGGTCACGGTGGACTTTGGCGAGCACAGAGGCGGCCGCGACCGTCACCGAGCGCTGGTCCGCCTTGATCTCGCAGCGTACCTGCCAGGGGCTGCGCAGGAAGTCGTGCTTGCCGTCCAGGATGACCACGTCCGGCGGGGCCGGGAGCGCCTCAAGCGCGCGGACGGCGGCGCGCCGTAGCGCCTCGGTCATGCCGACCTCGTCGATCTCCTCGGGAGCGGACGCGCCGATCGCGTGCGCGTGGAGCCATCCTGGGAGCACCTCGGCGAACGACTCGCGATGGGTCTCGGTGAGCAGCTTGGAGTCGGTCAGCCCGATCGTCCTCTTGCCGCGCCCCTGAAGGACCGGTGGCGGGCTCAGATCGGTAATTGCGGCGCAGACCACGACCGGGCCCGCCCAAGCGCCGCGTCCGACCTCGTCCACTCCGGCGATCCTGATCGGACGGTCGTCCTCGGCCAGCGCCGCCCGTAGCTCGCCCTCGATCTCATAGCCGGCGATGCGGGGCAGGTCCTTAGGTGCCGCAGTGGCCGGGTCCAGGCCAGGCAGGGCACCGGTCGGATCGGTCAAGGAATCTCCCTCGGAATGTGCTCACCGCTGTGTTCCGACGCGCATTCGTGGACGCGCTCGACCACATGCATAGCAGCCCACGAAGGCGGCGACGGCACGGCCGAGCCGCTCCCGTCGTCCTGTCGCGGGAAGTCACCCGCGTCCTCTGATGGTAGGTGCTCGGCGCCCTCCGCGCCCGGAATCGGCTGTAGAACCACAGGTCAGAGCCAGCCGTTATGGCTGGCGGCGCCGACCGCCTCGATGCGGTTACGGGCTCCGGCCTTGCCGATCGCGGCGGACAGGTGGTTGCGGACGGTACAGGGCGGAGGCGCCGCCGATGCCGATGAGCATTGGCAGCTCGGGCCCCCGGGTTGCCGAGGCATGTGACCTACGACGACGCCTGGCGCGGCCGAGTAGAGGGAACATCGTGTACCACCGGTCTTGAAACGCCAGTCCGGTCGCCGAGGCTAGGGCCGCCTCAGCGACCAGCAGACCCACTGGCACCCGCAACGGCACTCGTTCATCGAACCCCTCCAGACGTTCACTTGCGGCTCTCCTCGTTCACTGGGTCACGGTATGCGGACCGAGTGTTCACGCCGAGCGGGCCGAACGGGCCGAACGGGCCGAACGCCGGTAGCCTCCACCGCGCCGGAGTCCGGCAGTAGAAGGCCGAGCATCATGCCGATCGTGGTGGACTTGGCTGCTCCGTTCGGCCGCAGCAACGCCACCGTCGTCCCACGGTCGAGCCGCAGGTCGATGCCGTCCACCGCTCGTGCGCGTCCGTAGCTCTTGGTCACACCGGTCAGTACGACCGCACCTGCTGTTTCGTTCGCTGTGACTCTCATACCGACGACGCTAGGGATTTGCCGCAGCCTTCTGCAGAGCCGGACATCCTCTTCTGCTCAGTACAAATGTCCTGGTCTCGTGGGTGCGGCGATCGGTGGAACCGTCCAGTTCGGCTCATCAGGAGTCAACGAACCGGGTGTGAGTGGTCCCGTTCTGGCGGGTCCTGCGCTTTACTCGGTTTTGATGGCTCTGTTCGGCAGGTCCCGCTCCCGCCCGGCGAAGGGCGCCGCGGCACGGGATCTATTCGAGCGCCTGCGCTGGCGCTACTTCCAGGTCCCGCCGGGATTGCGTTTCCTTGGCGGGCTCTTGCTCGTCGCCCTGGCACTGTCGGCCGTGATCGTGCTGAACGGTCCGGTCCTCGGCACAGCGGCCTTCACAGTGATCCTGCTCATCGTCGTCCATCTGACCCTGCGGTCGCCGACGGGCATGGCGGTCATCACGGTGATGGCCTCCTGGCTGGCGCTGTCGGTGCCACTGGGCAGGCTCTATCCGGATGAGGGACATCCCTCCTACCTGAACCCCGCGTTGCTCCTTGCCCTGCTCGCCCTTCCCGTGGTGGTCGTGGCGTTCCGCCTGCGCGGGTACGCGCCGTGGCGCACCGCCATGCTCGCACTGGGCGCCGCTGGCGTCGCGACGGCCGCCGTCGCCCATCCGCTGCCGGAGGCCGACGTAGCGCCCGCGTGGGCTGCCGCCCTGGCCGTCCTGGCCTATCGCTGGGATCGGGCGCGGCGTACGGTGCCCGCCGAGGCCTACGAGACCGGATGGGTCCAGGAGCAGGCCAGCCCCAAGGGAGACGGCATGGCCAAACCACGCAAGAACCCCTCCGGGCCGGACAAGCGCGATCGGCCTGACCGGCGCGGAGGCGGAGGCGTCGGAGGCGGGCCGGGCGATGATGCCGTCGCATCGGCCGCCGGTGTCCCAGCATCGACGCAGACCGCGTACGAGCAGCGTGCTGCGGCGCAGGCGGCTGACACGGCCGTCGTGGCCGAGTCCAGCGCGTCCCCCCAAGCGCGCGCTGAGGAGGAACCGGCCATCTCCGTCGCCGAGGCGCTCGCCGAGCTCGAAGGGATGATCGGGCTGGAGCCGGTCAAACGCCAGGTCCGATCCATCGCCGCGTCCATCGAGGCCGCGCACCTGCGCGCCGCCGCCGGAGTCCCGACCGAGAAGCCCATGCGGCATTTCGTGTTCGTGGGACCGTCCGGTACGGGCAAGACCACCGTCGCGCGTGTCCTGGCCAAAATCTTCTACGCTTTCGGGCTGCTGCCAGAGCCGACCGTGGTGGAGGCCCAGCGCGCCGACTTGGTCGGGGAATTCCTTGGTGCCACGGCCATCAAGACCAACCGCCTCATCGACTCCGCGCTTGGTGGTGTGCTGTTCATCGATGAGGCCTATGGTCTGGTCAACTCCGGCGACGGCCAGCCCGACCGGTTCGGTGACGAGGCCGTGCAGACCCTCCTCAAGCGCGCCGAGGACGACCGCGACAACCTGGTCATCATCCTTGCCGGCTACGACGCGCAGATGGAGGAGTTCCTGGACTCCAACCCCGGCCTCGCATCGCGTTTCGGCACCCGCGTGCACTTCCCGTCGTACCGGCCTGCGGAGCTCCTGCAGATCGCCGACTACCACACCGGGCTCCGCGAAGACCGGCTCGACGCAGAGGCGCGCAGCCGGCTCGCCGTCCGCTTCGAGGAAGTCGAACGGCGCGGCATCATCGACGCACTGGGCAACGGACGGTTCGTCCGGTCGCTGACCGAGGCCGCGGCGCGCGCGCGGGACGTGCGCGTCGTCGAGGGCGTCTCCTCGTCCGCGGAACTGGCCAAGCCCACCGCCGAGGACCTGGTCACGCTCCTCGCCGAGGATGTCGAGACAGCGTTCGCCGAGGTCACGGAGCGGTACCGCGGCTACGCCGAGACCCCCACGCTGGACGAGGCGCTCGGCTCTCTCGACGCGATGATCGGGCTGGAGCCGGTGAAACGCCAGATCCGCGAGATCGCGGCCCAGCTCCAGGTCGCCCGCATGCGCGAGGAGCAGGGCCTGGTCACCCGGCCCCCGATCCGCCATTTCGTCTTCACGGGACCGCCCGGCACCGGGAAGACCACGGTCGCACGGGTGCTCGGCCGTATCTTCGCCGCGTTCGGCCTACTCGCCCGTCCTGAGGTGGTCGAGGCCCAGCGCGCCGACCTGGTCGGCGAGCACCTGGGCGCGACCGCGCTCAAGACGAACAAGGTCATCGACTCCGCGCTCGGCGGCGTCCTGTTCGTGGACGAGGCGTACGCGCTGAGCAACCCCGGATATTCAGGCGGCGACGCGTTCGGCTCAGAGGCGGTGCAGACACTGCTCAAGCGTGCCGAAGACGACCGCGACCGCCTCGTCATAGTGCTCGCCGGATACGAGGCTGACATGGACCGCTTCCTGTCGTCCAACCCAGGGCTGTCCTCCCGTTTCGACGTGCGCGTGGACTTTCCCTCCTACGGCCCTGACGAGCTGCTCCGCATCGCGCAGCTCATCGCCGAGCAAGGCGGCGACCACTGGGAAGAGAACGCCCTCGACGATCTCGCCCTGGTCTTCCAGCGCGCATGCGGAACAGGCCGGATCGACGAACTAGGGAACGGCCGCTTCGCCCGCTCCATGTACGAGAAGGCGTGCGCCTGCCGCGCCCTGCGCGCAGCCGGGCTCGGCTCCGCCGCCACCACCGACGACTTGACGCTCCTCACCACTGACGACGTCCGAGACGCGTTCGCCGAGCTGACCCACCGCCTCGCCTGACCATCACCCACCTCGACCCACGCCCACGACGGCCTGGGCGTGGGTCCTGACGGGTCGGCGGTCTGTTCTGTCGGGTGCGTACGGTGTAATCGGTGCCATGGTCTCGGTGACGTGGGCTCAGGTGCTGACTTGGCGTATGCGGCGGCAGTACATCGAACCGGCGGGTGACGCTTCGGCGGTCGACATCGCGCGGCGGCTGGCCGGCGTCCAGGCCCAGGTCGCGTCCGCCGCTGAACTCGCCGTGGCCGTGCGGCAGGTGATGCCCAATGCCGGTGAGGTGTCGCGGGCCCTGCTGGAGGAGCGGACACTCGTGAAGACGTGGGCCGTACGCGGCACCCTCCATCTGTTGCCCACGGACGAGGCCGCCGCCTATCTCGTGCTCTGCACCGCGATCCGCAACTGGGAGAAGGGCAGCTGGCAGAAGAGCTTCGGTGCCACACCGTCCGACCTGGAGGCGATCGCAGAGGCGGCTACCGGCGCGCTGGCGAACGGGGCGGCGCTGACCCGTGAGGAGCTCACTGCGGCCGTGGTCGAGGAGACCGGTTCGCGGCATCTCGCCGAGGTACTCGGTTCCGGCTGGGGGACTCTGCTCAAGCCGCTCGCTTGGTGGGGAGTGCTCTGTTACGGGCCGCCGCAGGGCACCCGGGTCACCTTCACCTCACCGGAGCGGTGGCTGCCCGGGTGGATGGGCCTGCCACCGATGGAGGAGGCCGCTCGGACGGTGATCCGCGCATACCTCGGCGCGCACGGACCCGCTACGCCTGACATGTTCGACAACTGGCTGATGCGCAAGAGGAACCGGAAGAAGGACGTCAAAGCCTGGTTCGCCGCCACCGAGGATGTGCTGTCCACGGTCGACGTCGAGGGCGTGCCGATGTATGTGATGGAGGAGCATCGGGACGCGTTGCTCGACACCCGGCCCACCACGTCCGTCCGGCTCCTGGGGGCGTTCGATCAGTACGTGCTCGGGGCGGGGACCGGTGCGGCCTACCTGATTCCGGCCGAGCATCGCGGTGCCGTGAGCCGTGCGGCGGGATGGATCGCCCCGGTCGTCCTGAACGATGGCCGTGTCGCCGGCGTATGGGATGCCAAGGACGGTGATGTGGCCGTGACCGCATTCGAGGACATCCCCGGCGGTCCGCTGGACGCGGAGATCGCTCGCCTGCGCCTGCTGTTGTCCTGACGCTCGGTGCCCCTTGCGCGAAGCCAGCACCAACGGGCGGGGGCATCGATAGATGATCTTGGCGCGATTCAAGTTATCCACAGAATCACGTTCTACTTCCACGTCCTGGCGATGCCCGGCAGCATCGAAGTCGGGTCGCTACGCGGCGGCAGGGGTCACCCTGCGGCGGTCGTGTAGCTGAAGGTTCGCCTGAACTGTTAGGGGGTGATCGCGGACTAATTGACCAAGGTCAGGCCAGCTAGACGCTCCAGGTCTTCGCGGGATACGCCGCCTGCGGCTTGTACGGAGAGCCCGTAGGAGACCGACCAGACGTAGCGGTCCAGGGCCGCGCAGTCGGCGGACGACGGTAGGTCGCTTTCGGTGCGGGCGCGCTCAAAGCGGGCGGCGAGATTGGCTTCGCCTCGGCGGCGACAAGACGCGATCGCTTGGCGGACGGGCTCGTTCTGCTCGCCGGTGGCGAAGGCGCTTTGCGCGATGAGGCATCCACCGGGGTCCGGTCGCAACCTTGACGGCGCCGCGCAGGAGCGTCTCGACGACGACGCGAGCGGTGGGCTCGGTGAAAGCCGTGCGGACGTAGGAGGCAGGGCCTTCGACGTAGCGGTCGAGCGCCTTGCGGAACAGGGACTGCTTGTTCCCGTACGAGGCGTACAGGCTGGGGTGGTTGATGCCCGTCGCCTCCCTCAGGTCGGATAGGGCGGTGCCCTCCTAGCCCTGCCGCCAGAACACCTTGAGGGCACGGTCGAGCCGCTCATCCCCGTCGAACTCGCGGGGGGCGTCCGGTCCCCATGGGTCCTCCCTACTTGAGTATCGAACGGTTTAGTGCGCCGCCGACTTAAATACCGTTCGGTACACACTGGAGGCCTGGCGGTTCTCAAGGGCAAGGTCGCGCTGGCGACGGGTGGGTCGCGGGACATCGGCGCGGCGGCGGCCAGGGCGCTCGCCTAGCAGGGGGCGGACGTGGCGATCGGCTATGGCGCGTCCGGAAACAAGAAGGAGGTGGTACGCGAGATCGAGGGCAGCGGTCGTCGGGGGGCGGCCTTCCGCGTCGACCAGCCTGATCCGGCTTCTGTGCCGACCGGGTGGATCCGGCTTCCGCGTCGACCAGCCTGATCCGGCTTCCGTGCCGACTAGACGGATCCGGTGCAGGTCGCGGATCTGGTGGTCGGGATGGTGGCGGAGTACGGGCGCCTGGACGTGCTCGTCAATAGCGCTGGCATGATCATCGGTGAGGCGGTGAGGCGGTGAGGCGGTGAGGCGGTGAGGCGGTGAGGCGGTGAGGCGGTGAGGCGGTGAGGCGGTGAGGCGGTGAGGCGGTGAGGCGGTGAGGCGGTGAGGCGGTGAGGCGGTGGGACCCGTCGGCGCTGGGAACGCAGGTGCGAGGTGAACATGGACGCTGTGGTGGCCGCGATCCGCGTAGCCGCACCGGTTCTGCGGGATGGGGGGGACGGATCACCACGATCGGGTCCATCCTCTCAGCGCGCTCGCGCGTTGCCCGGGCATGCCGGCTACGCCAAGGCGGCGGTCATCGGCTACAGCAAGGGCGCGGCGCGCGATCTGGGGCCCCGGGGCATCATCGTGAACGTCACAGGTCCGGTGTGGTGGCGACCGACATGAACCCGCGGACGGGCCGTTCGCGGACGCCCAGCGTGAGATCAACGCCATGGGGCGGTTCGGCCGTCCAGGGGAGGTCGCCGCCGGGTTGGTGTTCCTGGCGAGTCCGGGCGCCTCGTACGTCACGGGTGCCGTCCTTGGTGTCGATGGCGGGGCTCCAGTCTGAACGAGCCATCATTTAGGGTGCCCTTCGTGGACGAACGGGACGAACTGATCGAGTACCGGCAGAAGCCGTACGAGGCACCGGCGGGCGCGACCGAGCTGCTGCTGGTCCGGCACGGCGCATCCGCTGTGTTCCGTCCGGACACGCGATTCCCGCTCGTCGCTGGCCAAGGCGACCCCGAGCTCGCACCCGAGGGGCGAGAGCAGGCAGAGCAAGTCGGCGAACGGCTCGCCGCAGAGCGTTTGGACGCGATCTACGTGACCACGCTGCGCCGGACAGTGCAGACGGCGGAGCCGCTCGCACGGCGTCTTGAGCTGGAGCCCAGGATCGAGGCCGACCTGCGGGAGGTCTACCTGGGCGACTGGGAAGGGGGACTGTTCCGCAAGATGGTCGCCGAGAACGACCCGGTGGCGCAGCGGATGTTCGCCGAGGAGCGCTGGGACGTCATCCCCGGCGCGGAGCGCAGCGAGGCGTTCGCCGAGCGGATCGAGGAGAGCCTCGAACGGCTCGCGGCGGCGCACCCGGGCGGCCGTGTGGCGGTGTTCACGCACGGCGGGGTGATCGCCCAGGCGCTCGCGTCCGCGACGGGCGCCAGACCGTTCGCCTTCCTGGCGCCGGACAACGCGTCCATCTCGCGCCTCGTCAGGATCGGCGGCCTGTCGGCGATCAGAGGCTTCAACGACGTAGCGCATCTGACAGGCTCGACCCCAACCCCACTGAGCTAGCGACCCTAGCGAGGTGGTCCACTCTGCGCGCGGTGGCTCGGGTCCTGCGTAGCGGCTTGCTTTCCTGGGTGGCGGCTCAGCCGTCGGTGACGCGATCGACAACGCGTTGATGGAATCGGCGATCGGGCTGTACAAGACCGAAGTGATCAACGACGTGAGCCGTGGAACAACCTGACCGGCGTCGAGCCGGCCACCGCCGGGTGGGTCGATTGGTACAACACCGTCTGGCTGCACGGTGAGATCGGCCCCGCCCCACCCGACGAGCACGAGGCCAGCTCCTAACTAACGACTCACAAGACCGCAGGTCACAACCTAGAGCCTTCAGCAAACCCGGGGCGCTTCGTTCGGTGGTGTCGCGGTCGAAGTGGCGGCCTTGTGGTTGGCGTGCCCGCCGTAGTAGGGCGGGTGGTGTCTTGTGTTGGAGGGCTTTACGTTGCGGTCTGGTGCAACTGGCTCATCGGCGGGTCCGTCAGATGTCAAGCGCGCCGCGATCAGCGCTTACGTTTCCATTAATTAGAGGTGGAAGCGGAGCTTCTGGCCGGGGCGCAGCTGGGCGGCTACAGGGATGTCGGCTGAGGCGAGGACCGCGACGACCGGGTAGCCGCCGGTCGTTGGATGGTCGGCTAGGAAAATGATCGGCCGTCCGCTGGGCGGTACCTGGAGCGAACCGGTCACCATGCCTTCGCTGCTCAGTTCGCCGTCGCGCACTCGGGTCAGAGGGGCGCCGGCCAGCCGGATGCCCACCCGGTTGCTGTCCGGGGACACCTCGTACGGTGTGGACGTCAGGACGGTCATGGCATCGTCGCTGAACCAGTCGTTGCGGGGGCCGGGCAGGATGCGCAGTACTGGCGTGTCCGCCATGGACGGTGCGGGTGCGATGTCCACGGTGATGTCGTCCAAGCCCTTGGCTGGGCCGACGGGGAGCCGGTCGCCGGGAACGAGGGGGGCAGGGCCGAGACCTGAGAGGAGGTCGGTTGAGCGGCTTCCAAGGACCTCGTCGGTGGCGAGGCCGCCGCGTACGGCGAGGTAACTGCGGAGGCCGGACGGTGGTGTTCCGAGTTCGACCAGGGCACCGGCCGGGATGAAGCACGGCGCGTTCGTTCCATGGACGCGGCCGTTGACGCTCAAGTGGACAGGTGCGCCAGCGACGGCGATCCACGCGCGCGTGTGGAAGCGGAGTGCGCCCCCGCCGAATGTGAATTCCACGGTCGCCGCGTCCTCGGGATTGCCGACGAGCCGGTTGGCCAGCCGGAAGGCCCGCTCGTCGGCGGCTCCCGACCGGGGAACGCCGAGATGGGCGAGACCGGGCCTCCCGAGGTCCTGGACGGTCGCGAGCGGGCCGGGCCGCACGACCTCGATCAAGGAGACTCCCCGGGGACGAAGCGGACGCGCATCCCGGGCTGGAGCAGCGACGGGGGATCGCGAGTCACGTCCCACAGCGCCAGTCCGCTCCGGCCGAGCAGACGCCACCCGCCCGGTGAGGCCGACGGGTAGACCGCGGCGTAAGGCCCCGCGATCGCCACCGAACCTGCGGGGACGGCCGTGCGCGGCGACTCGCGGCGGGCCACGTGCAGCGCCGGATCGAGACCGGTGAGGTATCCAAAGCCGGGGGAGAAGCCCAGGTAGGCGACCGTGTACGCGGCGGAGGAGTGCCGGTCGACGACCTCGTCCCGGGAGAGCCCGGTGAGCTCGGCGACCTCGTCGAGGTCCTCGCCGTCGTAGACGACCGGGATCTCGACCGGGTCCGCGCCGCCCGCCGCGTCCTGGGGCAGTGGGAGGGCCGGTAGGCGAGCGGCGAGACGGTCCAGGTCGGTGCCGGGGACGGTGGCGACCAGGACGGTCCGTTCGCCGGGGACGACGTCCACGATGCCGGGCAGGGCCGCCTCCCGGAGCGCAGCGTTCAGCCGGTGCGCGGTGGCCAGGTCGCCGGTCTCCACGAGCAGCGCCGTGTCCCCCGCCCGCCGGATCCTCACGCGAACGGCTCCAGCGCCACCGCAGCGTCCGACAACGCCGATCGGACGGCCCGCGCCAGATTCACTGCGCCCGGGGTGTCGCCGTGGACGCAGATCGAACGCGCCCGCAACGCGACCTCGCTGTCGTCCACCGCTATGACCGTCCCGTCGACGGCCATGCGGACGGCTCTGCGGACAACGGTCTCCGGGTCGTGCACCACGGCGCCCGGCTCGCGACGGGACACGAGCCCACCGGACGGCGTGTAGGCGCGGTCGGCGAAGCACTCGGCGACCACGGTGAGGCCATCGGCGACTTCATGTACGGCAGAGCCGGGCAGGGTCAGGAACGGAAGCGCCGGGTCGTACGCCCGCACGGCTTCGGTGACCGCACCGGCCTGCACGGGGTCGCGTGTGACGCGGTTGTAGAGCGCGCCGTGCGGCTTGACGTATGCCACACGTCCGCCTTCCGCGCGCGCGATGCCGTCCAGTGCCGCGACCTGGTAGAGGACTTCGGCGGTCAGTTCGGGAGCGGCGACGTCCATCTCCCTGCGGCCGAAACCGGCCAGGTCGCGGTACGACACTTGCGCGCCGATCGTCACCCCGCGCTCGACCGCCGCCGCGCACACCCGCCGCATGATCAGGGGATCGCCCGCGTGGAACCCGCACGCCACGTTCGCGCTGGTGATCACATCGAGCAGCGCCAGGTCGTCGCCCAGCTCCCAGATACCGAAGCCCTCGCCCAGGTCGGCGTTGATGTCGATGACGGCCATGCCCAAGGTCTACCACCGCTCCCCGCGCGCGCTTTGCGCGACCCAGGCCGTCTCAGACGGATTCCTCGTGCATGTCCTCGACCTCGCTCCGCGGTGCCCACGTCTGATAGACACCCCGGTCGAACAGTTCGAGCCCAAGCTGCTCGGCGACGGGGGCCTTTCCGCCGGTGTACTCCACCCGCAGCCAGCCCTCGTGTTCGCCGATCACCATGAACGGCTCCCCGCGCCACGTGCAGTACGTGCTGACATACGACAGGTGGTCGACTTCCGACATCTGCACCACCTGGACGTACCGTTCGTGCCCGATCTGCCGGAACCCGTCGACCTGCTGTGCCAGATACAGCCGCACCCGGTCGCCGTCCGGGCTCGCCTCGTAGTCGGTACCGCGCCAGCCCGCGTAGAAGCCATGCCTGATGCTCATCCCTGCCCTCCTGGCAGCCGCACCAGCCACCTGCGCAGATCGGCGTCGTACGCGGCCACCAGCGACTCCGCCCCGGCCGTGTTGATCCGGCACAGCTCGGCGCCGTGCGGCAGCCGCTGGCTCTCGATCTTGAACTCCGGGATCGCCGGGCCGTCGCCGGGCGCGTAACCCGACCCCGGGAACGGCGCCTTCTCGATCACCCATCCGCCCGGGACGATGCCCATGCTCCACTCGTCGATCCCGCCGAGCGGCCGACGGAACAACGGCGGTTTCACCGCCGGCCACCGGACCACGAAGGTCGCCTCGTCCGTCAGGGTGAACGGCGACCCCTCGTACACCAGTCCCAGCCCCCGGATCAGCGCCGCCGGAGTTCGCATGTCCCGCACGTCCTGGAACCGGTGCACGTACCCCGCAACGAGGTCGTAACCGCCCTCCAGGTAGTGCTGGACGTGTTCGGCCCGCACAACCTTCTGCATGACGACCTGGGTAGCGGCGTCATTGGGGGCTGGACTGGCCGCGGGTGTCTTTCCGGTGGTTGCTTGTGGAGCCTGTCCTTCGGCTGCTCCCGCTGCGCCCTGTGTGGCAGGGGCGCCCTGCTGTACTGTGCCGGACCGGCCCTGGGGCGGTACCGGCGGGGACATTGCGGCGTCGCGCGGGTGCCCCGGCGCGCCTTCGGTCGTGCTTCCGCCGTCGAACGCGCGGGTGGGTTGCTGAGGAGCCTCAGGGACCTTTGGCGGACGACCCGTCCCGCCTGGCGCCGCGCCCGGCCCCGTCCTGCTGGGCGTTGCACTCACTCCTGGCGCGCTGGGTGTTGCGCCCGGGCCGCTTATGGGTCGGTCGGTGGTGGGCCTTGAAGGCGCTGGGCCGCTTATGGGTCGGTCAGTGGCGGGCCTTGGAGGCGCTGGGCCGTCGCTGTGGGATTCGCCTGGATGACCAGAGGCAGGTGTAGGCGCTTCCGCAGGGGAGTGCGCGGGGGGATGGGGAGGCGTCGCGATGCCTGGCGCGCCCTGGGCGGCGTTCGTCCCAGGCGGGGATGCGTGAGGTGTCGGCGGCGTGCGCGGGGTATCGCCACGCGCGGGGTTGCCTTGCGTTGCAGGGGGGATGCCTTGTCCCTGACGCGGTGCGGGACCAGGCGTCTGGGCGGGCTCTTGAGGAGCGGCTGGGGTGC
>NZ_SMKU01000234.1 GCF_004349215.1 Actinomadura rubrisoli | reverse complement strand
CCCCTGATCCGTCCCTCCCGTCCCGGCGCCCACCGCCCGCGGTTGCCGGTGAGCGCGCACTCAGATTAGGATGAGTGAGCACTCACTCAAGGGAGGGATCATGGCCGGGACGGTGGAGGACGAGCAGGTGCGCGCCACGGGCGAGCGCTGGGCGGACGCGGAGCGGCGCAGCGACACCCAGGCCCTGGACGGCCTGCTGGACGAGGACTTCCGGGGCGTCGGCCCCGTGGGCTTCGTCCTGACCAAGCAGCAGTGGCTCGGCCGCTACGAGGGCGGGCTGGCCGTGGAGTCGTTCGACTGGCAGGACGTGAACGTCCGCGTCTTCGGCGACACCGCCATCGCGATCGGCACGCAGGTGCAGGAGGCCAGCCACCAGGGACGGCCTTCGTCCGGGAGGTTCCGCTCCACGCAGGTGCTCGTCCGGCGGGACGGCGGATGGCGCATCGTGAGCATGCACCTGTCGCCCCAGCAGCGATAGCCATCCGGGCCGATGGCGGTCGGCCGTCAGGCCGGGCCGGCGGAGCGGGCGAGCCGCGGCGGCGCCCAGGACGGGCCGACGGCGTTGAGGACGGCGCGGAGCTGCTCCTCCTCGTAGGCGAAGTGCGCGTCCAGGCCGGCGGTCATCCGGTCGAGCTCGGCGCGCACGTGCGCGGGGTCGGCGGCGTCCAGGTCGTCCACCAGGGCCTGGAGGTCGCGCCGGGCCTCCGTCACCTGGACGTGCTCGCGGCGCAGGCGCTCGACGACGGGCGCGAGGCCGGGGAACTCGGCCTCCAGGCGGGGGAACGCGCGCCCCTCCTCGTTGTCGTGGTGCTCGCCGAGCACGTCGCAGACCGACACGCAGTGCTCGCGCAGCTGGGCGCCCAGGTCAGACAGGGCGGCCGCGGGCGCGCGGCCGTCCAGGGCGGCGAGCACCTCGTCCCGCAGCCCGGCGAGCCGCCCGCGCAGGTCGTTGTGGATCTTCACCAGCTCGTCCCCGATCGCCCAGGCCCGCCCCGGCGCAGACGCGCGGTACAGCGCCACGACGGGGATCACGCGGCCGGCCTTGCGCTGGTACTCGGCGTACACGGGGACGCGCTCGGCCTGCCGCGCGTACAGCCGGTCCCGCTCCTCGCCCTCGACCGGGAGCGCGGCGCCCGCGAAGGTCTCCGTGCCCACCTCCACGGTGACGCGCGGGTCGGCGCGGATGTTGCGGTACCAGGCCGGATCGTCCGGCGCTCCGGCGTTGGACGCGAAGACCAGCAGCCGGTCGCCGTCGTCCAGGTAGGCCAGGGGCGTCGTGTGACGCCTGCCGGACTTGGCGCCGGCGCTGGTCAGCAGCACCAGGTCGGCGCCCTCGAACCTGCCGCCGACCCTGCCGCCACCGGCCCGGAACTCCTCGATGACCGGCCGGTTCGCCTCGTTCATCGGACGCGTCTCCTATCCTTGGACCACGTGGGCGACTTTGCTTTGAGAGCAAAGCCTTTAATATGACAAAGGTATTTTGGAAGCGCAGGCGATGTCAACCGATGAGAGCGCGGAGCCGGGCCCGGACGTCGACGACGGGATCCGCACGATGCTGCTGCTGATGCCGCGCCTGGTCTCGGCCGCCAAGCGGATCAGGGTGCCCGACGAACTGGCCGGCTTCGACCTGGCGCCGCGGCACCTGTCGCTGCTCGCCTACCTGCTGTTCGACGGGCCGATGAACGTCAACGAGCTGGCCCGGCGGCTGGAGGTGGTGCCCGCCACGGTGAGCCTCATGGTCGGCGACCTGAGCCGCCAGGGCATCGTCGAGCGCCGCGAGGACCCGTCCGACCGGCGCCGGACGATCGTCAGTGTCGCCGACGCGCACCTTCCCGCGATCAACGGCTGGCTCGGGCAGGGCGCGGGCGCCTGGCGCGCCGCCCTGGAGCCCCTCACCGCCGCCCAGCGCAAGATGTTCATCGACACCCTGCTCGCCTACGAGCGCGCCGTCACCGAGGCCCGCGCCCGCTGATCCGCGGCCCATGGCGCCCGAGGCGACCATGGCGCAGAGCCGCGACCCGGAACCGGGCTCGTCGCAGGCTCTGCGCCATGGCTTCACGCGCTGTCCGGAACCGTTCCTACTGCGGAGGGACCTCCCTGATCAGGCGCGAGGTCCAGGGGCACCAGTACAGGCCGGGCAGGAACGCGCCGCCCGCCTCGTCCAGGTGGTCTTCGACGTACGGAAGGGTCGCGTCGCACACCTCGATGGCGAGATCGAAGAAGTCGACCGTCTCGGGGTTGTAGTGGTAGCTCCACCTGGGGTTGTAGGGGGCCTGACGCTTGATGATCTTGCCCATGACGTGCGGCCGATCCTGGGTCACGCCCGCGATCAGGTCCCGGGCGTGCTGGATCTTGGCGGGGTCGTCGAGTTGGAGGACGGCTTCCTCTCTGGTGATGTCGGTGAACACGAAGTAGGCCGGCGCGTCCGTCCGGTGGGCGTCGGACTGCTCGGCGAGGGCCGACGGGCCCATGGACAGGGCGAGCGCGGCGGCCGCCGCGAGCGCGGCGATCCGTGAGGTGAAACGTCGCAAGAATGGCTCCAGTGACGTACGGGTCGCGGTGTGCGACCGTTCGCCACGAAGAGTAATTGAATGACCACATATCGCTGTCGGCCGTGTTCTGTCACCGGAACGCGCACCAACCCCTGTCCCCAGGGCGATTCCGGCCCCATCGGCCTCGGCTCGGGTCAGGCTCCGGTGCCGTGCTCGGACGAGCAGATGAAGGCGGCGAGGTCCGCCGGGGTGTCGATGTCGTCCGGGGCCGCCACATCGTCGCAGGGGACGCCGGTGAGCAGGTCCGGGTGGGCGCGCAGGAAGCCGCGCGCGCCCGTGTCGCCGACCGCCGCCTCCGCTGCCGCGGCGAAGTGCCGGGCCCGGAGCAGGACGGGGTTGCGCGGCTCGCCCGCGTAGGTCGCGACGGCGATCTCGGCGCCCGCCTCGTAGGCGGCGATCAGCCGCCGGACGGCGGCCGGGGAGACGCGGGGCTGGTCGACCAGCGCGACGACGACGGCGGGGCAGGCGGGCGGCAGCGCCGCGAGCCCGGCGCGCAGGGACGAGCCCATCCCGTCCCGCCAGCCCGGGTTCGGCACGACGACCGCCCCGATCACCTCGACCTGCGCGGCGCCGATGACCACGATGACCGGGGAGCAGCCGGCCTCCCGCAGCAGGTGGACGCCCCGGTCGACCAGGCGCTCCCCGTCCAGCTCCAGCAGCGCCTTCGGGCCGCCGAGGCGGCGGCCCTCCCCCGCCGCGAGCAGCAGGCCGGCCGGTGGCTCCTCGCCGTGCAACGTCATCACGCGAGGGTAGCCCGCTCACCCGCCGTCGGCGTGGATCCTGCCGCTGGTGTCGGTGAGCGGCCGCCCCGACCCGCCCCAGCGGAGCTGGACGAGCTCCGCCGCGATCGACACGGCCGTCTCCTCCGGGGTGCGGGCGCCGAGGTCGAGGCCGATCGGCGACCGCAGCCGCGCCAGCTCCGCGTCCCTGAGCCCCGCCTCGCGGAGCCGGTCGAGCCGGTCGTCGTGGGTGCGGCGCGAGCCCATGGCGCCCACGTACCCGGCGCGGGTGCGCAGCGCCACCTCCAGCAGCGGCACGTCGAACTTGGGGTCGTGGGTGAGGACGCAGATCGCCGTCCGCTCGTCGATCGCGTCCCCGGCCTCCTCCAGGAACTTGTGCGGCCACCGCACCACGACCTCGTCGGCCTCGGGGAACCGCTTGGCCGTGGCGAAGACGGGCCGCGCGTCGCAGACCGTCACGCGGTAGCCGAGGAACTTGCCGATCCGCGCCACGGCCGCCGCGAAGTCGATCGCGCCGAACACCAGCAGCCGCGGCGGCGGCGCGAACGAGTGGACGAAGACGGCCAGCTCGTCCAGCCGCCGCTCGCCCTCGCGCCCGTAGTGCCGCTGCCCGGTGAGGCCCTGGGCGAGCATGCCGCGCGCGTCGTCGTCCACGGCGGCGTCGAGGCGGTCGGCGTACGGGGCGCCGGGCGCGAGCGTCCCGGACGCGCGGTCGCTCCACACGACGCGGCGCGCACCGATCCGGCCGGGCCCGGCGACCACCGTCGCGACCGCGACCGGCTCGCCCGCCCCGATCGCGGCGGCCACCTCGGCGAACTCGGGGAACGTCGCGGGCCCGACCGGCTCCACCAGCACGTCGAGGATGCCGCCGCAGGTCAGGCCGACGGCGAACGCGTCGTCGTCGCTCACCCCGTACCGCTGGACGACCGGCTCGCCGCTGTCCATCACCGTCCGCGCCAGGTCGTACACCGCGCCCTCGACGCAGCCGCCGGACACGCTGCCGGCCACCTCCCCGCCCGCCGACACCGCCATCGCCGCGCCGGGCGGGCGCGGCGCGCTCCGGAAGGTGTTCACCACGGTCGCGAGCCCGAACGTCTCCCCCGCCGCATACCAGCCGGCGATGTCGCCGAGCACGTCACGCATGTGCGCTCCCCTCTCCCGCCCCGCCGCTCCTCGCGCTCCCCGCGATAAGGCGGGCCAGGTCCTCCAGGGCGGCGAGGCTGTGCCCGGAGGTGAAGTCATCGACGTGCGGGAGCGCCGCCGCCATCCCGGCGGTCAGCGGCTCGTACCCCGGCCGCGCCTTGTGCGGGTTGGCCCACACGACGCGGTGCGCGAGGCGGTGCAGCCGCGCCATCTGCGCCCCGAGGAGGGCGGCGTCGCCGCGCTCCCAGCCGTCCGAGGCGATGACGGCGACGGCGCCGCGCGCGAGGCCGCGCTGCCCGAACCGGTCGAGGAACTCCTTGAGCTCCTCGCCGAGGCGGGTGCCGCCGCTCCAGTCCGGGATCGCCGCGGACGCCGCCGCCATCGCCGCGTCCGGATCGCGGTGCCGCAGCTCCCGCGTGAGCCGGGTCAGCCGCGTCCCGGCGCTGAAGACCTCCACGGCGCGCCCGCCGGACCGGGCGGCGGCGTGCGCGAACCGCAGCAGCGCGTCGGCGTACGGGCCCATCGAGCCGCTGACGTCCACGATCAGGACGACGCGGCGCGGGCGGGTGCGGTGGGCGCGGCGGCGCAGCAGCGAGATCTCGCCGCCGCGCCGCAGCGTCTCCCGGACGGTCCTGGCGGGGTCGAGGCGGCCCGCGGGCGCGGGGGCGAACCGGCGCGACCGGCGCCGCTCGGCGCCCGCGTCCAGCAGCGCGATGAGCCGCGCGACCTCGGCGCGCTCGGCGGCGGTGAGCCGCGCCAGGTCCCGGCCGCGCAGCACCTCGGCGGGGCTGGCGGCGGCGGCCCTCGGGTCGCCGCCCTCCTCACCGTCCGCCGCGCGCGGCTCGGGCACCGCCGCCCGCCGCGCGACGACCGGCGGCGGCGTCCTGCCGGGTCGGGCCGTCGCGCCGGAGAAGTACGCGGCGAAGCAGCGGTCGTAGCGGGCGAGGTCGCCGGGGTCGGCGCACAGCGTCAGCCGCCCGGCCCAGTACACATCGGACGGGTCCAGGACGTCGAGGTGGTCGAGGGCGGCCAGCATGGCCTGGAGCCGCTCGGAGTCGGCGGCGCCTCCGGCCGCGCGCAGCGTCCGCGCGAACCCGGTCATCGTCTCGGTGACGTCCCGCCGCACGCGCCCGTTCACCCTCCGCCGAGCAGGGCGCCGAGCCCGCCGGCCAGCACGCGCTGCTGGTCCTCCCGGTACTTCAGGACGGCGCCGAGCGTCACCGCGGCCGTGCCCGGGTCGAGCTCGCGGACGCCGAGGGCGACGAGCGCCTCCGTCCAGTCCAGGGACTCGGCCACCCCGGGCGGCTTGAGCAGGTCGCGGTCGCGCAGCCGCTGCGCCGCGCCGGCGACCTGCCCGGCCAGCCGTCCCGCCACGCCGGGCAGCCGCCGCCGGATGATGGCGACCTCCCGGTCGAACGACGGGTGCTCCAGCCAGTGGTAGAGGCAGCGCCGCTTGAGCGCGTCGTGGACCTCGCGGGTCCGGTTGGAGGTGACGACGACGACCGGCGGGCGCTCGGCCCGGATCGTCCCCAGCTCGGGCACGGTGATGGTGAAGTCGCTGAGCACCTCCAGCAGGAACGCCTCGAACTCGTCGTCGGCGCGGTCCAGCTCGTCCACCAGCAGGACGCTCGGCGAGGTCTCCAGCGCCCGCAGCAGCGGCCTGGCCAGCAGGAAGCGCCGGTCGTACAGCTCGCCCTCCAGCCGCGCGACGTCGCGGGCCCCGGCGGCCTCGGCGGCGCGCAGGTGCAGCAGCTGGCGCGGGAAGTCCCAGTCGTACAGGGCCTGGGAGGCGTCCAGGCCCTCGTAGCACTGCAGCCGGATCAGCGGCGCGCCGAGCACCAGCGCGAGCGTCTTGGCCAGCTCGGTCTTGCCGACGCCGGCCTCGCCCTCCAGGAACAGCGGACGGCCCATGCGCAGCGCCAGGAAGCACGCCGTCGCCAGGCCATCGTCGCAGAGGTAGGCGTGCCGCTCCAGCAGCCTCGCCAGCTCCGCGGGCGAGGCGACCTGGTCCGCCGTCGTCGGTGCCGTCTCCCCCACGGTTCACAGGCTACTCAGCCGGACGGAGATCGCATATGCCCCGCACCCTGCGTTTTCACGGCGAATGGCACGTCCCTACCATTTTCCGGGTTTGCTAGTAGGGAAAGTTGACTTTTCGCCCGTCACTCAGGAGCATCGACCACATGCGATCCGGTGACGGGGACGGGCACGACCTGACCGAAGAGACCACCTACGAACGCGTCCGGGCGGCACAGAGCATGTCCCGGCGCGATCTCATGCGCTTCTCGGCCACCGCGGGCCTGGGCGCGGCCGGGTTCGGCACCGCGGCGCTGGGCACGGCGTTCGCCGCGGCACCCGCCGCTGCCGCGGCGACGGGGATCGTCAAACCGCTGCCCGCCGAGCTGTTCATCCCGCAGGGCACCAACGCGGAGACACGGTGGGAGGCCATGAGCGGCCAGGGCTACGTCACCCCGGTCGACCGGTTCTTCGTCCGCAACCATGTCTCCACGCCGCTGATCGACGCGCGCACGTGGCGGCTCAAGCTGTGGGGCACCGGCCTGCACGGCTCCCCCGCCGAGGACCGTCCGGTCGAGTTCTCCTACGAGGACCTGCTCGGACTCCGCGCCGAGTCGCTCACCGCGTTCATCGAATGCACGGGCAACGGGCGCAGCTTCTACACGTCCCAGCAGGGGCAGCAGGTCTCCGGCACGCCGTGGAAACTCGGCGGCGTGGGCGTGGCGCACTGGCGCGGCGTCCGGCTGGCGACCGTCCTGGAGCGCGCAGGTCTCACCCGCCGGGCCGTGGACATCCTGCCGCGCGGGCTGGACGCTGACTATGTGGACAAGGGCGAGAACCTCGGACGCGTGCGGCGCCCCCTTCCGATCGCCAAGGCGCTGAAGGACGTCCTGCTGGCGTACGAGATGAACGGCGCGCCGCTCCCGCCCGACCACGGCTTCCCCGTCCGGCTCGTCGTGCCGTCGTGGGTGGGCATCGCGTCGGTGAAGTGGCTCGGCGACATCCAGGTGGCGGACGAGCCGCTGTTCTCGCCGTGGAACACCCGCTACTACCGGCTCTTCGGGCCCGGCTACCCGCCGGAGGGCAGCGCGCCCCTGACACGCATGAACGTGAAGTCCGCGTTCGAGCTGCCTTGGGACGCCACCCTCCCCGCCGGTCGCCGGCACGTCCTGCACGGCCGTTCCTGGTCGGGCAACGGCCGCGTCCGGCGGACGGACGTGAGCGTCGACGGCGGCCGCACCTGGCACCGGACGCGGCTGAACGACGTCCACGCCAACCCGCGCGGATGGGTCCGCTGGGAGTTCCCGTGGCGCCCCCACGCCCCCGGCCGCTACGAGCTGCTGGCACGTGCCACCGACGAGACCGGCGCGTCCCAGCCCGCGACCGCGCCCCACAACACGCTCGGCTACCTCTTCGGCGCCGTCGTCCGGCACCCGGTCACCATCGCCTGAAAGGACCACCATGGCACTGTGGAAGCCCGACCCGACGTTCTACGCCTCGCCGCGCGACGCGGTCGCCGCCCCGCCCGAGAAGCTGGCGTACGTCGCCGCGTTCGACCGCGCCGCCGAGAAGCCGGACGCCATCGCGGTGCTCGACGTGGACCCGGACTCCGTCGGCTACGGCGGCGTCGTCGGCTGGACCGAGCTGCCCCACCTCGGCGACGAGCTCCACCACTTCGGCTGGAACGCCTGCTCCAGCGCCCTGTGCCCCTACGCCCCGCACCCGCACGTGGAGCGCCGCTACCTGATCGTCCCCGGCCTGCGCTCCTCGCGGATCTACGTGATCGACACCAAGGAGAAGCCGACCTCTCCCGAGATCGTCAAGATCCTGGAGCCGGACGAGCTGGCCAAGCGCGCCGGCTACTCGCGCCCCCACACCGTCCACTGCGGCCCCGAGGGCCTCTACGTCACCGCGCTCGGCGGCGCGAACGGGCAGGACGGGCCGGGCGGAATCGCGCTGCTCGACCACACCTCGTTCGACGTCCGGGGCCGCTGGGAGGTCGACCGGGGCCCGCAGTACTTCGCGTACGACGCCTGGTGGCACATCGCCCACGACGTGCTCGTCACCTCCGAGTGGGGCACCCCGTCCATGATCGAGGACGGGGTCGTCGGCGAGCTGCTCCTCGGCCGCAAGTACGGGCACGCACTGCACTTCTGGGACCTGCGCAAGCGCCGCCACGTCCAGACCGTCGACCTCGGCGACGAGCACCAGATGGCGCTGGAGCTGCGCCCCGCGCACGACCCCACCGAGCAGTACGGGTTCGTCGGCGTCGTGGTCAGCGTGGAGGACCTGTCGGCCTCGGTCTGGCTCTGGCACCGCGACGGCGACCGGTGGGCGGCCAAGAAGGTCATCTCCATCCCGGCCGAGCCCGCCGACAAGGCGGACCTGCCCCCGGTCATCGAGCCGTTCGGCGCCGTCCCGCCGCTCGTCACCGACATCGACCTGTCCGTCGACGACCAGTGGCTGTACGTCTCGTGCTGGGGCACCGGCGAGCTGAGGCGCTACGACGTCAGCGACCCGTTCAACCCGGTCGAGGCGGGCTCGGTCCGCCTCGGCGGCATCGTGGGCCGCGTCCCGCACCCGGCCGCGCCGGACCTGCCGCTCGCCGGGGGCCCGCAGATGGTCGAGGTCAGCCGCGACGGCAAGCGCGTCTATGTCACGAACTCCCTCTACGGCGCGTGGGACGACCAGTTCTACCCGGACGGCGTCGGCGCCTGGATGGCCAAGCTCGACTCCACCGCCGACGGCTTCGCGCTCGACGAGCGGTTCTTCCCGCACGGCGACGACTTCCGGGGCCGCAGGCCGCACCAGACCCGCTTGCAGGGCGGTGACGCCTCCTCCGACTCCTACTGCTATCCGTGAACGACGGCTCGCTGGCCGCCCTGGTGGCGCTCGGCGCGTTCCACGGCCTCAACCCCGCCATGGGGTGGCTGTTCGCGGTGGCCCGCGGCCTCCAGGAGCGCAGCAGGGCCCTCGTCCTGCAGTCGCTCCCGGCGATCGCCGCGGGCCACGCCGCGTCCGTCGGCGCCGTGGCCGTCCTCGTCGCGCTCACCCGCTCCGTCGTCGCGACCCAGGCGGTCGCGATCGGCGGCGGCGTCCTGCTGGTCGGCTTCGGGCTGTGGAGGCTGCTCTCCCAGCGCCACTTCCGCTGGGTCGGCATGCGGATCTCCCTGCGGCAACTCGCCGGCTGGTCGTTCCTGATGTCCTCGGTCCACGGCGCGGGCCTGATGCTCCTGCCCGTCCTGACCTCGTCCGGGACGGCCCCGGCGGGCCACGACCACGGCCTCGCGTCCTCGGGGAGCGCCCTCACCACCGGCGTCTTCGTCACCGGCGTCCACACCCTCGCGATGTTCACCGCGGCCGGCGCCGTAGCCGTGGCCGTCTACGAACTCGTCGGCCTGACGATCCTCCGCCGCGCCTGGTTCAACCTCGACCGCCTCTGGGCCGTAGCCCTCATAGGCGCCGGCACCATAACCCTCTTCACCGCAATCTAACGCACCCACTCCGCGAAGCGGCCTATCGGCGCCGCCGCCGCTGCCCGACCGCGGTGAGATCGATCTCGATGTCGAACGGCACCGTCACCTTGAGCGTCTCGTGATGGATCCCGGTCAACGCGTATTTGCTGGTGGCGGGATCAAGCTCGTACACATAGGCGACCGTGCGGCCTTCGTCGTGCTCCACGCGCCAGTAGTGGCGAATACCCGCGGCCTCGTACTTCCGAGGCTTGGTTTCGCGGTCGCGATCTTCTGATTCCGGCGAGACCACCTCGACGGCCAGCACCACGTCCTTCGGAAGATAGTGCGTGGACGAAATCTTCGGCTTGAACGCCTCAGCGATGATCACCATCACGTCCGGCTCCGGGGCCTGCCGTTTGGCCAGCTTCACGGCCATCTCCCGGACCGCCCGGAATTCCTCGGGCGCCTGCTCGTCCAGCTCGTCTTCCAGTAGTCGCATAACGCTGGAGTGCCACTGCTCTTGTGGGCTCACGAAGACGAGGCTCCCGTCGATCAGCTCCGTGTGCCGGGGCAGACCGCGCATGCGCAGGAAGTCGTCAGCCGTGAATCCGCCCGGCGGGGGGATCACCCAGTCTGGCAGCGGATCAACTTCCATGTGACTACTTTCCGCATGCACTTCGACACTCTGTGCGCTCATGAACACACTGTCGCACACGCTGTTAGCCCGTGTAACCACCTTACGGCAACGTCGTCAGGTGGGGTGGGGGGCTTCGCCTCGTTCGTGGAGGAGGAGGCGGAGTTCGACCAGTTGGCGGGCGGCGAGGGTCTTTTCGGCGCCGTTGATGCCCATCGCGCCGATGGAGGTGCCGTCGGCCAGGTCGAGGGTGGGCCAGGGCTCGCCGACGGACATGTTGGCGTCCAGGACCTCGGGCCATTCGAGGCGGCGGGTGCGGAAGGCGTTGACGACCGTGAGGCCCGCCTCGTCGGCGGTCACCCGGCAGCGGGCCAGCATGTGCAGGACCCACGCGACGAGCAGCCCGAAGGCGACCATGAGGGCCCGGTCGAACGTCTTGAACTGGGGTGCCACCACCACGGCGAGCACGATCATGCCGAGCACGATGGCGCCCGCCGTGGCGTAGGCGACGATCCGGGTGGTGCGGGGACGCCACACGGTCGGCAGGGCCGGTGCGTCAGTCAACGATCTTGGAGATCGGGATTTCGAGGATGTCGTGGGCGCCGGCGGCCTTCAGGGCCGGGATCAGCGTGTTGACGCCGCGCTTGGCGACGACGGACTCGACGGCGTTCGACTCGCCGCCGGCGAGGGAGGTGACCGTGGGCGAGGACATCGACGGCATGATGTCCAGGACGGCCTGGAGGTCGGCCTGGGCGACGTTCAGCTTGAGCAGGACGTTGCCGCGGGCCCGGATGGCGCCTTGCAGGAGCAGGGCGACGTCCTCCATGGCGGCGCGCTTCTCGGGGACCTCGTAGGACTCGCGGTTGGCGACCAGCTCGGTGTAGCTGGTGAGGAGCGTGTCGAGGATGCGCAGGCCGTTCTTGCGCAGGGACGACCCGGTCTCGGTGAGGTCGACGATCGCGTCCACGATGTCGGGCACCTTCGCCTCGGTCGCGCCGTAGGACGGGACGACCTTGGCCTTCACGCCGTGCCGCTCCAGGAACCGCTTGGTCATCGCGGGGAACTCGGTGGAGATCCGGACGCCCTCGGGCAGGTCGGAGACCCGCTGCCAGAGCGCGTCGTCCGGCACCGCCATGATCACCCGGACGGGATTGGCCGTGGCCTTGGAGTACTGCAGCTCGCCGAGGCTGACCACGTCGGCGTCGGTCTCGGTGATCCAGTCGCGGCCGGTGATGCCGAGGTCGAACAGGCCCTGCTCCAGGTAGGTCGGGATCTCCTGCGGGCGCAGGACCCGGACCCGGTCGATGCGGGGGTCCTCGATGGAGGCGCGGTAGTCGCGGTCCGACGTGCGCCGGACGGTGAGGTCGGCGGCGTCGAACAACTGCATGGTCGCCTTCTCCAGCGACCCCTTGGGCAGGACGAGTGACAGCACGGAAAATGCCTTTCGATGGGTGAGTACGGGATACCCGGGGACGGCCGGGAGCGGATGAGCGGGTCGTTCGGGGGCGCTTGGAACGCCCCCGCACCCCCGCCGTCAATGCTCCTGGGTGTGCCCCGCGTGACCGTGATGCCGCAGACCTCGCAGGGTCAGTGCCGTGTCGAGTGCGGCCACAGTCGCCTCCCATCCCTTGTCCTCGTGGCTGCCGGGCAGCCCGCTGCGGTCCAGTGCCTGCTCAATGGTGTCACATGTGAGCACCCCGTTGCCCACCGGAGTCGCCTCGTCCAGCGCGACGCGGGTCACACCGGCGGTGACGGAGTCGCAGACATAGTCGAAATGGGCGGTCTGCCCGCGGACGACCGCGCCGAGGCAGACGACGGCGTCGAGGTCGCGGGCCAGCTGCTGGGCGATGACGGACAGCTCCAGCGCTCCGGCGACGCGGGCGACGACCGGCTCGTCCACGCCGCACGCCTTGGCCGCGGCGAGCGCGCGGTCGAGGAGCCGGTCGGTGATCTGGCCGTGCCAGCGCGTGCAGACGATGCCGAGCGTGAGCCCGGCGGCGTCGACGGTGGCGTCCTCGGGGCGTCCCGCGCCGCTCATCAGAGTCCCTCGATCCGGTGTCCGAGACGGTCCCGCTTGACCGTCAGGTAGCGGCGGTTGTGCTCGGTGACGACGACGGGCATGGCCTCGCTTCCCCGCACGTCCAGGCCGAACCCCTCCAGGCCCTTGAGCTTGGCCGGGTTGTTGGTGAGCACCCGGATCGAGCGCACGCCGAGGTCGCTCAGCATGTGGGCGGCGTTGGAGTACTCGCGCGCGTCGGCGGGCAGGCCCAGCTCCAGGTTGGCGTCGACGGTGTCGGACCCGTTGTCCTGGAGGGCGTAGGCGCGGAGCTTGGCGAGCAGGCCGATGCCGCGGCCCTCGTGGCCGCGCAGGTACAGCACGACGCCGCGTCCCTCCTCGGCAATGCGCTCCATGGCGGCGTCGAGCTGGGTGCCGCAGTCGCAGCGCTCGGAGTGCAGGACGTCGCCGGTGAGGCACTCGGAGTGCGCGCGGATCAGCACGTCCTGGCCGTCGCCGATGTCGCCGAGGACGAGCGCGACGTGCTCGCCGCCGTCGATGGCGCTGGAGAAGCCGACGGCGCGCCACGTCCCGAAGCGGTTGGGCACGCGGGTCTCGACGACGCGGGCGACCATCGGCTCGGTGCGCTTGCGGTACTCCACGAGCTGCTCGATCGAGATCAGCCTGAGGTGGTGCTCCTTGGCGAACACCTGAAGCTCGGGCAGCCGCGCCATGGTGCCGTCCTCGTTGACGACCTCGGCGAGGACCCCGGCGGCGGTGAGGCCGGCCATCCGGGCGAGGTCGACGGCGGCCTCGGTGTGCCCACGGCGGCGCAGGACGCCGCCCTCGTGGTAGCGCAGCGGGAAGATGTGCCCCGGACGGACGAGGTCGCGCGGCTCCGTCGCCGAGTCGCACAGCGTGCGGATCGTCCTGGCCCGGTCGGCGGCGGAGATCCCGGTGGTCACGCCGTCGCGCGCGTCCACGCTGACCGTGTACGCGGTGCGCATGCGCTCGGTGTTCTGCGAGGTCATCAGCGGGATCTGCAGCCGGTCGAGCTCGGCGCCCTCCATGGGCACGCAGATCACGCCGCTGGTGTAGCGGATCGTGAACGTCAGGAGCGCGGGGGTCGCCTTCGCCGCGGCGAAGATGATGTCGCCCTCGTTCTCGCGGTCCTCGTCGTCGACGACCACGACGGGACGTCCCGCCGCGATGTCGGCGACCGCCGCCTCGATGGAGTCGAAGAGCCCGTCGTTGCCGTCGTTGCTGTCGTTGCCGCTCATGCGGTCACCGCCTTGTTCTGCGGGGCCCGGACGTCCCGGGACTCCCTGAGCCAGTTCCTGAAGCCGACCATCACCAGCACGAAGAAGACCCCGTAGACCGCCCCGGAGACGTACAGCCCGGATTTGAGGGCGAGGGGGACGCCGACGAGGTCGACCAGCACCCAGACGATCCAGAAGTCGACGAGGGCGCGGCTCTGGGCGAACGTCGCGACCGCGCTGCCGACGAAGATGTAGGCGTTCGCCCACGGCGACCAGGCCACCTTCAGCCAGTCGAGGTGGATGAACAGTTCGGCGACCACGGCGGTGCCGAGCAGGAGCGCCGCGATCAGCACCACGCGCTCGCGGAGGGTGGCCTGGCGGACGGCCAGCCCGCGCTCTTCGCGGCGGCCGCGCGTCCACATGGCCCATCCGTAGACGGCGAGCACGCAGAACAGCATCTGCTTGAGGGCGTTTCCGGGGACGTGCGCGTGCAGCGAGGCGGCGAGCAGGAGGAGGGCCCCGGCCAGCTGCACCGGCCACGTCCACAGGGTCTTGCGCATGGCCAGGTACACGACGGCGAGGGAGAGCACGTTGCCGATGAGGTCGGTCCACAGGACGTGCTCGCCGAACAGCCCGAAGCTCGCGTTGAGCCAGCTCATGTCCGTTCGCCGACCATGCGCTCGACGTACTTGGCGACGACGTCCACCTCAAGGTTCACCGGGTCGCCGGGCTTCTTGTGGCCGAGCGTGGTGAGCGCGAGCGTGGTCGGGATGAGGGCGACGCTGAACCGGTCGGCCCCGGCCTCCACGACGGTGAGGCTGATGCCGTCCACCGTGATGGAGCCCTTGTCGACCAGGTAGCGGCTCAGCCCGGGCGGCAGGGAGACGGTCACCACGTCCCATCGCTCTCCACTGCCCCGGGGGGACGACCCCCCCGTCCCCCCGG
>NZ_SMKU01000233.1 GCF_004349215.1 Actinomadura rubrisoli | reverse complement strand
CCCCCCGAGACCAGGGCCGTCGCGGTGGCCAACTCCCGCACCCCGGGCGAATCCGCCCGCCCGAGCCTCCCGCCCCACAGCGGCAGGCGATCCTGCGCGGTGTGGGTCGCCCGCGTGGGGAGGCCCGTTCGGGCGGAGGCGCGTGAGGAGAGCTTGGCGGGCTTTCTCTCGCGTGGCGTAGAGAGCGCCACGAGCGTGGCGGCGAGGGTCAGGGTGGACGCGGCGGTGGCCAGGAGGTGTTCGCGGAGGAGGCCGCGGCCCTCGCCGGCGCGGGTGCGCCAGCCGCGGCCGTGGACGCGCCACATGAGGATGTCGTCGGCGTTGCCGGCCTGGGCGCGGACCGAGGCCCAGAAGCCCGCCGGGCGGACCGGGTGCGTCACCTGGCGGGTGCCGCGGACGAGGCGGTGGCCGGCGTCCAGGGCCCGCAGCGCCAGGTCCGCGTCCTCGCGGTAGGCGCGGCGGAAGCGCTCGTCGAAGCCGCCGAGCTCGGCGAGCACGCCGCGGCGGTAGGCCATGTCGGCGGTGATCCAGTCGGCGTCCGCGAGCCCGGCGGTGCCGCGCTCCCAGTCGGTGGGGCGCCGGTCGTCCGGCAGCGGCACCGTCACCCCGCCCTGCGACCCGGCGACCGTGGACGGCAGGTTCGCGAGGTCGGCGGCCAGCCGCGCGGGCCAGCCCGGCTCGGGGACGACGTCGTCGTCCAGGAAAGCGACCCACTCCGTCGCCGCGGCGCGCCAGCCGGTGTTGCGGGCGGCGGCGGGCCCCCGGCCCCCCGAGCGCAGCACCCGGATCTCCAGGCCGTCCACGGGCGGCGGGAGCGGCAGCGGCGCGCCGGGCCGGGGCCGGTCGTCCACGACGATGATCTCGTGCGGCGCGGGGCCCGGGCCCTCGCCGACGGCGGTCAGCAGCGCGTGCAGCAGGACGCGCAGGCTCTCCCGCCCGACGGTGGGGACGACGACGCTGTAGCTCATCGGGCGTGCACCCCCCGGCGCCGCACCACGTACGGGCCGATGGCCAGCAGGTCCACCGGCGCCGAGCCGAAGCACTCCAGCGCGTCGCGCGGGTCGTCGACCATCGGGCGGCCCGCGGTGTTCAGGCTGGTGTTGACGATGACGGGCAGGCCGGTGCGGCGGCGGAACTCCTCCAGGAGCCGCGCCACCAGCGGCTCGTCCTCCGGCGCGACGGTCTGGATCCGCGCGGTGCCGTCCACGTGCACGACCGCCGGGATCCGCTCGCGCCAGCCGGACCGGACCCGGTGCACGAACAGCATGAACGGGCTCGGGAGCGGCCCTTCGAAGATCTCGGACGCGTGGCCGAGCGCGACCATCGGCGCGATCGGACGGAACTGCTCGCGTCCCTTGACGTCGTTGAGCCGCTCCACGTTGGCGGCATGGCCGGGGTGGGCGAGCAGCGAGCGGTGCCCGAGCGCGCGCGGGCCGAACTCGGAGCGGCCCTGGAACCACGCCACGATCTCGTTCTGGGCGAGGGCCTCGGCCACCGTCGCGGCCAGGTCGTCCGGCCGCTCGTACGGGATCTTGGCGGTGTCGAGGTACCGGGCGAGCGCCTCGTCGTCCCATCGGCGGCCGAGGTCGGCGCCCGGCATCGCGGTGACCGGCTCGCCCGCGGCCCGCGCGAGGTGGAGCGCTGCGCCGAGCGCCGTGCCCGCGTCGCCCGCGGCGGGCTGGATCCAGATGTCGTCGTACGGCCCGGTCTCGGCGAGGCGCGAGTTGGCGACGCAGTTGAGGGCCACGCCGCCCGCGAGCATCAGCCGCCCGGAGCCGGTGCGGCCGTGCAGCCAGGCCGCCAGGTCCAGCAGCACCTCTTCGAGACGGGCCTGGACGCTCGCGGCGAGGTCGGCGTGGTCGCGGGTCCACTCCCCGTCGGGCGCGCGGGCCTTGGCGAGCGCGCCCCAGTCGATGGGCACGACGGCGAAGCCGCCGTCTCCCGTGGCGCCGACGTGCTCGCGCAGCTCGTCCAGGAAGCGCGGCTCCCCATAGGACGCCAGCGCCATGACCTTGTACTCGTCGCTGGAGCGCAGGAACCCCAGATGCTCGGTGAGGTCCTCGTACATGAGGCCGAGGGAGTGCGGGAGACGCTGGGTGCGCAGCGTGGTCAGCGTGCCGTCCGCGTAGGTCCCGGCCAGGTGCGAGTGCGACTCGCCGCGGCCGTCCAGGACGAGCACGTCCCCGTCGCCGGGGCCGGGCGCGGCGAGCCCGGCGGACGCGGCGTGCGCCACGTGGTGCGGCACGTACCGGACGATTCCGGGATCGAGGCCGGGGAGGGCGGTGGAGAGGAAATTGGGCGCGCGCTGCGCGTACAGCGTGCGCAGGCGCTCCCATTGGACGTCGTGCCCGTCGATTCCCGGCTCGACGAGGGCCGGGTCGTAGGAATAGGCGACGGCGTCGAGGTCGCCCGGCTCCAGTCCGGCCTCGTCAAGGCACCACCGCGCCGCCTTCTCGGGCAATTCCCATCCGGAGAAGGGCACTGGACGTTTCCCGTGCTTGCGGCGGCTGAAGCGTTCCTCCTCGGCGGCCGCGACGACCTGCCCGCCATCGACCAGCGCGGCGGACGGGTCGTGAAAGATCGCGTTGATTCCGAGCACGCGCATATGAGCCCCGTTTCGGCGCAGCAGTGGGTGATTGGGCGGTGCCGTCGTCGTAGGCACCCGCCTGAAGGGGATCTTCGAACCGAATCCCCTGTAGGTGATTCGGCATTGCCCGGAAAGAGGTCTCTAAACGCTTGTGCCGGAAAAGGCACTGGTGAGCGAAGTCCCTGTTGGTGGCGGCGTGGCCCGTGTGCCGTGCGCACATGAGGCCGCCGCGTGCGGGTACGGGCCGTCCCATGCGCCTCACCGTCGTCGTCATCACCCGGGACCGGCGGCAGTCGCTGCTGGCGACGCTCGCCCGGCTGCGCGCCCTCCCCGGACCGCCCCCGGTCATCGTCGTGGACAACGCCTCGCGGGACGGCACCGCCGGCGCCGTCGCGTCCGGGTTCCCGGAGTTCCGGCTGATCCGGTCCCCGCACAACCTCGGCGCCGTGGCGCGCAACCTCGCGGTCGACCACGTCCGCACCCCGTATGTGGCGTTCTGCGACGACGACACCTGGTGGGACCCGGACGCGCCGTCCCGCGCGGCGGCGCTGCTCGACGCGCACCCGCGCCTGGCGGTCGTGACCGGACGGATCCTGGTGGAGCCCGGCGGCCGCGAGGACCCGATCGTCCCCGAACTGCGCGACTCGCCCGTCCCCGGGCCCGCGTGGCTGCCGGGCCCCGCGCTCGGGTCGTTCCTCGCCGGGGCGTCGATGGTGCGCGCCGAGGCGTTCCGCGAGGCCGGCGGGTTCTCGCCGCGGCTGTGGCTCGGCGGCGAGGAGGAACTGCTGAGCGCGGACCTGATGGCGCTCGGCTGGCACCTGTGCTACGCCGAGGACGTCGTCGTCCACCACGAGCCGTCCCCGCTGCGCGAGGCGCACCTGCGGCGCCGCCACGGCATCCGCAACACGCTGTGGTTCACCTGGCTGCGCCGTCCCGTGCCCGTGGCGGTCCGGCGGACGGCCGGGCTGCTGCGCACGCTGCCGCGCGACCGGGTCACCGCCGGGGCCCTCGCCGAGGCCGCCGCCGGGCTGCCCTGGGTCGCCCGCGAGCGCCGGCGCCTGCCGCCGGACGTCGAGGACCGGCTCCACCGCCTGGAGGCGTCCCAGCGGGCCTCCAAGGCGCGCCGCTACGTGAGCTGAACGAGCCGCTGAGCCCGACCGAGGGAGCCGTCCGATGTCCGACGTCACGATCGTGGTCGCCACCCGGGACCGCGCGCCGGAGCTGCGCCGCAGCCTCGGCAGGCACGAGGCCCCGGTGATCGTGATCGACAACGCCTCCGCCGACGACACCCCGCGCGTCGCCGAGGAGGCGGGCGCGCACGTGCTGCGGCTGCCCCGCAACCTGGGCGCCGCCGCCCGCAACCTCGGCGCCGAGCGGGCCGGGACCCGCTACATCGCGTTCGCCGACGACGATTCCTGGTGGGCGCCCGGCGCGCTGGGGCGGGCCGTGGAGATCCTCGACGCGCACCCGGGGACGGCACTGCTCGCCGCGCGGGTCCTGGTCGGGGAGGACGAGCGGCCCGAGCCGGTCTCGGAGCAGATGGCGCTCGCCCCGCTCGGACGACCCGCCGGGCTCCCCGGGCCCGCCATCCTCGGCTTCCTGGCCTGCTCGGCCATCGTCCGCCGGGACGCCTTCCTGGACGCCGGCGGCTTCTCCGACGTCCTGCACTTCGGCGGCGAGGAGGAACTGCTCGCGCTCGACCTGGCCGCCGCGGGCTGGGGCCTGGCCTACGCGCCCGAGCTCGTCGTCCACCACCATCCGTCCACGCAGGGGCGCGACCCGTCCGCGCGGCGGCGCAGGGAGGCCCGCAACCGGCTCCTCACCGCGTGGCTGCGGCGGCCGCTGCCCGCGGTCGCCAGGATCGCCGCCTCCGCCCTGGGCAGCCGGGACGGCCGGGCGGGCCTCGCCGACGCCGCCCGGCTCGTCCCGGCGCTGCTGCGCGCCCGCCGTCCCGTCCCGCCCGCGGTGGAGGCCGCCCGCGCACGGCTGACGCGCTACTGACCTGGGCCCGGCGCGCCTGATCGCGTTTCGCGGCGGAGGGCTGGGTAGACGCCGGTAGACCGGCCTGCCGAGAAAGCGAAGGAGGCGCCGGATGCGCGCCGTGGTGATCAACTGCACGCTCAAGCGCTCGCCCGAGACGTCCAACACCGAGGCGCTGGCCGCGGTGGTCGAGGACGAGCTGCGCGCCAGGGACGTCAAGGTGCGCTCCATCCGGGCCGTGGACCTCGACATCCCGCCCGGCGTGGAGACCGACCTCGGCCCCGGCGACGCCTGGCCGGGCGTGCACCGGACCCTGCTGGAGTCGGAGATCCTGGTGATCGCCTCGCCGACCTGGGCGGGGCACCCGTCCTCGATCGCCCAGCGGGTCGTCGAGCGGATGGACGCGATGCTGTCGGAGACCGACGACGCCGGACGGCCGGTCGCCTACAACCGGGTGGCGGGCGTGGTCGTCACCGGCAACGAGGACGGCGCGCACCACGTGATCAGCGAGATCAGCGGGGCGCTGAACGAGTTCGGCTACACGATCCCCGGCCAGGCGTGGACGTACTGGAACCGGGGCCCCGGCCCCGGGCCGAGCTACCTGGACGCCGACTCGGGCCGGGACTGGTCGGCGAGCACGGCCCGGGCGATGGCGTCCAACCTCGTGGCCGTCGCCGCCGCCCTGGCCGAGCGGCCCATGCCCGCGCCCCCGTCCTGACCGGCGGGCACGGCCGCTGTCCCGCGGTGATCAGCGTTCGGCGCGCGGCTCGGCGCGGCCGCGCGCGAGGGCCAGGGCGCACACGGCGCCGACCCCCGCGACGGCGGCGAGCGCCCAGCCGGTGCCGTACTCGGCGTGCCGGGTGGAGCCGCCGTCCTCGGCCATGGTGAGGAACAGCGTCCCGACGGTGGCGACCCCGGTGACCTGGCCGATCTGCATGAGCGTCAGCAGCAGCCCGCTGGCGTCGGCGGCGTCCTCGGCCGGGACGTGCTCCAGCGCGACCGTCATGATGATCGGCATGACGCCGAGGCCGAAGCCGATCACCGCGGTCAGGATCAGGTAGGGCGCGCCGCCGTCCGCCAGCGGCCCGACGCACAGGTAGCCCGCCGCGGCCAGCGCGAACCCGGACGGGACGGCGCGGCGCTGCCAGCGGGCGGGCAGCCGCCGCCAGTTCAGCCCGACCAGCCCGAACGCGGTGACGGACGGCACGAACGCCAGCCCCGACTCCAGCGGCGACAACTCCAGGTCGCCTTGCAGGTGCAGCGTCGTGGTGAACAGGAACGCGCCCCAGGTGGCCGGGCCGAACAGGAGCGCGACGCAGGCCGGCGCCAGCCGGGGCGCGCGCAACACGCGCACGGAGATCAACGGCCGCCTCCCGCGCGCGGCGACGCGGCGCTCCACCGCGACGAACGCGGCGAAGAACGCGGCGCTCGCCGCCAGCGAGAGCCAGCCCCACAGCGGCCAGTCCAGCTCGTGGCCCAGGATCAGCGGGACGACGAACAGCAGCACCGCCGGGGTGAGGGTGGCGAGGCCGGGCAGGTCCAGGTCGCCGCCGCGCGGACTCTCGTCGCGGGGCAGCAGCCGCGGTCCCGCGAGCAGCAGCGCGGCGCCGATCGGGACGTTGACGAGGAAGACCGTCCGCCAGCCGGTCCCGAACAGGTCCGCGCTGACCAGCAGGCCGCCCGCGGCCTGCCCGACGACCACGCCGCCCGCGATGACGGCCGAGTAGAGGCCGAGCGCGCGGGCCCGCGCCTCCCCGGCGAAGTTCCGCTGGATCATCGACATCACCTGCGGCGTCATGAGCGCGGCCCCGGCGCCCTGCAGGAACCGGAACGCCACGAGCGGCCAGGTCGACGGCGCCAGCCCGCAGGCCAGCGACATCACGGTGAACGAGGCCAGCCCGAGGTGGTACATGCGGCGGTGCCCGGCGATGTCGCCGAGCCGCGCGCCGGTGATCAGCAGGACGGCGTAGGAGATGATGTACCCGGCCACGACCAGCTGGAGGCCGGAGCCGGAGGCGTGCAGGTCGGTGCGCATGGTCGGCAGCGCCACGTTGACGATGTTGACGTCCAGGATGGCCATGAACTGGCCGAGCAGGATGAGGGCGAGCATGCGGCCGCCCGGCCCGTTCCGCGTGCCCCGTTCGGGAACAATCCCGCGCAGATCGGTTGTCTGTGTCATATGTACGATCATGCTGGCAGACCGATACCGGTAACGAGAGCCCGTCGATACTGGTACTGACAGCACCTGGAACGGATCGGCGACGGACGGCAGGCTGGGGGAGTGACCATGACCAGCGTGAGCACCACCCGCGGCGCGGGCGGCCCCGGGGCTGGGGGGCGGCACCGCCGGTCCGAGCTCGCCGCGTTCCTGCGCAGCCGCCGCGAGCGCATCACCCCGTCCGACGTCGGGATGCCGCCGGGCCCGCGCCGCCGCACGCCCGGACTGCGCCGCGAGGAGGTCGCGCAGCTCGCCGGGGTCGGCGTCACCTGGTACACGTGGCTGGAGCAGGGCCGTCCGATCAACGCCAGCACGCAGGTCCTGGACGCGGTGGCCCGCACGCTGCGGCTGGACGGCACCGAGCGCGAGCACCTGTACCGGCTGGCCGAGGTCCCCGACGCGGCGCCGCCGGACGAGAACGAGAACCTCCCGGAGGACGTCCAGACCATCCTCGACGCGCTCTCCCCGCTACCGGCGACGGTGTGCAACGGCCGCTCGGACGTCCTGGCGTGGAACCGCGCCTACGCGGCGATGTTCCCCGGCATCGTGAGCGCGCCGCCGTGCGAGCGGAACACGCTGTGGATGTCGTTCACCCACCCGCCGTGCTGCAACCCGGTCGTGAACCTGGCGGAGGAGGCGCCGGTGTTCGTCGCGGTGTTCCGGCACCGCTACAGCCTGCACCTGAACGAGCCGGGATGGAGGGAGCTGGTCACGCGGCTCCAGGCGGCCAGCCCCCTCTTCGCCCGGCTGTGGGCCGACCACGACGTCGCCCTGCCGGGTCCGCGGACCAAGGTGTTCCGGCACAACGCCGTCGGAGAGATGCGGACCCGCACCACCAGCATGGACATCGCCGGGTCCCCAGGCGCCCGCCTGATCGTCTACACGCCGACCGACGAGGAGAGCCGCGAGCGGATCGGCCGGCTGCTCGACAACCCCGGCGCCGCCCCTACCGACCACACCCACTGACGGGCGCACCCGCTCACGACGGCGCCCCTGCCGGGCGCGCGTCGCTCAGCGCGCGAACGTGCCGACGATCGTCCCGGACGCGACGACCTTGTCCTGGAGGGCGACGCGCAGGTCCTCGGCCGTGAACCCCGGCCGGAGCCCCGACGGCTCCGACAGCCCGTACAGCCGGAAGTAGTACCGGTGCGGGTCGTCGCCCACCGGCGGCTTCGGCCCGCCGTACCCGTCGGTCCCGTAGTCGTTGCGCCCGATCACGGCCCCGGTCGGCCGCTCGCCCGCGTCCAGCCCGGTGGTCGACGGGTCGATGCCCGCCAGCAGCCAGTGCGCGAACGTACCGGACGGCGCGTCCGGGTCCTCGCACGCCAGGGCCAGCTCCACCACCTCCTCGGGCGGCTCGGGCCACTCCAGCGGCGGCGAGACGTCGCCGCTGTCGTGCGAGTACTCGGCCGGAATGACCGTGTGATCGTCGAACGCCGCGCTGCGCAGAGTCATCTCTTCCATGCCCGGGTCGTGCCCGGTCAGCCGTCCGCGACACCCAGGTGATCACCGGCCACCCGACCCCGCGCCGCCGCGCTCCCACCGGGGCCGGTCCGCAGCGCCACGTCGAGGTCGTCGCCCGGCTCGCACATCTCCAGCACCGTCTCGGCCAGGGCCCCGCCCGCATCCTGCACCTCCTGGTAGCCCTGGCCGGGACGCTCGCTGTCCCGGCTTCTGCGCGCCGGTTCGCGCCGGTCGGCTTCAGGCGAGGCCGTCCAGGCCGCCGGGCCTGGCCCGCGGCGGACGAGCCGGTGGACCGTCTCGTCCGCGCCGTCCGGTGTCCCGTCGCCCAACTCCGGCCTCGTTTCGTTAAGTCCCGGACGAAACAACTCCGCGATACCTGACACCCACCCGGCGCCAGAATCGGCGCTTGGCGGTCGTCTCAGCCCCCAACGTGCAGGCGCGCGTGAGGGACGGTGAGACGAAAAGGGGAACTGCGGTGTAGTCAGGTGGGGAAGCAGACCGTGGCGTCGGCTCTCCAGTGAAGGATGCGAAGACGGGTACACGGCGCAGGAACTCATCATCCGAAAGGAGAGCATTCATGAGCGTTCCGGTATGCGGGCAATGCGGCCGCGTCCGGTGTATCTGTTCGCCATCTGCCGCGCCGCATCCGGCCCGGCCGGGGCGGGCGCCAGGTCGCCGCGCATGACTCCGAAGAGTTGAACTCGGCAACGTGCTGGCGGCGAGCGCGCGTGCCAGGTCCGCCAGCTCGGTGCCGTCCAGTCCGCGCGTCCTGGCATTCTGGCCTCGCTCGGTCAGGACGGGTATGTGACACTTCGGCCATTTCTTGCCCGCGCCGTCCGGCCGGGTTTATCCGCAAGCCGTAGCCGACGGGTTTCGGCAACGAACTTTTGGCCGTTGCGTTCGGTCCATGCGTGACGCCATCGACGTCCTCGGGGGCCTGCAAATCAGAGATAACACATAGCTTGCTCCGACGAGTCAACAGTGCAATCGGACGCCACGTCCGCATCGAACTGTTGAGCGCGGAATCTCTGGCTCTGACCGAGCAGCGGCTGGCCACCACGCTCCAACGCGGACTGCTGCTGTGACGCGGGTGGTGCGCGCGTGGTGGGCCTTGCGGGCGGCCGGCTCAGTGGGGTCGGTGGCGATCGTCATCTGAGAAGGCCCGTCTGGTCCCTCCGGCTTGACGCATGCCGATATGGGTATACGATGAGGTCATGGCACGGGCAGCGACGACGTCGGACGTCTTCAACGCGATCGCCGAGCCGCAGCGCCGGGAGATCCTGGCGCTGCTGCGGGCCGGTGAGCGGCCGGTGACCGAGTTGGCCCGGGAACTGGGGATGACCCAGCCGGGGGCGTCCAAACATCTGCGGGTGCTGCGGGAGGTGGGGCTGGTGCGAGACCGCAAGGCGGGCAAGCAGCGCCTGTACGGCCTGGACGCCCGCGGGCTGCGGCCGGTTCACGAGTGGACCGGCGGGTTCGAGCGGTTCTGGAGCGAGAGCTTCGACCGGCTGGACGCGTACGTGCAGGACCTGAAACAGGCAAGGCAGGGGGAGTAGCTGATGAGCGAGACGGGACGAGGAGCGCCCGCGCAGCCCGCGACGGCCGACCGCGAGACCGTGATCTCCCGGGTCATCGACGCGCCACGAGAACTGGTGTTCGAGGCGTTCACCGAAGTCCGGCACCTGTCGCGGTGGTGGGGACCGGAAGGGTTCACCACCACCACGCGGGCGTTCGAGTTCCGCGTCGGCGGAGTGTGGGACTTCGTGATGCACGGACCGGACGGAACCGACTACACCGAGTGGATCACATGGCAGGAGATCGCCGCGCCGGAGCGCATCACGCTGCTGCACGGTGAGTCCCGCGGCGACCCGGACGCCTTCGAGTCGGTCCTGACGTTCGCACCCGACGGCGCGGCGACCCGGATCGAGATGCGCACGGTGTTCCCCACCAAAGAACTACGCGACCAAGCGGTAGAGAAGTACCACGCGATCGAGGCCGGCCGGCAGACCCTGAACAACCTGGCCGCCTACCTCACCGAGATCCTTCCAAAGGGAGCACAGGACTGATGCCCGGGAAGGGTGTCCGGGGTTGCGGAACAGTGGTTAGCGGTCTGGCCTCGTGGGCGTTGGATCGATGCGGCGGAGCCGACCGGCAGGTGAGTCCCGCGACACATCGATGATTCCGCACGACCGGTTTCCCGGGCGCAACCACTGGATGGAGTTCATGGTGTCGAATACCACCTGCCATATGTCGATCTCACTGGACGGCTTCGTCGCCGGACCTGACCAGAGCCGTGAGGCCCCTCCACATCGGCGACCCGCGGGCCAACGATGCGGACAAGATCGCGAACGAGTGGCTGATGCGCCCGAGGGGCGCATACGTCATGGGCCGCAACATGTTCGGCCCGATCCGCGGGGACTGGGACGAGGACTGGTCGGGCTGGTGGGGCCCCGAACCGCCCTACCACGCGCCGGTGTTCGTACTGACCCGCCACCCCCGCGATCCGATCCCGATGGACGGGGGGACGACGTTCTACTTTGTCACCGACGGCTTCGACGCGGCATACTCCGCGGCGTGCCAGGCCGCAGGCGACAAGGGCGTGGACATCGCCGGCGGTGCCTCGACCGTCCGGCAGGCACTGGCAGCCGGGGTGATCGACGAACTCACCCTCGACATCGCGCCCGTTCTGCTCGGTTCGGGCGAGCGGATCTTCGACGGGGTCGACTTCGACTTCGAGCCCGTCGAGGTGCTTCACTCCCCGCTGGCCACCCACATCCGCTACCGCCGCACCATCTGACCGTCGGGCCATATCCACTGCTGGGTCCAAGTCCAGCGCACCAGAGCCTCGATGGCGCGCAGGCCCACGGGCCACCACACCCGGGGCAGACCAAGGCGTCCATGAGAGCCGGGTCGGTTCCGGCCGGCGACCCCCTTCGACGAGGCCGCGCACCGCCGCGGCGAAGTCGTCGCGGAACATGCCCAGCATGGCGTCGGTCTGTTCCGGGAACAGGGACAGGTAGTGCAGTCCGTCTCAGCGTCCGCCGCGGTCGCATCCCCAGCCGTGGATGAGGACCAGCGCCGGCCCGTCGGCCGGTCCGCTGGCGGTGTACCGGATCGTGCTGATCCTGCTGCTCGCGGTCGTCACGGTGTTTCCTTCCTTCGCGTGAAGGAATGCGGTGGTCGCCGCGGCGATGCCGCCGAGCACGGCGGTGGCGACGCCCGCGCGCCCACGGGCGTGCGGCGGTTCGAGGTCGACGAGGGTGGCGCTCAGGGTGGTCGTCGCCGCCCCGGTGGCGATTCCCTGAAGCACCCGGGCGGCAGACAGGACCACCACGTCCCCGGCGGTGAGGAACAGGACGAGCGCGATCATCTCCAGCGCGATCGCCGCGGCGAGCACCGGCCTGCGGCCGAGGTGGTCCGACAGCGCCCCGACGACGAGCAACGAGCCCAGCAGGCCGACCACGTACAGGGCGAAGACGACGGTCAACACCCACGTCGGGAAATGCCATTGCTGCTGATAGACCGGGTAGAGCGGGGACGGCACGCTGGAAGCGGCCAGGAAGACGACGAAGACGGCGGCCATGCTGAGGAAGGCGGTCCCGCGCCGCACACGGTGCGCGCCCTCGTCGGAGGGGACGGCAGACACAACAGAGTCAACAGACATATGGCTCTCGCAATGATCTGTGCGTTAGTAGTGCGACCGTAACACAAACGCAGTGATCTTTGCATTATTGAAGCAGTGATCTGTGCGATACTGGCCGAGTGTCCACTACCGGTTCTCCTGCCCCGCAGACCGGGAGCCGGCCAGGAGGCCGCTCCGCCCGGGTCCGCGCGGCCGTCCACCGGGCCATCAAGGAGCTGGTCGCCGACGAGGGCGGCGAACCACTGACGATCCCGGTCGTGGCCGCCCGCGCCGGCGTGCACGCCACCACGGTCTACCGCCGCTGGGGCACCGTCGGTGAGCTGCTCGCCGACGTCGCGACCAGCCGCTTCTCCGGCGACATCGTGGTACCGAACACCGGAAGCCTCCGCGGGGACCTGGAACGCTATGCCTCCGACCTCGCCAAGGACCTCTGTGACCCGGACACCCTCGCCCTGGTACGCGCCACCATCGGCACCGGCGGAGAACAAGGCGCCGCCGCATGCCGCGGAGAACGCCGGCAACAGCTCGAAGCCATACTCGAACGGGCCCAGGCCCGGGGCGAACACTCCCCGACCCTGGAACGCACCACGGACGCCGTGCTCGCTCCCCTCTACTACCGAGCCGTCTTCACCGACGAGCCCCTCACTCCCGAATGGGCACACACCCTCGTGTCACACCTACTGCCGGACTGACCACGTCCAGCGGGGCTGCGACGCCCACCCCGGCGGACGCGGCCCGTGACCTACGCGGTGACGGCCCCGACAACCCAGGCGACTGGCCCAACACGAGATCCACGACGGATACACCGAGCGCAGATGGGCCACCGACGCCACTCTGGGCTGTCGCCGGTGCTTAGCAGCTCGTCCGCCTTTCAGTGGCCTGGCCGCTGGCGATGAAGGCGATCACCTGGGACGGCCCGCGGGCCGGCCAGGTCGGCGGGAATGAAACGCACTGAGCCGGCCGTGCTCCGTACGTCGTTCACGACCTGGCTCCGCGGCCCGGGTCGGTGCCGGTGGTGATCAGCGCCGTCTTGATGCTGAACGCTCTTCTCTGGTTCTTCACCCACAAGTCGGACCTAGAAAATTGAATGGCTCGAAGATCGCCCTCGCGGCCGTCGAAGCGCGCGACGCGGGTCCGCTGGACGCCGTCCCAGGTCGAGCGGGTCCGTGCCGCGCCGGCCGCCTCGTCCGCTCCCCGTGGACACCCGGCTCGCCGCCGTGGCGTCGCGCTCCCGTCCAGGCTCGGCCCTCGGAGTACGCGCCCGCCCTCGTCCGGTCGCTGCTCGCCTCCGGCCGGGGTCAGCGGGTCCGCCGCAGCCCCGCGTATTGCAGCGCGCCGAAGCCCGCCACGACGATCGCCTGGAGGACCGTCCAGACCGCTCCCGCGGTGTTCAGGGAGAACCAGCTCAAGGCCACCGTGACGACGCTCAGCACCGCCCACAGCGCGTTCGCCTCCACCACCGCGCTCACGGCGTGGCGGTGGGGGCGGGCGGGCATCGAGATCACCCACACGGCCGCCGCGTACACGAGCAGGAACGCGCCGATCAGCCGGCCGGGACCGGCCTCCAGCCCGAGCAGGTCGTCGAGCGGGCCGGCCAGCGCCAGGTATGCCAGCCCGTTGGCGCCGGTCACGGCCGCGTCCAGGCGCAGCGCGAGGCGGAGCAGGCGGTTGCCGTCGCTGAACAGGCCGCCTTCGGTGATGGAACGGATCGCGGTCATCGGGGTTCCCCTTCCAGTGGTCCCTCGTCGATGACCATGACGCTACGAGCGCGGGGTGCGGCGCGGCGATTACCCGGGACGTAACCGGCCGTCTCAATCGGGAGGTTCGCCGGGGGCCAGGCCGGGCAGGTCGCGCTTGAGGACCTTGCCCGCCGCGTTGCGGGGCAGCTCGTCCAGGAAGACGACCTCGCGGGGCACCTTGTAGCGGGCGAGGTTGGCCGCGACGTGCGCCTTCACCTCGTCCTCGGTGAGGCCGCGCGCGACGACGAAGGCGCGCAGCCGCTGCCCGAACTCCGCGTCCGGGACGCCCGCGACGGCGGCCTCGTCCACGGCGGGATGGGCGGAAAGGAGGTCCTCCACCTCGCCGGGGTGGACGTTCTCGCCGCCCGAGACGATCATCTCGTCGGCGCGGCCGTCGACGTGCAGCCGCCCACCGCCGTCCAGGTGGCCGAGGTCGCCGACCGCCATCAGCCCGCCGACCTCCTCCTTGCCGCCCCCGCCGGTGTAGCCGCCGAAGCGGGCCGGGGAGTCCACGAAGATCCGCCCGACGGCGCCGGGCGGCACGGGACGGGCGTCGTCGCCGAGGACCGCCACGGTCGTGCCGAGGGGCGGGCGTCCGGCGCATCCGGGCGCCGCGGCCAGGTCATCCGGGGTGGCGATCGTGATGCAGGACGCCTCGGTGGAGCCGTAGAAGTTGTAGACGGACGGTCCGAACGCCGCCATCGCCCGGCGGCAGAGATCGGCGTCCAGCCGCGCCCCGCCCGTCATGACCACGCGGAGGCGGGACAGGTCGCGGGACGCCAGGCCCGGGGACGCCAGGACGCGGCCCAGCATCACCGGCACCGCGATGAAGGAGCCGCAGCGGTGCGCCTCCAGGTCGTCCAGGACCGTCTCGGCGTCGAAGCGGCGGCGCAGCACGAGGGTCGAGCCGAGGCCGAGCGCGAGGAGGGCGGTGGTCAGGCCGAGGCCGTGGAATAGCGGCGGCGCGACGAACGCCGGCTCCCCGCCGCGCAGCGGCACCTTCGCCAGGATGCCGCCGGGCAGCGCCATCGACCGGGACGGCGGGCGCGGCGCCCCCCTCGGCCGACCGGACGTGCCGCTGGTGAGGATCACGATCGAGCCGTGCCGGGACGGGGC
>NZ_SMKU01000232.1 GCF_004349215.1 Actinomadura rubrisoli | reverse complement strand
GAACCGCATCGACATGCTCGGGGCGGCGGCCGAGCATGTCGATGCGGTTCAGCGCCGGGGTCCGCGCGATCACCTTGGTGAAGCTGACGAACTCGCTGGCGGCGTTCAGCCCGGCGAGCCCGGCCAGCACGGCGAGCCGGGGGCCGCGGCCGAGACGGGTCGCGGCGAGGCCGAGCAGCGCGCCGAGCGCGTTGGAGCCGGTGTCGCCGAGCATCGCGCGCTCGCCGAGGTCCTCGGGCAGCAGCGCGACGGCGGCGCCGAGCGGCGCGGCGGCCACGGCGGAGCCGGACGCGGTCAGCGCCAGCGGGGTCCCGGTGATGATCCCGACCTTGATGGCGCGGCCGGGACGCAGGTCGAACAGGTTCATCAGGTTGGCGCCCCCGGCGACGATCGCGCCGTTGACCAGGGTGTCGAACGCGCGCCCGGCGCGGGTCGGGGCGGGCGACCCGGCGATCGCGGCGGCGGCGAGGCCCGTCGCGCCGATGCCCAGGATCTTCACGGCGCCGCTGGTGACCTCGCCGCGGGCGAGGGCGCCCAAATGGCCCTTGAAGCCGCGGGACGAGGCGGAGCCCGCCAGGTCGTCGTACCCGCCGAGGAGCCCGGACCCGGCGCCCGCCAGCAGCGCGGCGGCGCGCGCCCGGCCGCAAGCGCCGGGGGCCAGCAGCCCGGCCGCGGCGGCGCCCGCCACGAACGCGGGCCCCTCCAGCAGCGTCACCGGCTCGCCGCGGTGGTTGGTGCGCCCCCACACCTCCTCGCCCGGCAGCCCGTTGAGCCCCGGGGGGCGGCGCGTCAGCGCGGCGTAGGCGGCGCGCGCGGCGGCGGCGCCCAGCGCGGTGCCGGCCAGCAGCCGCACGCCCCGCGCCGGGCCGGCGGCGATGCGTCGGTTCATCAGGTCACCCGTTCTTCCCCACCGTGGGCGCGGGCGAGGGCAGGTAGCCGCTCGCGCCGGCGCCCGTCCCGTACTGTCCGGACTTGCCGCCCAGCTCGTCCTGCAGCGCCAGGATCGTCGCGACCTGCCCGGACGAGGTGTCCACCGTGTCGACGGCGGAGACCTCCTCCTTGGCGTCGGAGCCGCGCAGCGCCGCGATCAGCCCGCCCTCCCGGGCGGACGTGGCCGGGCCTCCGACGACCGTACCGCGATCGGCGGCGTCCAGTGCGGTGGCCAGCGAGATCAGCGCCTTGTTGTCGTCGCCGCCGCCGTCGTAGGCGTAGGCGCTGGACGGCGCCACCAGGATCGCGAGGGTGGCGTGCTGGCCCGGCTTGCCGCTGGTGGTGACGTACCCGCCCTCCTTGAAGCTGTTCAGGACGGCGCCGCCGGTGGCGTCCTCGCGGCCGCTCTTGGCGGCGTCCCGTGTGACGACCGCGCCGGCCAGCACCGCGCCGGCCTTGGCGTAGGGGCCCGCGTCCGCCGGGAACTCCACGCCCTCGGACTTGAGCTGGTCGGCGAGCTCGTTCAGGGTGTGCTGCTCGTCGTCCTCGAAGAACTTCTTCTGGACGGTGACGCGGCCGGTCACGGCGCCGCCCGCGTTCTTGACCAGCTCGCTGAGCCGCTCGATGCCGTCGTTGCCGGCGCCGGGCGTCTCGAACAGCACCACGGACTGGCCCTTGAGCCGGTTCGCGACGAACTGCGGGGCCAGCCCGGCGGCGAACTGCTCCTCCCCCTTCAGCTGGCCCTGCATCTGGCGCTGCGCGAGCCGGGCGTCCTGGGCCGTCCTGGCCGCGGAGTTGGCCTGCTGGCGCAGCGTGTCGCTCACCGAGTCCGACAGGGTGGTGGAGCCCAGCACGATGCCGAGCGCCAGCGCGAGGAAGATCGCGACGATGGAGACGAGGTGGTAGCGGAAATCGATCACGTGAAGAGTCCGGTCAGCCAGAAGACGAAGGCGTGCCAGCGGTCGGCGAGCAGGGGACTGATGACGTCCCCCGCCGGTGACATGGCGACGGCGGTGACGATGGCGACGAACGCGCCGAGGACGAGGAACAGCAGCGACCAGGTGGAGATCCGGCTGCGGTAGAGCCGGCTGACGCCCTTGGCGTCGACGAGCTTGCTGCCCACCCGCAGCCGGGTGAGGAAGGTGCTGGCCATGCCGGCGCGGCCCTTGTCGAGGAACTCCACCATGTTGGCGTGCGTGCCGACCGCGACGATGAGCGTGGCGCCCTTGTCGTCGGCGAGCAGCATCGCGATGTCCTCGCTGGTGGCGGTGGCGGGGAACACCACCGCCTCGGTGCCGAGCTCGTGCACCCGCTTCAGGCCCGGCGCCCGTCCGTCCCGGTAGGCGTGCACGACGATCTCCGCGCCGCAGGTCAGCGCGTCGTCGGACACCGAGTCCATGTCGCCGACGATCATGTCGGGGCGGTAGCCGGCCTCCAGCAGCGCGTCGGCGCCGCCGTCCACCCCGATCAGGACGGGACGGTACTCGCGGATGTAGGGCCGCAGGGTCGCGATGTCCTCGCGGTAGTGGTAGCCGCGGACCACGATCAGCGCGTGCCGCCCGGCGATCTTGGTGGTCACCTCGGGGACGCCGACGCCGTCGATGAGCAGGTCGCGCTCGCGCTTGACGTACTCCATCGTGTTGGCGACGAACGCCTCCAGCTGGCTGGCAAGGCCCGCCTTGGCCTCGGTCAGCGCCGTCTCGACGGTCTCGGCGGTCTGCGCGGTGCCCTTCGCGACGACCTCGTCGCCGCGATGGACCGCGGAGTCCTCGACGCGGACCTGGTCGCCCTCGGCGAGCTTGGTGAAGATCTCCGGGCCGACGTCGTCCAGCAGCGGGATGCCGGCCTCGATGAGGATCTGCGGGCCGAGGTTGGGGTAGCGGCCCGAGATGCTCGGCGCGACGTTGACCACGGCGCCGACCCCGCACGACACCAGCGCCTCGGCGCTGACGCGGTCGAGGTCGACATGGTCGATCACGGCGACCTCGCCGGGCTGGAGCCGCTTGGTCAGGTCCTTGGTGCGGCGGTCGAGCCGGGCGACGGCGTTGACGCCCGTCCGGCCGTCGTCGCGGCCGCGGCCCAGCGCGAGCACGCGCCGCGGCAGCCGCAGCGCCGGCCGGACGCGTCGCTCAGAGGTGGGAGACGGGTCTTTCATCGCCTGCCATCCTGCCAGAGCACGGGAGCAAACATCGGCAGGGACGGGCGGCGAGGCGTGTCCGTTCGCGCACCCTCTGTAGTTTTCAAGCCCCCGAGCCCCCTTCGCCCGATCAGCCTTCCTCGGCCGCCATCGCCAGCAGCTCCTCGGCGTGCGCGCGCCCGAGCTCGGAGTCCTCCAGGCCGGCGAGCATCCGCGACAGCTCCCGGACGCGCCCCTCGCGGTCCAGGGCGGTGACGCCGCTGCGGGTGACGGTGCCGTCGTCGGACTTCTCCACCATCAGATGCTGGTCGGCGAACGCGGCCACCTGCGGCAGGTGCGTCACGACGATCACCTGCGCGTTGCGGGCCAGCCGGGCGAGCCGCCGCCCGATCTCCACCGCCGCCTTCCCGCCGACCCCCGCGTCCACCTCGTCGAACACGAACGTCGGGACCGGGTCGGCGCCCGCGAACACCACCTCGATCGCCAGCATCACCCGCGACAGCTCGCCGCCCGAGGCGCCCTTGTGCAGCGGCAGCGGCTGCGAGCCGGGGTGCGGCGCGAGCCGGACCTCCACCTCGTCGATCCCGTGCGGGCCGTAGTCGCCGGTCGGGCTGACGGTCACCTCGACCCGCGCGTGCGGCATCGCCAGCGCCGTCAGCTCGCCGGTGACGGCGCCGGAGAACCGCTCGGCGGCGCGCGAGCGCACCGCCGTCAGCTCGGCCGCCTCGGCGGCCAGCCGTTCGGTCAGCTCCGCGTGCTCGGACCACAGCTCGTCGATGCGGTCGTCGTCGCCCTCCAGCTCGGCGAGCCGCGCCGCCGAGCGCCGCGACCACTCCAGCACCTCCGTGACCGTCCCCTCCGCCCCTCCGTACTTGCGGGTCAGCGAGGTCAGCTCGGCCCGCCGCTCCTGGGCCGCCGCCAGGCGCGCCGGGTCGGCGTCGACGGACTCGGCGTAGGACGCGAGGTCGGTGGCGACGTCCGAGACCAGGTAGCCCGCCTCGGCGAGCCGGTCGGCGAGCGCGGCCAGCTCCGGATCGTGCTCGCGGACGACCTCCAGCGCGTTGCGGGCCGTCCCGAGCAGGCTCACCACGTTCGCGGCCTCGAACGCCGCGGTGGCGTCGCCCAGCAGCGCCTCGTGCGCGGTGTCGGCCGCGCCGTGCAGCGCGTCGGCGTGCCCGAGCCGCTCCTCCTCGGCGGCGAGCGCGACGTCCTCGCCGTCCTTGGGATCGGCCTTCTCGATCTCCCGCAGGCCGAAGCGCAGCACCTCGGCCTCCTGCGCGCGCTCCCGCGCCCGCGTGGTCAGCTCGTCCAGCAGCGCGCTGACCTGGCGGTGCCGCTGGTACGCCTTGGTGTAGGCGCGCATCGGCTTGGTCAGCGCGCCGCCCGCGTACCGGTCGAGCGCGCCGCGCTGCCGCGCCGACTGCAGCAGCCGCTGCTGGTCGGACTGCCCGTGCACGGCCACCAGGTCGTCCGCCAGGTTGATCAGCAGGCTGACCGGGACGGACCGGCCGCCGAGGAACGCGCGCGAGCGCCCCTCCGCCGACACCGACCGGGTGATGATCAGCGCGCCGTCGTCCAGGTCGCCGCCCGCCTCCTCGACCCGCTCGACCACGCGGCCGCCCGGGTCGACGACGATCCGGCCCTCCACCGTGGCGCGGTCGGCGCCCGGCCTGACCCGCTGCGGGTCGGCGCGGCCGCCGAACAGCAGCCCCAGGCTCGTGACCACCATGGTCTTGCCGGCCCCGGTCTCACCGGTCACGACGTTGAAGCCCGGCGACAGATCGAGCACGGCCTCGTCGATCACACCGAGGCCCTGGATCCGCACCTCATCGACCATCGGACGCACCAGCGTCACAACCCTCCGCAAACAGATCACCGATCGGCGCCTGTGGAGATTATCCCCTCTGCCCGTCCGGTACCGCCTCCCCGTCCGTGGGCGGCGACGGATGCGCGGGCTGCCTGACCCGCCCGCGCCAGCCCGTCACGGGCAGCCCGAACTTGGTGACCAGCCGGTCGGTGAACGGCGTCAGGTGCAGGCGGGCGAGCCGCACCGGCACCGCCCCCCTGCGCACCTCCACCCGCGCGCCCGGCGGCAGGTCGAGCGTGCGGCGCCCGTCGCACCACAGGACGGCGCGGGGCGTGCCCCGCTGCACCTCGACCGCCACCAGCGACCGCGGCGACACCACCAGCGGCCGGGAGAACAGCGAGTGCGCGCTGATCGGGACGACCAGCATCGCCTCCACCTCCGGCCACACCACCGGCCCGCCCGCCGAGAACGCGTACGCGGTGGACCCGGTGGGTGTGGCGCACACCACCCCGTCGCAGCCCCAGCTCGACAGCGGGCGGCCGTCGATCTCGGCGACGACCTCCAGCATCCGCTCCCGTTCGGCCTTCTCGATGCTCGCCTCGTTCAGCGCCCACGTGGTCCCCGTCACCGAGCCGTTGCGCCGGACGGTGACGTCGATCGTCATCCGCTCCTCGACGTCGTAGCGCCGCTCGACGACCCGGTCGACGGTGGCGGCCAGATCGTCCCGCTCGGCCTCGGCGAGGAACCCGACGTGCCCGAGGTTGACGCCGAGCAGCGGCGTGCCCGACGTGCGGGTCAGGTCGGCCGCGCGCAGCAGCGTCCCGTCCCCGCCGAGCACCATGACCACCTCGGCATCCTCCGCCGCTACGGCCCCCGGCACGGCGTCCGCGCCCGCGCAGCCGATGTCGGGGGCCTCGCCGTCCAGCACCCGCACCGCGATCCCGGCCTCACTGAGCCGCTCGATGACCAACTGCGCGCTGCGGACCGCCTCCGGCCGCCCGGTGTGCGCAACGACCAGCACCGACCTTCCGCTCATACCCTCGCTCCACTCCGGTGTACGGCTGCCCTCTGTACAAACGCTCTTTGTACGGCCGCCGCCCCGCGGGCGCTCATTGCGGGCCTTCCGCGATCGCTTCGGCCAGGTCGGCCTCGTCCAGCGGCGGGGCCCCGGCGCGCAGCCACAGGAAGTACTCCACGTTCCCCGACGGGCCCGGCAGCGGGCTCGCCGCCACGCCCAGCACGCCCAGTCCCAGTGTGCGCGCGTGCTCGGCCACCCCGCGCACCGCGTCCGCGCGCAGCTCCGGGTCGCGCACCACCCCGCCCGCGCCGACCCGGTCCTTGCCGACCTCGAACTGCGGCTTCACCATGATCGCGTAGTCGGCGTCCGGGGCCGCGCACCGGCGCACCGGATCGAGGACGAGCTTCAGCGAGATGAACGACAAGTCGCCCACCACGACCCCCGGCGGCGCCTCCCCGAGCATCTCCGGCGTCAGCTCGCGGATGTTGACCCGCTCCAGCACGGTGACCCGCTCGTCGGTCCGCAGCGACCAGGCGATCTGCCCGTACCCGACGTCGACCGCGTACACGTGCGCCGCGCCCGCGCGCAGCAGCACGTCGGTGAACCCGCCGGTCGAGGCGCCCGCGTCCAGGCAGCGCCGCCCCTCCACCGCGAGCCCGGCGAACCTCTCCAGCGCGCCCGCGAGCTTGTGCCCGCCGCGCGAGACGTACTCCGGGCCCCGGTCCGTCTCGTCCACCACGATGGCGGCCCCGGTCTCGACCTGCGTGGCCGCCTTGGCCGCCCGCTGCCCGCCGACCCGCACCCGCCCGTCGCCGATGAGCTGCGCGGCGTGCTCGCGCGACCGCGCCAGCCTGCGCCGCACCAGCTCGGCGTCCAGCCGGCGCCTGGCGCTCATCGCCCCGGCTCCGCCCGGCGGGCGCCCGTCCCGCGCGCCGCCCGGCTCACGCGGTGCTTCCGGGACGGGGACGCAGAGCGTCGGGGAAGCCCGGCCGCGGCGCCCCGGCCTGTCGCGGCGGCTGGCCCGGGCGCGGGGCCTGGCCCGGGCGCGGCGCCTCGGCTTGTCGCGGCGGCTGGCCCGGACGCGGCGCCCTGGCCTGTCTCGACGCCTCAGCCTGTCGCGGCGCCTCGGCCTGCTCGGCCTGCTCGGCCTGCTCGGCCTGCTCGGCCTGCTCGGCCTGCTCGGCCTGCTCGGCCTGCTCGGCCTGCTCGGCCTGCTCGGCCTGGTCGGCCTGGTCGGCCGCCGCGAGCAGTTCCTGGAGCCGCTGGTGGACGTCCTCGAAGATCTCCACATGCTCGGACACCGACCGCCCGCCGAGCTCGCCCAGCCGCGCCACGGCGGCGTCGACCCGCGGATCGCCCGTGGGCTCGGGCGGCGCCCCGGCCGGGAATTCCTCCACGGCCTCGTCCGCGCCCCCAGGCACGCCCTCACCCGCGCCCACAGGCGCGGCACCAGGCGCGGGCCGCCCCTGGACGGGCCCGTCCGCGGCCTCGTCGGACATCACGTTTACCTCCCAGTGGCCCCCGAGCGCGCGTAACGGGTCGCCTCGGGCTCAGCCAGAACGCTACCGTCCCATTGCGACAGCGGTGTCGACCGAACGGGGAACGGCCTGACCATGGCGAACGAGGAGGACTGCCGGGCGGCGCTCGGCCTGATCGCCGAGCGCATGGCGGACGTGGACGCCGAGCGCCTCGCCGAGCACGTCGTCGAGCGGACGGTCAGCTGCCGGATCCCTGATCTCGGCGTGGCCTTCCGGACGCGGCTCCACGCGGGTGGGCTGGACCCCTTCGAGCCCGACGAGGAGCCGAAGGCCGCGCAGGTCCGGCTCGTCGTGGGCAGCGACGACCTGGTCGCGCTGGCCCGCGACGAGCTGAGCCCTGCCAAGGCGTGGGCGTCCGGGCGCCTCAAGATCGAGGCGAGCATCTTCGACCTGCTCAGGCTGCGCAGGATCCTGTGATCGCCGCGCGGGATCCTGTGGTCACCGGGGGCGGTAGGCGCGGGGCAGGGCCAGGCCGCGGGCGGCCATGACGCCGCGGAGGCGGTCGGGGTAGTCGGTGATAAGGCCGTCCACGCCGTCGTCGATGAGCTTGTCCATGGTGGGCGCGTCGTCCACCGTCCAGGGGATCACCTTCAAGCCGAGGCAGTGCGCGCGCGCCACCATCGCCTTGGTGACGTAGGGGCGGTAGCCGGGGTCGGTGACCTTGCCGTTCTGGGGGAAGCCGTGCACGGGCGAGAACGCCGACGCGCCGAACGACCGGACGGCCGTGAGGGGGTCGCCGCCGAAGTCGTCGATGTCGATCCCGCCCAGCCACGGCGACCTGCCCGGCTGCCCGGTCTGGAGGAAGTCGTAGTTCGTCAGCGCGACGAGGGGCAGCCTCGACTCCACCTGGCGCATGCGCATGAGGGCGCCCCAGTCGAAGCTTTGGATCGTGACTTGGCGCAGCAGGCGCGCGCGCTGGACCTCCCGGGCCGTGACGCGGACGAACTGCTCGCGCGGCGCCGTCTCGTTGGGCGCGCCTGCCTCCACCTTGGTCTCGACGTTCAGCCTCACCCCGTGGGCCCGGTACCTGCGGACGAGCCCGAACACCTCGCTGAGCAGCGGCATCCTCGCGCCCGGCGCGGCCTTCTGGCCGGGGAAGTCAGGGAGCGTCCGCGAGCCGCAGTCCAGCGTGCGCACCTGCTTGAGAGCGAGGGTGTTGACGTACTTCCCGGCGTAGGGGTACTCGGGGTCGCCGGGCGCGGCCGGGCCGGTGTCCTGGCACTTGGACGGGTTGACCCTGCGGTCGTGGGTGACGACGGCCCGCCCGTCCTCGGTGATCTGGACGTCCAGTTCGAGGGTGCTCACCCCCAGTTCCAGGGCGTTCGCGAAGGCGGGCAGGGTGCTCTCGACGACGAGCCCCAGGCCGCCCCGGTGGGCCTGGAGATCGAACCGCCGGTGCTTGCCGCCCGCCGCGAGCGCGGGCCCCGCCGTTGCCGCGAGGGTCCCCGTCAGGCCCGCCACCAGGGCCGTACGACGCCAGCCGCTCATGGCTCACTTCCCTTCCGTGTCCAGCGGAACCGCTGATGCGGCCCGCCGGACACGGTCGGGCTCCGGCACGGCGCCCGGGAGTGCGCACGATGGTCACCGGGCGAACGATCGGTGTCGGCCGGTGGAACTTGCCTGGCCGGAGGTCAGAGGGAGAGGGATTCCAGGGCGCCGGTGAGGGCGTCGGGGGGTGCCGGGGCGTCGGTCTGCCAGGCGGCGGACGCGAGGGCGCGGAGGCCGTCGAACGGGTCGCCGGACCCGGTGACGGTGAAGCGGCCGCCGTCCCGCCGGGCCATCCAGCCCCGGCAGCGGTGGCCGTCGCCGTCGCGCTCGGGCACCGGGTGCGGGACGAGCAGGCCGCCCAGGTCGGGCGCCATATAGGTGGGGCGCTGTTCGGGCGACGCGGTGAGGGCCTGGAGGTGGCCGGTCACGCCGGTGAAGACGAGGAGGCTGTCGGCGCCGCCGTTGCGGGCGCCCTCGATGTCGGTGTCGAGGCGGTCGCCGACCACGAGCGGACGCCGCGCGCCGGTGCGGCGGATCGACTCCTGGTGCAGGGGGCGCTCGGGCTTGCCCGTGATGACCGGGTCGACGCCGGTCGCCGAGCTGATCACCTTGAGCAGCGCGCCGTTCCCGGGATGCGGCGGCCCCTCCCCGCCGGGGATCGTCAAGTCGCCGTTCGAGGCCACGAACAGCGCCCCCGCGCTGACCGCCTGCGCGCCCTCCGACAGCAGGTCGTAGGCGATGCCGGGGGCGAAGCCCTGGACGACCGCGGCGGGACGCTCGGACGCGACGGACACGGGCCGGAGCCCCTGCGCGTGCAGCGCCTGCCGCAGGCCCATCCCGCCCACCACGAGCACCTTCGCCCCGGCGGGCAGCCGCTCGGCCAGCAGCCGGGCGGCGGCCTGCGCGGACGTCACGACATCGTCTGGGCTCGCCGGGACGCCCACATCGGTGAGCAGCGCCGCGACCGCCGACGGGGTGCGGGAGGCGTTGTTGGTCACGAACGCCAGCCGCTGCCCCGCCGCGCGGGCCTTGGCGAGGGACTCCGCCGCGGCCGGCACCGGACGGCGGCCGACGTACACGACCCCGTCCAGGTCGAGCAGAGCGACGTCGTACGCCTCGCTCAGGGGACGGTCACTGCCCTTCATCGCGCTCCTCCGCGTCGGGGGTGGGGCGGCGGCGGGATTCGAGGGTCGCCCTGGCGTGCCGCAGCGCCCGCGTGTAGTCCTGGTTGTCGGGACGCATGGCCGCCGCGAGCGCCAGATGCTCGACCGCGCCCTCGAGGTCGCCCATCCGGCTGAGCGCCAGGCCCAGGCCGAACCGCGCGTAGTCCTCGGCGGGCTCCTCCTCGACGATCCCGCGGAAGCTCTCGGCCGCCTCGCCGAACAGCCGCGCCCCGAACTGCGCCCGCCCGAGGGCCTCGCGGATACTGTGCGAGCCCGGCTCGGCGTCCGCCGCCCGGATCAGGAGCTGCAGCGCGGCGGACGCGCTGCCCGACCGGAGCAGCTCCAGGCCCCGCGTGTACCACTCGTACACGCCGCCTTCGGGTTCTGCGGCATGCCCGCCCGGGGCGTCTCCGGGGGAATCCTCCGATCGTCCTGGTCCTTGCACATCCAACGTGGACCTCCCCTCGCACTCTGATCGCTACGACGGTACCCGGACCGCGCGCGGGCGCCCGTCTGTGATTACCATGCCCACAGTGGACGACGACCTCCCCTCCGGGCTCGGGCCGGAAGAGTTCAGCGCAAGGATCTTCGGGACGGCGGGACCGCGGGGCGGTGGCGGCCTGGAACTGGCCCCGTTCCGAGGTGTCCGCTTCGTCCCCGAGGTGGTCGGCGACCTGGCCTCGGTGACCATGCCCCCGTACGACCTGATCGACGAGGCCGGCGTGCTGCGGCTGATGGGCAACGGCGGCCACAACATCGTCCGGCTGAACATGCCGCGCGCCGCGGGCGAGAGCTACCGCGAAGCGGGCGCGCTGCTGCGCCGGTGGCTGGACGAGGGCGCGCTCGCGATCGACCCCGAGCCGGCCCTATACGTCTACGAGGCGGCGGACGCGGACGGGGGCGTCCTGCAGCGCGGGCTCATCGGCGCCCTCGGGCTGCGGGCGGAGGCCGACGGGGTGGTGCTACCGCACGAGAACGTCTTCCCCGGCCCGGTCCGCGACCGGCTGGCGCTGATGACCGCCGCCCGCGCCAACCTGGAGCCGATCTTCCTGGTCTACCAGGGCGGCGGCGACGCCGCCCGGATCGTCGACGGCGCGGGCGCGGCGCCCCCGCTGGTGGAGTTCCGAACGGAGGACGGCCTGACGCACCGCCTGTGGCGGATCGCCGACCCGTCGCTGCACGCGCGCGTCGCCGCGGACCTGCGCGGCCGGCAGGCCCTCATCGCCGACGGCCACCACCGCTACGCCACCTACCGCGCCCTTCAGGCCCGCCACCACGCCGCCGGGGACGGCCCCGGCCCCTGGGACCAGGGCCTGGCCCTCCTCGTCGACTCCACGCGCTATCCGCCGCACCTGGGCGCGATCCACCGCGTCCTGCCGGGTCTGCGCCCGGACGTCGCCGTCGAGCGCGCCCGGGGCGTCTTCCGCGTCACCGAGCCGGACGACGAGGCCGCCGCGCTGCGGGCGCTCGCCGAGGCGCCGGGCCCCGCGTTCCTGCTCGGCGGCGGCGACCGCCCGCGGCTGCTCACCCACCCCGACCCGGCCCGCCTCGCGCGGGCGATGCCGCCGGACCACTCCACCCGCTGGTGCGGGCTCGACACGGCCGTCCTCGACCGCCTGCTCATCGGCGGCGTCTGGGGCATCCCCGAGAACGAGGACGCCATCGAGGTCGTCCACGACGACCCGGCCGCCGCCATCGCGCGCGCCCGACGCACCGGCGGCACCGCCGTCGTCCTGAACCCCCTCAAGGTGGAGGACGTTCTGGCCGTCGCGGGCGAGGGCGAGCGGGTCCCCCGCAAATCCACCTCGTTCGGCCCGAAGCCCCGAACCGGCCTCGTCCTTCGGTTGCTGTGTTAATTGCAGTGCCCTTGGCGTCGGGCCTTGGCGGCCCTCCTTCGGCGGACACTGCGGCGATCGCTGCATCGCTCCGACTCGCCCAGGGGCTCGCTGCGCGATCAGGTTCTTGCTTCGCTCGAACCTGGCTTCGCACGCGATCGCAACGCTGAGGTTGTCGACGCTGGGGCTTAATGCGTTTACCTGTCGGGCGGCAGCGCGAGCCCGGCGGGGTGGACGCGGGCGCCCTCGTCCGCGAGATCAGGGAGGAGGTGGCCGTCGCGCTCGTTCCGGACATGATCGTCCATCTCGGCACCTGGGAGGCCCACCCGGACGGCGGGCACCCGGACGGCGTCACCGCGCGGATGACCTGACGCCGGGCACGTGGCCTGACGCGGGTGGCACGTGGGGGCGCTGGGGACGATGATCAGGGGCATGGACACCACGACCACGGTCACGCCGCTCGGCGGTGACGTCTACGAGATCGACACGCGTATGGCGGGCTTCGCCGGGATCACCGCCGGGTACCTGATCCTGTCCGACCGGCCCTGCCTCGTGGAGCCGGGCACGGCCGGGTCGGCGCCGATCGTGCGGCGGGCGCTCACGGAGCTGGGCGTCGGGCCCGCGGACCTGGCGAGCGTCGTCGTGACGCACATCCACCTCGACCACGCGGGCGGCGTCGGCGACATCGCCCGGATGTACCCGCAGGCGGAGGTCGTCGTCCACGAGAAGGGCGCGCGGCACCTCGCCAGCCCCGAGCGGCTCATGCGCAGCGCCCGGATGGTGTACGGCGACAGCCTCGACACCCTGTTCGGCGAGCTCAGGCCGACGGACGCCGCGCGGATCCGCGCCGTCCAGGACACCGGCGTGGTCGACCTCGGCGGCGGGCGGCGGCTGGAGTCGCACTACTCCCCCGGGCACGCCAAGCACCACGTCGGGCTGATGGACTCCCAGACCGGCGACCTGTACGTGGGCGACGCCGCCGGGATCTACATCCCCGAGACGGCGGACGTCCGCCCCGCGACGCCGCCGCCGGACTTCGACCTGGACACGGCCCTGAAGTCGCTCGGCAGGTTCCGGGCGCTCGGCCCGCAGCGGCTGCTGTTCGCACACTACGGGCCCGTCTCGGAGGTGGACGACACGCTGGAACGGTCCGCCGAGGAACTGCGGGTCTGGGTGGACGCGGTGCGGGACGCCCAGGACCAGGACCTCGACCTCGACCACGCCGTCGCGATGGTGGTGGACCGCACGAAGGACCGCTACGCCATCACGCGCGAGGACGTCGACCCGGAGCTCGTCGCCAAGTACGAGGTCCTCAACAGCGCCGAGAGCAACGTCGCCGGGATCATGCACGCCCTCGACCGGCACGCGTGACGGCCGGTCCCCCCGAGGGTCAGCGGCGGAACGGGCCCCGCACCTCGAAGGTGACGCCGTCCGTCCCGGCGGCGACCCCGCTCTTGCCGCGCTGGGACGAGAAGTACAGCCGGGACCCGTCGGGGCTGAACGCGGGCCCGGTGATCTCCGACTTGTCGTGCCCCAGAAGCCGCAGGAACGGCGTCACGACCCCCGCCGGAGTGATGAGGTTGGTCTCCATGTCGCCGCCGTCCTCGGCCACGTACAGGTCCCCCGACGAGGTTCCGGTCACGTTGTCGACGCCCCGCAGCGGCGGCTCGCCACCGGTCACCAGGTCGTCGTCGTAGGCCAGATCGAGCCGTTCGGCGGACGCGTCATACGCCCACACCCGGTTGTCGCCCTTGGTGGTGAAATAGCAGACGCCGCCCGTGTAATAGCAGCCCTCCCCGCCGTCGAAGCGCATCGCGCCCGGAACCTGCCGGCGTGTCGGCGTGATCCAGAGCTGCGGGTCCGGCACCCGCGTCCAGCGGACCGCGCCCGTCCCGGAACCGATCAGCACCTCCAGCGTCCCCGCCGAGAGATCGCCCCAGTCGTTCGGACGGAACCGGTAGAAGCAGCCGTCCGGCTGGTCCTCGGTGAGGTAGACGACCTTGCGCTCGGGATCGGCCGCCGCGGCCTCGTGCTTGAAGCGCCCCATCGCGGGCCGGGACGTCGCGGGCTTCTCCCCGCGCGGATCCGTCTCGTGCACCAGGCCGTAGTCGTGCTCCTCGCACGACAGCCACGTGTTCCACGGCGTCGCGCCGCCCGCGCAGTTGAGCGTGGTCCCGTTCAGGATCCGGTACGCCGACGCCACCTTTCCGGACGCGTCGAACCGCACCGCCGACACGCCGCCCACCAGCGGCACCTCGGAGTTGCTCACATAAATCCAGCCGTCGCCGTCGCGGAAGCAGGCCCCGCCGTCCGGGGCCGGATGCCACGTGTGGCGCGTCCCGTCCACTCGCTGGAGCGAGCGCGCCACGACCCGTCCGACGAAACCCTCCGGAAGCCGGAGGCCGTTGGCGTCCGCCGCGTGCAGCGGACCGTACGGGCTGGGCCCCGGCTGCGCGGGCCCTACCGCGAAGGCCGCCTGCCAGACGGCGCCGGAAAAGGCGGTCGTACCACCGGCGACGGCCGTGGCCCGCAGGAAGGTGCGTCGATTCAGGGGCATGGGCGCTCCTCAGGACTCCACCAGGGATCGCGATGGAGTCGATCACCACCGGACGGATCCGGCGCCCCCCAAACGGCACAATCCCGTGAATATCCGGTGAAACGTCCAGCCCGTCAAGCCCTGGGCCCGGCCCGTCCTCGGCCGGATCGTCCTGCTCCGCCCGCCCGTCCCGTCACCCTGCGGGCGGCCGCTCCTCGTCCGCCTCCTCGACGTCCTCCACCTCGGCCTGCTTGGGCTCCAGGAAGAGCATCGGCGCCTCCGGCGCATCTTCCTCTGCGGGCGGCTCCACGACCTCGGGAGAGGCAGGCTTGAACTCAATGGCCGTCGCCGCCACGACCTCCAGCCCCCCTTCGCCCC